>JBBQZI010000036.1:0-18212 GCA_038207855.1 Burkholderiales bacterium
GAAATGCAGAGATTCTGCAAACCCTGTAATGCCGTTACTTAGCAGCGGCAATTTTTAAGTACTTGGGGCGTTGCGTCCATTACCGCGAAGGGTAATTGGGAGTAGCCCATTCGGGTAATGTGGTTTTCCCTGACTCGATGAAATGGTCCCGCTGACAGGAATCGAACCTGTATCTAGCACTTAGGAGGCACTCGTTCTATCCGTTGAACTACAGCGAGGGTGGGGCATTGTAATTGCCGCCTGGGGATATCCACTCAGTCGTAACGCAGCGTGTAAATCAGGTCGATGGCAGTTTGCTCGCCGGTTCTGGCGCGCAGGGTCAGACTTTTGGACAAGTCGTAAAAAATAGAGAACACGCCCATGGTGCCGACCAGACTGCTCTCGTAGGCTACATAGAAGTCGCTGGACAGCCGCTTGCCCAGCGTGATGGATGCGGCGCTGGCACCAGTTTCACTGGTGTTGTTGCCGCTGAAACTCAGCTCATCAAGGCCAAGCGCCTGCGCCAGACTACCTGACAAACTCTGGCCGTTGCCGCCCAGCAAGGCCAGGGCCGCTTGCTGCATCAGAGCGGCTTCGGCACCGCCACCACTGGCAGAGCGGCCTAGCACCAGCCATGCCAGTTTTTCGGCCTCGGGCAGGTCAGGTTCGGCGTACAACCGAATGATGGGTGACAAGGCCGTACCGGTGATCTGCACACCCACGCGTTGCGTCAGCTTGGGGCGAATTGCCAGAATATTTAGCGCCGGATTGTCCATTGGGCCGCTAAAGCGCAGCACGCCACGCTCAATCGCCAGTTGTTGCCCGTAGGCCCGGTAGCTGCCGCCGACGGTGCGCACGGTGCCGTTCAGGCTGGGCAATTCTGTGCCTTGGGCGCGCAGCGTCAATTTGCCGGCCAGGCGGGCTTGCAGGCCGCGGCCACGCACCTGAAAATCTGGCCCCAGGTCAAGATCGACCAGCACGTCCGGTATGACGCGGGGTTTGGCTGTAGTGCCTGTTTTTGCAGCGGCTTTTGCTGTTTGTGCTGGGGTGATGGGGGCCCGCACGAGCACATCGTCGCCCAGTTGTGGCGCAGCATCGTCGGGGAGTGTGATCAAAGCTTGGTCGACGTTGAGCGCGCCGCGCAGCTTGAGGCGTGCATCCAATAGATCGGCAGTGAGCTTGCCAGACAGCACCACGCGGCGATCCGGGCGGCTGCTCAGGCGCAAGGCGTTGGCCTGCGCCACCAGCGCCATGCGCAGACGTGCTGCAGGGCCTGCGCCTGTGCTGGCGGGCAGCCAGAAGACGCTCCCGCTCAGGCTGACCTGACCACCGGTGGTGGCTGACTTGTTCAGGCTACCGCCAGCACCCTGCAGGGTGAAATTGTCAATGTCGAGCTGTTGATCATGCAAGTGGGCATCAAGCGTTCCCTGGCTGAAGTCAAGGCCGTCGACCACCGAACGCAGTGCCAGGTCGCGCGCTTTCAGCGTGCCTGACCATTTTGGCGTGTCAAGCGTGCCCGCCAGTGCGATGTCGGCGTCCATGGTGCCGCGCAAGCGCCAGCCTGGTGGTGCCAAGGCCGACCAGGCATCTACCGGCGGCAGCTGCAGCTGCAGGCTACCGCCCAATGGCGCATCGCCGGGCCAGGCCCAGCCGCTGTCTCTGGCTTGCAACTGGGTGCTGAATGCGAGCAGGGCCCTGCCGGCGCGCGCACTGTCCCAGCGCAGGCTGGCGGCAACTTGGCCACCCTCTAAGTTGACTTGCAGCCAGGCCTCGCGCATGCCTGCCAGCAGCACGGGCTGGCGGCTGTCCGCTGTGTGCAAACGCAGGTCGCCCGCACTGCGCTCGAGCGTGACCTGGGCACGCAGGCTATCGGCTTGGGATACGCTCCAGGCGCCCGACAACAGCAGATCGCTGCTCAGGCCCAGTTCTGCCAAGGGTTTCGTGCTGACGGCATCAATCCAAGCCAACGGCAGCCCGGTGACACGGCCCTGGCTTTGCCATTGTGGTTGGGCGCCAATTGAAGCTGTGGTCTGTGACCAGCGCGCGGGTTGCCAGACTACGTTGGCAACGCCGGGTGCCGGGCCTTGCAGCTGGGCTGATCCGCCTGAGATGTCGAGCGTGTTGTGTGCGTCGGTTTGCCGCCAGTTCAGCGTGACGGGTTTGCCCGATTCGCCGGCGGCATGACCCCAGCGCAGCGACCAGGGGCGTTGCAGGGTGCTGTTTTGCAAGCTCAGTTGCAGGGCTGGGACGCTGGCTTGCCAGGCGCCGGCGTTGATGCGACCGGCATTGGCTTGCGCTTGCCAACTAAGCGTTTGCGTGCCGCTCTCGGCCAAGCCACGGGTGCTCAGCGCCATGGCGCTGGGCGTGCCTTTCAGGTCGGCCTGCAAGTCGCGCAGATGCCACTCTGCAACGCCTTGCGTGGTGCTGCGCCGGTCAAGGCGCGGTGCCAGCAGGCTGGCATTGATGTGCAGGTCTTGCGCCTCACGCTGCCAGCCGCCTTGCCATTGGGCCGACAGTTCGGCGCTGCCCTGCCATTGGGTGCCTTTGAGTGCGTTGGCAACGCTGGGCCAGCGTGCCAGCCAGGCAGTGGCGAGCGCGGCATCGGTCACATGCAGCGCCAGCTTGCCCTGGCCGTTGGTGCTGGCCAGCTGACCATCCACGCTCGATTGCAAGCCCGGCAGACTCAGCAGCAGCTTGCCGCGCGTCGCTTGGGTGACGGTTTGATAGGAGAGCTGGCCTTGCAGTTGGGCCTCTTTTGCATCGATATGCAGCGCCTCCAGTGTCAACAGCGGTGCCGCCCATAAGCCTTTGGTGCTCAGACTTTGCAGTTGTAGGGCTTGCAATGCGCTGCTCGCTGAGGCGCTGCTTTTGGGCGCGTCGGCTCGGCTAGCTTTGCCGGGCGCTGCTTGCAAGTCGGCTTCAAAGCCAATGCCGTTGGCGCTTTGCTGCGCGTGCAACGCACCGCTCAAGCTGGCCCGAGCCAGGCGTGAATCGATTGCGCCAGGGTTAATGCCTTGCACCTTGGCATTCATGCGCCATAGACCATCGCTGAGTTGTCCACTGCCAAGCACGCTGCCATCCGCTCCGCTGGCTTGCAGCGACTGCACCAGCCACTGGCCGTTGGCAAATTCAAGCGCTGCATTAAGGGTTTGCAGCGGCAGGCGCTGCTGGTTCCAGGGGCCGCTCAGCGTATTGCCAAGCGTGATGTGCGCCAACCAGCCCGGGCCAGCCGGGGTGACCGAAGCGCTGCCCGCCAACTGCGTTTGTGGGGCCTGTGGCCACAACGCGGCCAGGTCGAGCGCTTGCCAGGTGCCTTGCGCGCTGATAACTTTTTGCGCCTGCCAGGGGGCCAGTTCGGCCGACAGGCTGGCTTGCGTGGCTTGACGGACTGGCTGCTTGCCTGTGCTGGCCTTGCCGGTGGTGACCAGTTCGGGGTTCAGCGTAGCCTGCAGGGCCAGCCGGGCATCGGCGCCCGCCAGCGTGCCGCTGAGACTGGCCTGGGCGGACACGTTCAAGGATCGCGCGCTGGACGGCACGATGGTCTGCACCATGCCACTCAATTGCAATGCCAGCGCCATCGGTGCCTGCGCCTGCAGGGTTCCAGATAATTGGTAATTTCCAGATGAAATATGCACCTGGCCCTTATCCAGCTTGTGCAGGTAGCTATCAAAAATATAGTGACCAGAAAGTTCTGTAATTGTTTGGCTGCTGCTGCCAATCCATTCCACCGTCGCCACGCTCACCGCTGCGTCCACGCGCAGCGGCAGGCTCACAGCGGTTGGTGGCGCCGAGGCTGCATCCGGGGTTGGCGCGCGTTTGTCTTCAATGCGCAGATGGCCGACCGAAAGTTCGCTTAAGCGCAGCTCGCGGTGCAGCAGGGCTGCCAGCGACCAGCCGACGCGCACGTCGCGCGCTTCAATACTGAGATTGCCTTCGCTCCAACGCAGCCAGCCAATCTGACCGCCGGCGCGTACTGAGCCGTTGATGTCGCGCGATTCCAGCGTTTGGCCTGCGGGCAACACGCGTGACAGTTGACCGATGACGGTCGCCAGCGACGTATTGCTGTCACTCCATAGCCATAGTCCACCGGCCAGCGCCATCAGCAGCATCAGCGTGGCCAGCAGCCACCAGACTGGTTTGAACAGGGTGGTGCGCAGTGCGGCCATCAAAACACAAAACCCAAGCTCAGATGCAGGCGCAGTCGTTGGGTCGCGACACCATAGGCCAAGTCAATTTGTAATGGCCCAACCGGACTTTTCCAGCGCACGCCGGTGCCGATGCCGACTTGCGCGTGCAACTCAGCCGGTGTGTTGGCCACCGCGCCAGCATCAATGAACACAGTGTTTTCCCAGTCGGTCAGGCGGCCCGCGCGCGTGATGGGGCGTTGCCACTCCAAGCTGCCTGCGGCTAGATAACGGCCAGCGCTGACCTGACCATCGGCCAGCGTGATGCCAATGCTGCGCAGGCTGTAGCCGCGCACGCTGTTGTCGCCACCGGCCAGAAACAACTGGGTCACGGGCAGGCTGGCACCGTCTTTTGCCAGCACCGCTCCGGCCTCAGCACGCATGGCGATGCGGCCAGCGCGCGCGGCACTCGCCGCTTGATCCGGCTTGCCCAAAGGCCAGAAACTTTGCCACCGCGTCAACGCGCGGCTGAAGGGTACTTGGCTGCTGCCCAGCGTGGTGCCAACACCCAGCTCCACGCCCCAGCCCCAGCCGTTAGAGGGAAAGGGCAGGCTATTGAAGTTGCGCAGCGTAAAAGCGTAGTTGGCACTGATGGCCTCGGCCACCGTGGGGGCGGTCAGATCGGTTGTGGCCGTGTCGCCCCGGTCGTATTGCAAATAGTAGCTGCGGTCGATGCGCGCGCCAAGCTGACTGGCACCGCCGCGCAGACGCTGGCTGCCCACATCGAAGCTGCCAATGCGCTGGTTTTGCAGCAAGGCTGACGTGAGCCAGCGCCAACCATCCACATCGGGCGGTGAAGTCAACTCGGTGCTGATGGACTGGGTGTCACGGTCGATGGCGGCTTTGCTCAAGGCTCGCCAGCCCAAACCCGGCACCTTGTGGTGCAGGTGCTCCACGCTGAGCCGGGCGCCGCTGTCAGTGCTGGCACCCACGCCCAGCGTGATTTTTTGCAGTTTGGCCTCACGCAACTTCACCAATATCCGGGCCGCTTGGGGGTCAGACTGGGCGTCAAGCGAGACAAAGGCCGAGTCAAAAAAGCCGCTATCCGACAGCCGCTGCTGCGCGTCGACCAATTGCGCCTGGCTGTAGTCGGCACCCATTGGCACACGGGCCAACCGGTGCACCAGCTCAGCGTCATAGCGGCTCAAGCCGCTGATGGCCAAACTGCCCAGCTTGTAAGGGTTGCCAGAATCCAGCGTGATGTCAAGGCGGGCCTGGTGTGACAACGGATCAATGTCGGCCAGGCTACTAGCAATGCGCCCGGTTGGGTAGCGCTGAATCGTCAAAAGGCGCAGCGCTTGCTGCTTGGCACTGTCCCAGGCCGTTTGGGTAAAACGGTTGCCTGCCGGCAGCGACCAAGTGTCCTGAATGCGCTGGCGTTGGGCGCTGGTTGCCGGATCAGTGGCGATTGGGCCGATGAAGTGCACATTGACCTGGCTGACTTGCACCGGCTCGCCGGCAATGACACGGATGTTGACTTGGCGTTGTGCCAGTGCGCCAGCAGGCGTCGGTCGCTCAATCTGGATGACGGGCGAAAAATAGCCCATGGTGGCCACCAACTTCTGAGTGTCGCTTTTGGCCATGTCCAGCAGGCGGTCAAGTTCGGCGTCGCTGAGATCGTCGAGTGTGCGGTAGCGCTGCAGCTCCAGGTGACGTTCGAGCAGCTGCTTGATGTCATCAGGGGCTTCAATGCTGAGCGTGAAAGCCGGCGGCGGGGTGGAATCCGCAGGCGCCTGCGCACACGCCCAAGCCGCTGAGCCGATCAGCAGAAGCAGTGCCAATAGCCGTTTCATTTGCTCAACAGACGCATCGTGTCTTCCAGCCCTTTGAGGGTCAGCGGGAACATGCGCCCGCTCATGAGTTGCTGCACGATGCTGATGCTTTGGCGGTACTGCCACACGCCTTGCGGCTCGGGGTTGATCCAGGCGAATTTTGGGTAGGCGCTGGTCAGCCGCCCAAGCCATTCCACGCCGGCTTCTTCGTTGCTGTACTCCACGCTGCCGCCGGGTTGCAAAATTTCATAGGGGCTCATGGTGGCATCGCCAATGAAGATCAGCTTGTAGTCTTTGTTGTACTTGCGAATGATGTCCCAGGTGGCAAATTTTTCGGCAAAGCGGCGGCGGTTATTCTTCCAGACAAAGTCATACACGCAGTTGTGAAAGTAATAAAACTCCAGGTGCTTGAACTCAGACTTGGACGCGGAGAACATTTCCTCCACGCGTGCAATGTGCTCGTCCATGCTGCCGCCGACATCCATCAGCAGTAGCACTTTCACATTGTTGTGGCGCTCGGGAATCATTTTGATGTCCAGATAGCCCGCATTGGCTGCGGTGGCCCGAATGGTGTCGGGCAAATCCAGCTCTTCAACATGGCCTTCACGGGCAAACTTGCGCAGGCGGCGCAGCGCCACCTTGATGTTGCGGGTGCCGAGCTCCTGCGTGTCGTCGTAATCGCGGTAGGCGCGCTGCTCCCAGACCTTGACAGCGCTCTTGTTTTTACCGGCACCGCCAATGCGAATGCCTTGCGGGTTGTAGCCACTGTTGCCAAACGGACTGGTGCCGCCAGTGCCGATCCACTTGCTGCCCCCGGCGTGGCGCTCTTTTTGCTCTTCAAGACGCTTTTTGAGCGTTTCCATGAGCTCGTCCCAACCCATTTTTTCAATCGCCGCTTTATCTTCGGGGCTGAGGTTGAGTTCGAGTGTTTGGCGCAGCCAGTCCAGTGGCACGTCCTGGGTGAAGTCGGTCACCAACTCCACACCCTTGAAATAGGCGGCAAAGGCCCGGTCAAACTTGTCGTAATGCTTTTCGTCCTTGACCAGGGTGGCGCGGCTCAAAAAGTAGAAGTCTTCAATCTTGTAGCCAGTGGCTTCAGAGTCGTCGTCAGACTGTGGTGTTTTGGGCCCCACCACGCCGAGCTTGAGCGCTTCCAGCAGGGTCAGGAATTCTTTCACCGAAACGGGTAGTTTGGCGGCGCGCAGGGTGTAAAAAAAGTCGATCAGCATGGTCGGGTGTGAAGTAAATTTACAGCCAATGTCGGTTTCTAGGACTCATGAAAAAATTGTGGAAGTGGTTGAGCAAGCGACGCTGCGTTGCGTTGCCCCAGGCAAAGCTCAGAGGATGAGTTGACGAATCGATCCAGAAATCGACAAAAGCCGAGGCCCGTCCATGCGCCCGATGATGTTGCGCACGACAGATCCGATGACTTGCAGGGCGCCGGCCATTCCCAGGCTGGCGGACTGTTCGACAAGAAAGCCCGGTTTTGCCAGTTTGAGCGGCCGGATAAAGCAGTAGTCCATGCCGGCATTATTCAATTCGACCACCAATTTGGCTAAGGCTTCACGGTGCTGAGTAGGGTCGGGTGACGCCTCCAGAGTGGCCAGCACAGCGAGTGTCTTCGTGCGCAGAGCTTCAGAGTGATAGAAGCGCAGGTGCGGGAGTGCCTTCGCGTTGGCCTTTGCGATGACCTTCGATGCCCCGGCAGCGACGGCGGGCTTTGTCGCCGCCTTTGCGGGGGGCTTCGCCGTTGGTTTTGGCGCTGGATTTAGCGGGCGTTTTGAAGGTGTCGTCATGGGGATTCCTACGCAGTGAATTTTGTTTTTTAGATGAGACGCAATAGTTCGGGGAAGTTTTTCAAAAATGCGCGCCTGCTACCAAGCGTCAGCGCGGTTTGTCCAACAAATACAGCAGCTGCGCCTTCACCTCAGGCCACTCACCTTGCGTCACGCTGTACATCACTGTGTCGCGAATAGTCCCGTCACGGCGCAGGGCGTGGCCACGAATGACACCGTCTTTTTTTGCACCGAGGCGTTCGATGGCAGCTTGCGATGAAAAGTTGAAGTTGTCGGTGCGCCAGCCCACCACGCGGCAGCCCAGCGTCTCGAAGGCGTGGGTCATCAGCAGCAGCTTGGCCGTGCTATTGACATGAGAACGCTGCGCGCTTTTGGCATACCAGGTGTAACCGATTTCGACGCGTTTGACGGCGGGCAAAATATCGTGGTAGCTGCTGCAGCCCAGCACTTTGCTAGTGGCTGTCTCAAGCACAGCAAAGGCAAAACGGTTGCCAGCTTCGCGCATGGCCAGCGCGTCTTCAATGTACTTGCGGGTGTTTTCTGGCTCGGGCACCGAGGTGACGCGGATGTTCCAGAGTTCACCATCGGCGGCGGCAGCGCGCAGGCCGTCTTCGTGGCTCAGCATCAGAGGCACCAGTGTGACGCCGCGTGCGCTCAGAGTGATCGGTTCAACAAAGGCCATTCATTTCCCCAAAAGTGTTTTATAAATGCAAGACCGCCAAGATTGTCCCGCGTAGCGCGGGCTCAAACGGCTCGATAAAAGCTTGCAAACAATTCACCGATTCCGACTCTGCATGAAGACGAGCTTTTCAAACAGCGTCACGTCTTGCTCGTTTTTAAGCAGCGCGCCCACCAGCGGCGGCACCGCCACCTTGTCGCTTTCGGTTTGCAGCACCGAGGCCGGAATGTCTTGCGCCATCAGCAGTTTGAGCCAATCCAGCAGTTCACTGGTGGAGGGCTTCTTTTTCAGGCCGGGTAAGTTGCGCACGTCATAAAAGGTTTTCATGGCGGCGCTCAGCAACTCGGCTTTCAGGTCGGGAAAGTGCACATCCACGATTTGCTTCATGGTCGGAGCATCGGGAAACTTGATGTAGTGGAAAAAGCAGCGCCGCAAAAAAGCATCGGGCAGCTCTTTTTCATTGTTTGACGTAATAAACACCAGCGGCCGGTGTTTGGCGCGGATCAGTTCACGCGTCTCGTAGCAGTAAAACTCCATGCGGTCAATTTCGCGCAGCAAGTCGTTGGGGAATTCAATGTCGGCTTTGTCGATTTCGTCAATCAAGAGCGCTACCGGCTGATCGGCCGTGAAGGCTTGCCACAGCACCCCTTTAAGGATGTAGTTGTGGATGTTTTTGACGCGCTCTCCGCCATCCACATCAGACAGTTGTGAGTCGCGCAGGCGGCTCACTGCATCGTATTCATACAGGCCTTGCTGCGCCTTGGTGGTGCTTTTGATGTGCCACTGCAGCAGCGGCAGGTCGAGCGCACTGGCCACTTCTTCGGCTAGCATGGTTTTGCCGGTGCCGGGCTCGCCCTTGACCAGCAGCGGGCGTTGCAGCGTGATGGAGGCGTTGACCGAGAGCATCAAGTCATCAGTCGCGACGTAATTTTGGGTGCCTTGGAATTTCATGGTGTGCTGTGAGTATGAATCGAGGTTGCAAGCTTAGCGGTTGTGGGCTATGGGCGTTTAAAAGGGCAGTCAATATCGGGTTTACGCCATGTGAATCGTGTGGGCGAGCTTTCTATAATTGATTGATATTTATCAATGGCGCAATTCGCCTTTCACCAATTGGCTTAGCGAAATGAACAAAATTGTATTGACTCTGTCGGCGTTGATGGTTGCCTGCTTGACCCCATTGTCGGCCCAGTCTCAGGATATCAAGGGTGACGCGCTGGCGGGTTCCCACAAGAATGCGCTGTGCATTGGCTGTCACGGCATCAAGGGTTTTCACACGGCTTTTCCAGAGACCTACCGAGTCCCCAAATTGTCCGGTCAGGGTGCCAGGTACATCAGTGCAGCCCTGCATGCCTATAAGTCGGGCAAGCGCAAGCATCCGTCTATGCAAACACTGAGCACATCGCTGTCGGATCAGGACATTGCGGACCTGGCTGCTTATTACGAATCCACCGGTACAGCGGTAAATTTGCCTTCGGTGGCAGCCGAGGGCTCTGCCAAAGCGGTTGAACTGGTAGCCAAGGGCGGTTGCACGTCTTGCCATGGCGCCAACTTCAGCAAGCCAATGGACCCCACCTATCCAAAAATCGCCGGCCAGCACAGCGATTACCTGTATCTGGCGTTGCGCTCCTACAAAACCGAGGGCAAGCCATTTTTGGGTCGTGAACACCCCATCATGGGTGGCATTGCCAAGCAGTTTTCTAACGCCGACCTGAAGGTGCTGGCTGACTATGTGGGCAACTTGCCCGGCGAAGTGCAAACGCTACAGCCCTCGCGCTTCAAGTAGGTCGTGCGCGGCTCGCCGCAACAGCCGCACATGCATGGGGCGCGTGAACGAAACGCCTTGGGGTCCGAGCACTGCCTCAAAGCGCTCACGCAACTGCTGCAGGGTAGCTGCGTCAATCGCGCGTTCAGCGTAGGTCGGGTGCAGCATGCGCTGCTCAAATTCGGCAAAATCCCGAAACCACACCGGCATCGCAAAGCGGTGCTCGGTAGCAGCTTGCCAAAGTTCTCCTTGCAGTGCCTCGTCCAGCGCCTGCTGCGCGGCCGCCCGCACCACGCGCTCGTCGTTGAACAGGCGCATCAGCTCGTTGAACGGCCCGCCATACACCGGCTCGGACACATACAGCCAGCCACCTGGGCGCAGCACGCGGGCGATTTCGTCCAGCGCCTGAGCCATCAGCGGCATCGGCACATGGTGCAATGACTTGAGCATGATGGCCCCGTCAAAGCTGGCATCCGGGAACGGGATGGCCTGGGCACCGGCCGCCACAAAGTTCAGGCGGGGCAGCGGTTGTGCCAGATTTTTGGCAAGCTGGCGCTCATCGACTTCCAGCCCGGTCACCTCGGTATCCGCGTGGCGCGCCAGCAAGGCGCTGACCAAGCGGGCATTGCCGCAGCCGAGTTCAATCAGTTGCTGGCCACCCAGCGGCACCAGCTCAGTCAGCAGGTCAAGTTCATCATCAAGCAGGGGTAGGGCGTTCGTCATGGTGGTATTCGGGTGGGTGCTTAGCCAGCCAGGCTCACGTAGACCTCTTGAACGTCTTCGTTCATGTCAATGGCTGCCAGAAAAGCTTCTACTTCTTCCAGGTCGGTGGCGCTCAAGCTGGCCGGGTTGACCGGGTTTTTGGGCTTGTAGCCCAGTTTGACCGACAGGACGTTGAAGCCATGGGCTGGCAGTGCGCGGCTGACCAGGTCCAGATCGGCCGGTTCTGTGAAAAACAGCGTTGTGCCGTCTTCATCACCGGGCTCCAAATCTTGCGCACCGGCCTCGATAGCAGCCAGTTCGGCATCCGCGCCCGCCACCAGTGGTGCGGCTTCGATCATGCCCAGGTAGTCGAAATCCCATGCCACCGAGCCCGAGGTGCCAAGCTGGCCCTTGCGAAACAGCACTCGCATCTCCGGTGCGGTGCGCTTCACGTTGTCGGTCAGGCATTCAACCATCACCGCCACTTGATGGGGTGCAAAGCCTTCATAAATGACGCGCTCGAATTGAACCGCTTCGTCCGTCAGGCCAGCACCTTTCTTGAGGGCCCGGTCCAACGTGTCCTTGGGCATGGAGACTTTGCGCGCTTGCTCCACCACCAGGCGCAAGCGGGGGTTCAGCGCGGGGTCGGCACCGTTGCGTGCGGCGATCATGATTTCCTTGACCAGTTTGCCGAATATGCGGCCTTTGGCGTTCGCCGCCAGGTCTTTATGCTTTGCTTTCCACTGCGCGCCCATGTCGGATGCTCCTTACGTTACGGCGCTTGAGTGCGCTGGGGTGTTGGTCGGAATCAGTTTGCTCAGCGAAGCCTTGATGGAGCCCGCTGCATGACTGATCGAAGGCGGGTTTATACACCCGGGTTGTCGCTGTCCACACAAATCAATCGGTGGTAACGCCGTTCGCGATCAATCCTGTGTCGCGCGCCGTTGCACGCAGGCCACGTAGGCATTGCCATCGGGCGGACGACTGGCACGCTGGCTTTCCCAGATCATCTGGCCCAGGCATTCCATCACCGCGTGGTGGGCTTCGTGCAGGCCATCGAGCCGGTGGGTGAGCAACTCCACCGCCTGGCGGATGCCGCGTGGCTGGTCAATGCTGCATTGCTCGGTGATCGATAGGTGCATTGATAAATGCAAAAACGGGTTGGTCTTGCCGTCTTGCAGCTGGCCCATGCTGCGCAGTGCGGCATCCACATCGGTTAGTTCGGCGTGGTATTCGGGGTGCTCGTCAATCCATAGACTTGCTATTGTTTCAATAGCTTCCATCGCTTGTTCTGCCTGGGCTTTGGCGTAAACAGAGCATAAAAATTGGCGTACATCGGCTTGAGAAGGGTTAAACATGGTGGTGATATTGTCGCCCCGCGTAGCGTGCGATACCAATGAGTCAGGAAACCCCCAAAAGCTTCCGTTTGGAAGCTTGCCTGGCTTGATCGTCTCAAATCAAGGAGTTCAACCCAGGTTGCGTATTCCGACTTTAGACCGCACGGGCATCGTGACCTCCGCGGGGGCGTCCCGATATGCCGTGTGCTCACTCGCCATGCTCGTACAGGACGGCTTCCTGCAACTTGCGCAGGGCATCCAGAACATGATCCCGTGCGCTAAGAATCCCGGTGATCCGGGCGCGTGCGGCCTCATGCGCTCCTGAGCGCAACAGTTCAATCATTTCGGCGGCAAGGACATGCACCTGAAGATGCATCGGGCCAATGGCGCGGAATTCCGGCAGATGGCTGTAATGGGTGTAACCATCGCTGCGATACCAGCGCTCAAAGTTGCAGACCTGGCCGTTTTTGATGTGCTTCGGCAACTCGCTCACCGCGCCGCTTTCGACCGTATCGACAATCTGCTTTACCCAGCGGCGATGCTCGGCTTCCATGGTTAGCAGCGGGAAATCCTCGCGCCGCCAGGCAATCACGCTCGCCCTGATCCAGCGCGCATCGGGCTGGTAGGCATCGACCCAGCCCACAATATTGTCAGCAGGCATCGGGTGGGCAATACCGTAGCCTTGGCCTAAATCGCATCCCATGTGCAGGAGAACCACGCCGTGCTCGACGGTTTCCACGCCTTCGGCAATTGGTGTGCGCTGGAAGGCGCGGGCCAGTCCGAGAATGCCGTCGGTGATCGCCAGACTGTCGGGCTCCTCGAGCATGTCGCAGATGAACGACTGATCGATCTTCAGTGTCGCTGCCGGCAGCTGCTTGAGATAGGTGAGCGACGAATAGCCAGTACCAAAATCATCCAGTGCGAAGTCGATGCCAATGTCCTTGCACCAGTTCATGATCTCCCCAACCGACTGAATGTCGGCCAATGCCGCGCTTTCGAGAATCTCCATCTCGATCTGCGCCGGCACCACCTCGGGGTACGCGGCCAGCAGGTCCATCAGCTTGCGTACGAAATCCGCTTCTTGCAATTGCAGCGAGGCGACGTTGACGCTCACGCGCAGCGACAGGCCCTGTTGCCGCCACGCCTCGATCTGCCGGAAAGCGTCGCCCAACACCCAGTCGCCGAGCATCACGATCAGCTCGGTATCATTGATTGCCGGCAGAAATTCGCCCGGCATCAGCAACCCGCGTTCCGGGTGCTGCCAGCGCACCAGGGCCTCGGCACCGACGACATCGCCGGTGCGCATGTTCACCTTGGGTTGGTAGTGGAGCAGGAACTCGTCACGCTTGAGACCAAGGCGAATTTCGTCGCGCAACTGATGCCACTCGCGCAGATGGCGGTCCTGGCTGGGGTCGAAGAAGCTGATCTGATTTTTGCCGGCCTGCTTGGCGGCGTACATCGCGTGATCGGCATGCCGCAGCAGCGTGTCGGGGTCGCTGTCATCAAGTGGATAGATCGCCACCCCGATGCTGGCCGAGACGCACACTTCCCGCTCTGCCAATGCATACGGCGCGTTGAGCGTTGCCTGGAGCCGCAACAGCGTCTGCTCGACCTCCACCACGGTTCCAAGTTCGTTCAGGATGAGTACAAACTCATCGCCGCCGAGACGGGCCACGGTGTCGCCGGCCCGCAGCATCGAGACGATGCGTTGGCCGACTTCGATCAGCAAGTGATCGCCGGATTCATGACCATGCTGGTCATTGATCGGCTTGAAACTGTCGAGATCCAGAAAGCAGATGGCCGCCAGCTTGTGCTCGCGCGCCGACCGGCCAATCGCCTGCATCATGCGATCAGCCAGCAGCATGCGGTTGGGCAGGCCGGTCAGGACATCGTGGTAGGCGAGGAATTCGAGCTGCTCTGTCGATGCCGCCCATGCATCAACCATGCGGTTGAAGTCGCCGGCCACTTCGATTACCTCGCGCGGCCCATGCAGGGGAGCGCGAACGGTCTTGTCGCCATCCTTGATGGCACGGGCGGCACCGGATATGTTGCTGATTGGCCGGGCAATGCGTCGGGCAATGAATACCGCCAGCATCAGGGAGGCCAGCAGACCGAGCACGCCCACCCATGCCATCAGGCGCGTTCCGTCGAGTGCCTTGCTGTAGATCCCGCTGGAGGGAATACCCACGAAAGCATACCAGCCGACTTCGGGAATGGGCGACACCGCGTAGAAACGGTGGATGCCGTCGGAGCCAGTGCCTTCGTAGTCGCCATCCTTGATGGCCAAGGTCTGCTTGACGAGCGGCATATCGCCGACGTACTTGCCAATCAAGCCTTCCTGATCCTCGTTGCGCCAGATCAGGTGGCCATCCGCGCTGATGATGCCCATGCGGGTGCCCGGCGACAGTTCTGCCTGCTCGATGCTCGGTGCATAGAGCTTCAGATCGAGCGGCAGGCCGACAAAGCCCTTGAGTACATGCTGGTCATCGCGAATGGGTTCCATCAGCACCGAAACCCAGCGGCCGGTAATCGGGCCGATGAACGAGTTGCCGGCCAGAAAGCGCTGCCCGGTCAGCGCCCGCCCAAACCATTCGGTCTTGGCGACATTGACCGCCTCGCTGCCAGGCTGTGCCACAGCGGAACATACCGCGGTACCGTCGAGTGTGATAGTGGTCAGGTTGGCAAAGTGCGGAAACAAATCCCGAAAATCGTAGATCACGGGATCGCACTGTTTGCCGTCAAGTGCCTGGACCAGTGGGCGCCTGGCGAAGCGCTCCATCGACTCCCGATTGGTCGCCAGAAACCGGCTGCTGCCAGCCGCGACGATCCGCGCCAGCGTACGCATCGAACCCTTGGCCTCGGCAATGCTGTGCTGCGTGTCTGAATAGATCATGTAGCCAAGAAATAGAACACTTGGCACCAGCGTGGCAAAGACCAGTGCAAACAAATGCGCGCGCAGAGTTTGCAGGACTTTCATCGATTGATTCTAGCCGCTTAAAACGTGCGGACCCATGACTTGGCGTGCAGTGCGCTATGACCGTCAGCTATTCGTTTTGATGATGAACATCGACCATTTCATGCTCCAGTTATGATAGCTATCAGCGCTTGATTGATGTGCGCAGTCAGCCCATTTTGTTCTCAAGTTTATGAACCTGCCCGACACCTATCCCTTGATCACTGACCCCTATTTTTATGCGGTCACCATTCCTGCTGTGCTGTTGCTGGGCATCAGCAAAAGCGGTTTTGGGGCCGGTTTTGGCTCGCTGGCCGTGCCCTTGATGGCGTTTGCCGTGAGCGTGCCGCAGGCGGCTGCCATTCTGATGCCGGTACTTTTTGTGATGGACGTGCTGGGCATGGCGGCCTTTCGCAAGGACTTTGACCTCAAACTGCTGCGTTTTCTGATTCCCTGGGGGCTGGTGGGCATTGTGGCGGGGGCCTTGCTGTTCAAGGTACTGGCGGTGCACACCGTGGCCGGGATTGTGGGCGGGTTCACGCTGCTGTTTCTGGCGCAGCGCCTGCTGTTTCCACCCAAGGCGGACAGTCCTCCGCCGCCCAAATGGCTGGGCGCGATTTTGACAGCGACCTCGGGCTTTACCAGCTTCATCGCCCATGCTGGCGGACCGCCGGTCAACGCGTACATGATTCCAATGCGCTTGTCGCCGGTGCGTTTTACCGCGACCATGGCGTTCTTTTTCTTCGTCATCAACCTGGCGAAATGGATTCCGTATGCCTGGCTGGGCTTGCTGGACTGGCGCAACTTTGCCACCTCGCTGGTATTGCTGCCCGTTGCGCCAATTGGCGTTTGGATAGGCGTGCGCTTGGCGCGGCGCATCAGCCAGGTGTTGTTTTACCGGTTTTTGTATGGTGGCATGTTGTTGACCGGCGTGAAGCTGCTGTGGGATGCGTTTCCGTGAGGACTTATGCGGGTTTGCATCCGTCCTTTGAGTGATGGTTGACTGACGCGCCGTGTCAGTGCGCGGCGTTCAGCAAAATCGCGTGGATGCTTTGGCTGAGCGTTTGCGCGTGGGCCGGGGTTAGCCGGTCTGCATCGAAACCGACGTTTAAAACCAACTGATCTTTGTAACTGCTGGCGGCGGTAAACAGTGTCTGGTAGGGCATCGGGCACAGCGCGAATGAGATCGCATCAACGTCTGGGTCGTCTGCCACGTCGGCAATGGCACCGACATTGCTGACCATGGTGTTGGGCAATGAGGCAAGTGCCTTCTTTTTGAACGGTTCAAGTTGCGCAGGCGCAATCAAAGAGCCGTCAAGTCCATACAGGTGATACAGCAAGTGACCCTCGCCGCGCGCCAGTTGAACGCGCGTCTGCGTGATGATGTCGCGGGCTAGTGTCCACATGTCGGTGTCGGCACTGATCAAAAAAGTGCCGGCAATCAGCGACACGAAAAGTCCGGTCGGTGTAACCGGTTGCCCCGGCTCCAAGTGTGGACGCATGTCCACCGGGCAGGACAGAAAAAACGCGGTCGAGTCAGTGCCAGGTTGCAGTTTGAACTGCGCCAGCAGCTGCGCCGCGCACAGTGCGCCATGCACGCTGGTGCCGTGGTCACGGGCGCGGCTGATCAGCCTGCGGGTGGCATCAGCTGGCAGCGTCTGGCGGATGAATTTTGGCGTTCGGTCGCTGGCCTGCGGGGCAAGCCAGCCAATGGCGGGCAGTGGGCCGTGGCGGCGGTAGTCCGCCATCATGGCATTGCGCACTTGCTTGACAGCCTCGGGCTGATTAGCCCAGCGGTAGCCCGGTGGATGCACATCCGCCATGGCGGGCAAGGCAGCCACATGGGAGGGCGCATCGACGGCAGTGCCAGCGGCAATCAAACCCAGCAGGCGGCGCAGCAGCGCAGTGCCGCTGCGTCCGTCACCAATGGCGTGGTGGAAGCACAAGCCCAGCACCGAGCGCTCAGGCGATGGCATTTCAAGGTACAGGCAACGCATAAGCGGCGCGGTGCCATCGGCAAACGGCTGCGACAACTGGGCCTCAATGGGGGCTTGCCAGTTGTCCGGCGAGACGCTGTGTTGCTGCAACGCAATGGCCAGGCCCGGCGCGTGGACAAAACACAGGCCGTTCTCGTCGGTCCAGTCGATGCGGGTTTGCAGCAACAGGTTGTCGCGCTGAAGAACTTGCAGCGCAGTGCGGATGCGCTCTGGCGGCAAATGGCCAGAGCGCTCGGCAAACACCACAAAGTTCATGCACGACACATGATCAGACAAGTAAAAGAAGGCCTCGCCGGGATCGAGCGGGCGAACGATCACGGGATCACTTTTCTTGCCAGGCTGTCGTTGGCACGCATGAGCAAAACAGATTGCGGTCGCCATAGACATTGTCGATACGGCCCACCGGCGGCCAGTATTTGGACTGCTTGAGGCTGGCCACCGGGAAAGCCGCCAGCTCGCGTGAGTAGGGCTTGTCCCAGGCCTCACCCAACAGCGCCGCCGCGGTGTGCGGGGCGTTTTTCAGCGGGTTGTTGTCCTGCGGCCACTCGCCACGCTCGACCTTGGCAATCTCGCCGCGGATGGCGATCATGGCGTCGATGAAGCGGTCAAGCTCGTCGCGTGTTTCGCTCTCGGTCGGCTCGACCATCAGCGTGCCGGGCACCGGAAAGCTCAAGGTGGGCGCATGAAAACCGTAGTCCATCAGGCGCTTGGTGACGTCTTCAGCGCTGATGCCGTTGGCGCCGCCGGTGCTGTCTTTGAGCGGGCGCAGTTCCAGAATGCACTCGTGCGCCACCCGACCCGGATTTCCGTTGACCGGCACGCTGGTGTAGAGCGTGGGAAAGTGGTCATTGAGTCGGGCGCTGATGTAGTTGGCATTCAGGATGGCCACCTCGGTCGCCGCTTGCAAGCCGGCCGCGCCCATCATGCGGCAGTACATCCAACTGATTGGCAACACAGCGGCATTACCCAAAGGCGCGGCACTGACCGCGCCAACACCATTGCCGGGCAAAAACGGCACCAAGTCCGCCACCACGCAGACCGGACCAACGCC
>JBBQZI010000037.1:0-18145 GCA_038207855.1 Burkholderiales bacterium
AGCCGAAACCGTGTCCTGGTGCCGTGAAATGCTCGCTCTTTCGCCCACGGCGCTACGCATGATCAAGGCCGGCTTCAACGCCGACACCGACGGGCTGGCCGGCATTCAAGAACTCGCCGGGCAGGCCACTGGCCTGTTTTACATGACGGCCGAAGGTCAGGAAGGCAAAAACGCCTGGCTGGAAAAGCGCCCACCTGATTTCAGCAAATTCCGTCGTCGCCCCTGATGCCACCTGAATTTACTTGCACACACCCGAATGCGGCTGGTTGACGCGCAACTGCACCCCTATTGCCTGCCCTTGCGCTGGCCGTGGGTGGCGGCCAATGCCACGCTGACGCAGCGCCGTGGCGCACTGTTGCAGCTCACCGATGCGCAGGGTTTGCAGGGCTGGGGCGATTGCGCCCCCTTGCCCAGCTCGGGTGCGGCGCAACATGACCGTGTGCTGGCAGCGCTGGCCAGCGCGGCGCAACACGTCAACGCCATTGGCGATCCAACGCTCCCATCAGGCGCGCCGCCAGAAGTTTGCTGGGCTTTTGACACCGCCCTGGCCGATCTTGCCGCGCAGCGCCGGGGCTTAACGCTGGCCGCGCATCTGGGAGCCGTCAACAGCCCCAGCATTGCCAGCATTGCCATCAACGCCGCGCTGGGACCGCTCGATGCCCAGTGCATAAGCCGGGCTGCCGCTGCGCTGAAGGCGGGCTACAGCATCGGCAAGATTAAGGTCGGCGTGGGTGACCCTGCCGCCGAAATTGAGCACTTGCGCAACATCGTGGCGCACACCGGTGGCAAGCTGATGTTGCGCCTGGATGCCAATCGCGCCTGGCCACGCGACACCGCGGCCCATGTGCTTTGCGCCCTCAGCGATTTGCCGATCGATGCGGTCGAAGAACCGCTAACGTCACCCACACTGCTGGCGCTGGTCGAGCTCCAACGTGCTGTGCCTTATGCGCTGGCGATCGACGAATCGCTGCCACAACTGGGCGCGCAGGCATTGATTGATGCGGGTGCCGTCAGGCGCTTTGTCCTCAAACCAGCGCGGCTTGGCGGCATCGCCCAGACACAGCGGGTCGCGGCGCTGGCAGCCGCCGCGGGTATCGACGTGGTGCTGACCTCGGTGGTCGACTCCGCCATTGGCCTGACGGCTTGTGCGCATCTGGCCGCAGCGCTGTCGCCCAAGCTGGCGCACGGCCTGGGAACGGCTGCCTGGCTGGCGGTTGATGTGGCGACTGCGCCCCTGATCGTGGCGGGTCGGTTGATTTTGCCCACCACGCCAGGGTTGGGCTTACAGCCGCATACCCCGCCATAAAATTACGGCATGTTGCCCTTACCCCTGTGGCTTGCCCGCGCCAACCCTGATGCCTGCGCGCTGATCCTGCCCGATGGCACACAGCAGCGCTATGGCGCACTGGCAGCCATGGTGCCTACATCAGGGCTGCAACTGCTCAGCGGCGATGCAGCAACGATTGTTGGCGGTCTGGTGGCCACGGCTTTAGGGCGTGGCACCGCTTTTCCGCTGCCCCCAACACTCACGCCCGAACAGCGTCACCTGCTGGTTGCACAGGCCACGGCGGCGGCCCATCCATCACTCGCCCTGATCATTGCCACCAGTGGCTCCACCGCCAACCCCAAGGGCGTGCGCCTGCCTTGGCGCGCCGTCGCTGCAGCCAGCCGCATCAGTGGCAAAGCGCTGGAACTACGCCCCGGAGATGCCTGGCTGGCCTGTTTGCCGCCCTACCACGTGGGCGGCGCAATGATTGTTTACCGCTGCCTGCGGGCCGGTGCCACCACGGTGCTTCATGATGGTTTTGATGCCGCTGCTGTGGCGCATGATCTATCCAAGCGTTGCATCACCCACCTGTCGCTGGTGCCGCCGATGCTGCTGCGATTGCTCGACGCGGGTGTGACACCCCCGCGGTCTTTGCGCTGTGTGCTGGTCGGTGGTGCGGCGCTGACGCAAGCCTTGTTTGACCGGGCCGTCGCAACAGGCTGGCCGATCTGCCCGACCTACGGCATGACCGAAACCTGCGCCCAGGCCACCGTCAATCTGCGCCCGGGGATTAATTGGCGCGAAGGCGATGTCGGCTGCCCGCTGCCCGGTGTGCAAATCGCGTGCACCAACGATGGCCGCTTGCGCATCGCCACGCCCGCACGCATGGCCGGCTACCTGGGTGAAACCGGCGAAACCCCAGAGTGGCTAAGTACCAATGACTTGGGCGACGTGGACGACAGCGGCCATGTGCATGTCAATGGCCGGGCTGACGATGTACTGATCTCTGCGGGTGTCAATGTGCAGCCGCTGGATGTCGAATCACGCCTTGCGGCATGCCCGGGCGTGCTTGAAGCGGCTGTCACCGGGCTGTCCGATGCCGTTTGGGGGCAGATCATTGCCGTGGCCTTTGAGGGCGCGCTGACTGAAGACGCGCTGGCGCTTTGGTGCCGCGCCCATCTGCCAACCGCCAGCCGACCGCGCCGGTTTCTGCGCGTCAACGGCTTACCCCGCACCGCCAGCGGCAAGCTTGATCGGCGCGCGTTGCCAGCCTTATGGAGCACCATGATTTGATCGATTGGCGCGTTGTTGAACATCAATTCGTCGCTGCGACAGCGGCAGCCGCGCCTGGCCAATTGCTGAGCCTGAGCCTGCCGCTCGCCCAAGCGCCACCATCAATGGCCTGGCCGGGCGACGATGACTTTTACTGGCAACGCCCAAATCAGGGCCTGCGCTACCAGGGCAGCGGCCAGGCTTGGGGCATGGTGAGTGCCGGTAAAGCCCGTTTCGCAACGCTGAATGTGGCGTGGCGCAAGCTGCTTGCCGATTGGCAACACCATGACCCGACGGCCGTAGCACCCGCTCCGCTGGCCTGCCTGGGCTTTGCGTTTGCCACCGATGGTGGCGCGCCCTTGCCCAATGCCCGGCTTTGGGTACCTGAATTGCTGCTGTGCGAGCAACAGGGCCGCCACTGGCTAACCATGTCCTGCAGCGCCGAGCACGCGGCCAGCGCATTGGATCGCTGGCACGCGCGCTGGGTCAATCTGACGGCTGCGCAAAATCAGCCACACCATGCCACCACCTTGACTGCCACCACCGATGCAGCGGCCAATCAGGCCTTTATGCAGCGCGCCCAAGCTGCGCTGCTCAGCATCAACAGCCGGACGCTGGATAAGCTGGTGCTCACGCGCGCAGTGCACCTGAAGGCTGATAGCGCACTGGTCATCCCTGACGTGCTGGCTGCGCTGGCCAAGCTGCACCCCAACTGCGCCGTGTTTGGCGTAACACATCAGGGCACCAGCTTCATTGGTGCCTCGCCCGAGACCTTGCTGACGCTGAACCAGCAGCGTGTCGAGGTGGACGCGCTGGCGGGCACCGCTTGGGGCAGCACCCGCGCGGCTTTGGGTAGTCACAAAAATCAACACGAACACGATCTGGTGGCGCACGCGGTCTGCATGGCGCTTGGCAGGCTCTGCAGCCATATCGAGCTGCCCACTGCTGCCACGGTGCTGGAACTCAACGGGCTAAGCCACTTGCACCGGCGCATCGTGGCGCAACGCCCCCCCGACGTATCGTTGTTTGATCTGATCGACCACTTGCACCCGACACCGGCGGTGGGCGGATCGCCAATGGCAGCCGCCATTGACTGGCTGAATCACCACGGTGACCAGCGTGCCGCCTGGTACACCGGCGGCATCGGCTGGGCCGACCTCAACCAGCAAGCCGATGTGGCCGTCGCGCTGCGCTGCGGCTTGATCGAAGGCAACACCATCACGCTGCAGGCCGGGGCCGGTTTGGTGACGGGCTCTGATCCAGCCAAAGAATTTGAAGAAACCGAAGCCAAGCTTGGTGCCATGCGCCAAGCGCTGACCATCGCACTTGGCACCACACTTGGCCGCACGCAGGACGCACCCCATGAACATTGACACCGGCTCACTGAACCTGGCCTGGGCGGATGCGCTGGTCAGCGCGCTGGTCAGCGCGGGTTTGCAGCACGTGGTGCTGGCACCCGGTGCGCGCTCGGCCCCGCTGGCGCTGGCCGTGCTGCGCCGCCCGGAGCTGACCTGCCATGTGGTTAGCGATGAACGCGCCGCCGGCTTTTTCGCGCTGGGCATTGGCAAGGCCAGCGGTCGGCCAGCGGCTGTGGTGTGCACCTCGGGCACGGCGGCGGCCAACCTGCTGCCGGCCATCATGGAAGCCAATCTGGCGGGGGTGCCCCTGCTGGCCTTGACCGCTGACCGACCAGCCGAGGCGCATGGCTGGGGTGCCAATCAGTGCGTTGACCAAACCCGGCTGTATGCCACACAGGTGCGCGCCAGCCACGCACTGCCTGAACCCAGCACAGAAGTGCCATTGCGCTACCTCAGCACGCTGGCCGCACGCCTGCTGGCCGATTGCCTGGCACCCCAAGCCGGGCCGGTGCATGTCAATATTCCTTTTCGCGAACCGCTGTTGCCAACGGTTTTGCCAGACCCACCGGCGTTGCCGCAGCCGATTGACTGGCTACCCGCGGCCCCAGCCCTGCCCGGCGATCTGGGCGCGCTGGCGCAACAACTCAGCAGCGGCAACGGCGTGATTGTTTGCGGCGAAGCGCGCTACCCCAGCGGCTTTGCCACTGCGCTGGCGCAACTGGCAGCACAACTGCAGGCTCCCATCCTGGCCGAAGCATTGGCCAACCTGCGTTTTGGCACCCATGACAAGCAGCATATGCTGGCACACCAATCGCGCTTTTTACGCATGGCTGAGCTACCCAAACCAGACTGGGTGCTGCGCTTGGGCCGCTTTCCGGTATCACGCCCGCTGGAGCAGTGGCTGGCATCTTTACATGACACCCAGCATGTGCTGGTGGCCGCCCATGGCTGGCCTGACCCGCTGTGGCGCAGCAGTACGGTGATCAACAGCGACCCGGCAGCGCTGGTAACTGCGCTGCTGCCGCTATTGCCGTTACTCCCACAGCCTGGCAAGCCTGCCACGACACATCTTGCGGCTTGGCAAAGCGCTGAACTCCAGGCGGCTGCACAGGCCAGCGCGGTGTGCACCGAATTACCCGTGTTTGAGGGCTCGGTGGCACGTCTGTTATGCGACAGTGCACCCGCAGGCTGCCAACTGTTTGTTGGCAATTCGCTGGCGATTCGTGCGCTAGACAGTTTCTCTGGCATCGCCGACAAGGTGCTGCGCTTTTATGGCAACCGCGGGGCTTCGGGTATTGACGGCAACCTGGCCACCGCGGCCGGCCTGAGCGCAGCGGGCGGCGGGCCGTTGGCCGTTTTGCTGGGCGACCAGAGCGCCCTGTATGACTGCAGCAGTTTGGCCCTGCTGGCCGGACGTGATGCGGTGGTGGTGCTCCTGGACAACGCGGGTGGCGGCATCTTCGACCACCTGCCGTTTGCCGCCCACTTGCCAAAAGAGGTGCTGTCGCGCGGCTGGACAGCGCCATCGCAAGTCGATTTCGGTGCACTGGCGACCGGCTTTGGTTTAAAACACTGTCGGGTCAACGATGCGGCTGGGTTAAGCGATGCGCTGTCCAACGCCTTTAGCGCTGGCGGCGCATGGTTGGTGCAAGTGCACATCAACCGTGACAACAGCCTGGCTGGTTTCAAACATGCGGCATCAGAATCACCATAGCTGGCAATTCAGTATTAAGCATGTTTTAAGGCTCTATCCCTTATATATATTGCGTAGATAGCTATAAAGATAATAGCAAATCGCGCATGCTGCGCTGGTCGTTAATGGGGCGCCTCAATTTCAACTTGCATGCTTTTCTTTAAGGTGTATAAAATATAAACCTTAAAGATGACTTGCTATCAACCAACCGGATTTAGGCGGTTGTTTCAAGCACCCTTCAACAACCCGTACCCAAGGTTCTCACCATGACTCAGCCAAACTCACTCAAACCGCTGTCGGAGCCCAAAGTGCGTCGCCCTGACAATTTGCTGCATATCGCAGAGTCCGCGTCCGGGCAGAAGTCTCGGCCAAATTTAAGCGCCTTTCTGGAGTTGGCCTTTCGCCCGCTTTATCTGGGGGCCACCGCATGGGCCTTGCTGGCAGTGGCGCTGTGGATTTTTGCGCCGCAGATGCTGACCGGCACATTGACGGGCATCATCTGGCACGCGCATGAAATGCTTTGGGGCTTCATTGCCACCATCGCACTGGCGTTTTTGATGACAGCCGGCGCCAGTTGGACTGGTGTTAATCCGATGAAGGATGGCGTGCTGGCAGTCGCCTGCGGCTTGTGGCTGCTGGCCCGGATTGGTTTTTTGCTGCCGGGTGAAACCATTTTTTGGCTGGCCATGGCCGCTGAGTTAGGCTTCTTTTTGCTTGGCTCCGGGGCCATGATGCGCTCGGTCATCCGTTCCAAAAAATACAACAATGCGGCGGTGCCATTGTTGTTGGCCGGGCTTGGCTTGGCCGATACCTGGTATTTGCTGGCCGTGGAGCGGGGTGACTTTGCCTTGTTGATGCAGCGTTTTAACGCCGGCTTATTGGTGATGGCGCTGATTGCGCTGCTGATTGGTCGCCGGGTGATTCCGTTTTTCACCATGAACGCGGTCAACGGTTTGACTATTCCCCGGCATACCCGCTCAGGCCAGGTGCAACTGGCCACGGGTGGCTTGGCAATTGTTTTTCTGTTGTTGGATTGGCACACCGGGCTGGCGCTGGCCTTGGCTGCCACGGGCTTGATATCCGCCTGGCAGGTGGTGAGTTGGAAGCCGCATGCGACCCGGGCTATCCCATTGGTGTGGATTTTGCATATTGGTTACGCCAGCCTGGGGCTGGGCTTGTTGCTGGCCGGGTTGCAGGCCGCAGGGGTGTACATGCCCAATGCGCTGCCTGTGCATGTGATCGCCATGGCCGGGTTTTCGGTGCTGATTATTGGCATGGTGACGCGCACGGCACTCGGGCATCTGGGGCGGCCGCTGGCTACCGATAGCAGCATGGTCAGCAGCTATGTGCTGGTGCTGTTGGCGGTGCTGCTGCGGCTATTGGCGATTGTGCCGTCTGCCTATGCAAATTTGGCCCTGCAAATTTCCGCGGCGGCCTGGATCACGGCGATGGCGCTGTATTTGTGGCGCTTTGCGCCGCTGATGATCCGGCCACGCCTCAAGTAATTAACCGCCAACTTATAGGATCACACCATGCGTTTGACCACCATGACTGATTACGCCATGCGCTTGCTGATGCATGTGGCCCGCCAGCCTGAGCGTTTGTGCACCATTGCCGAGGTTGCTGGCGTGTATGGCATCTCCGAGGCGCACTTGATGAAAGTTACCCATCAACTGGGTTTGGCAGGCTGGCTGGAGACGGTGCGCGGCAAGGGCGGTGGTATGCGCCTGGCGCTGCCACCGGCCGACATCAATCTGGGTGCGGTGGTGCGCAGCATTGAGCCGGACTTCTACCTAGTCGATTGCATGGCTGAGAACAGCGCTTGCACCTTGATGGGCAGTTGCAAACTCACCGGCATCATGCGCGGAGCCTTGCAAAGCATGATGCAGCACCTGGACGCGTACACGCTGGCCGACTTGCTGCCAGCGGTTGCGAGTGCAGCGGAGATTCGCGCTGTCAAGCCATCCTTCAGTGCAGGGGAGCAGAGCCGATGCTTGCTGCTGCCTTGACCCGACTGCCTAGCTGGCAGTTTTTTCATTATTTTTCATCAACCAAGGAAATTTCCATGACCCAAACGCAACCCCCCGCACCGGCCCATAGCCACTTGTCACCCGATGCCATTTACCCCTTTGATGCCCGGGGTGTCGCCAAGCGCTTTCGTCATGCGGCCATTTTTGGCGCCTTGGATTCTTTGAATCCAGGTGAGACCATGCGTTTTGTCAATGACCATGACCCGCTGCCCCTGCTCAGCCAATTGCAGGCGCGCTACGGTGCCGCGCTGTCAATTGAATACCGCCAACGTGAAGTCGGCGCTATCGTGATTGACTTTGTGCGCATTGTTTAAGTATTTATATATAAAAAGGGCTTCTAGCCCTTATGAATATTGCGCAGACCGCTATATTTTTTGTAGTAGATGGCAAGTTCGGTACGCGCTATCGTGAGCTGTAGCTGGCCAGTTTTTGCACGTCAAAGATGTGAACCTCGCGCCGGTCAATGCGAATGAGTTGCTTGGTTGATAGCTCATGCAGTACGCGTGAGAAGTACTCGGGTGTGAGCGATAGTCGTGATGCAATGGTGGCCTTGCTGGCAGGAAGCAGCACCGTGTGGGCAATTGCTGGCCCGGTGGTTTCTAACTCAACATCGCGCAACAGGAAGCCAATCAGCCGCTGTAAGCCGTTGCTCAGGGCGTAGTTTTCCACGTCCTGAACCAGTGCGTGCATTCGTTGCGAAATGCTAGCCAACATGTGCATGGCCAGATCAGGGTTGCGCTTGATTTCATTTCGAATACCGTCTTTGTCGACCTCAATCACCACGGTTTTATTCAGCGCTTGCGCATTCACGATGTAAGGTCGGTCTAAAAAAACCATGGCTTCGCCAAAACTTTGTCCAGGCAGGGTGATTTCAATGACTTTTTCTTGGCCGGAAGGCGACGAGGCGAATAGTCTGACTTGTCCTTCAGCCACGATGTAGAAGGCATTGCACGGCTCGCCAACCTGAAAAATCAGGTCGCCTTTGCTGTAAGACTTGCGCCTGCAACTGTCGGCCACGCGTTGCAACTCCTGCCCCGACAAAGCACCGAACATGGGCGACAAGGCTAAAAAGTGTAATAGGCTGAATGCCGATTGATCTGAGGTCATGCCACAATTTTAATAGGAACATAGCTGGGCTGGCCTAGGTGGGACCAGGAATTTCCATGGCAATCATGCTGGCAATTGCACCACGCAAACTAACGCCAGATTTCCGGATAGCGGCGCGATTTCGGAATGTTATTAACCACCAGTCCAACGGCTAGAAGTACCAACGGGCCCAGCGTGGCGGGAATCAGGACATAGAGAAAACCGAGCTCGTGGATGCTTGGCGAACCAATAACGGCGATCAATGCGGTTGCGCCGCCTGGCGGGTGCAGCGTGCGGGTGGCGTGCATGACGGCAATGGCAGTGGCGACAGCCATGGCTTGGGCGAGCCACGGCTGATCGTGCAGCAACTTCCAGCAAATCACACCGATCAGGGCCGAGAGCATATGGCCGCCGACCAGGTTGCGTGGCTGGGCAAGCGGGCTGCGTACCGCGCCATAAACGAGCACGGCGGAAGCGCCGAACGAGCCGATCATCATCGGCAGGTCATGACTATTGAAGTAAAGCTGGCCAAGCCAGGCGAGTGCGCCAATGCCCAGAAAGGCACCAAGCCACGACCAAAAAATTTCCTCATTGCTCACCCGCGGCGGGCTGCCTCGGGTGGAGCCCCGCATTTTTTGAACAAAGGTCCGCAAGCTCACAGCAGATCATCCTGGTTGAAGACAGCCAGAAAGTCTTTGCGCAGCAACAGTCCGCAGACACGGTTGTTGTCATCAACCACCGGCAAGCTTCGCCCCGGGTGATTGCGAAATGCCGACATGATCTTCCAGAATCCGGCATCTGGCTTGACGGTAACCACTGCTGCGGTCATGGCAGCCCTCACCAGTGTGTCGTGGCAGCGGTGGCTGAACTCGCCGGAATTGTCGATAAGACCCAGCAACAATTCAAGAAAGGTCTTGGCCTTGAGGTGAGCCAGAAAGTCGGTTTCCGTCAGCATGCCGATCACTTGCCCGGAGTCGTCAGCGACCGGCAATCCCTTGAAACGGCTTGCCACAATCGCCTTGGCGGCTTGGTCAAGCGTCATCTCAGGAGACAGCAACGGTATTGCAAGGTGCATCAGGTTGCGTGCCCGAATTTTGGCAAACGACCGTTCCACCGCGTGGCGGTGGGCCAGGTGGTAGATGGTCCGAAAGTCTTCGGTGCTGATGTCGAGGTAGCCCGGAATATGCTGCATGGCATCGATGATGTCTTCATCAGACAACTCAAGTTCCGTTGACGCCTGTGCGTTGCGGCTGCTGTCGAGTCCTTCGGTAGCAGTATTTTTCATGCATTTCCCGGTCAAATTGCCATTGATGATGGCATGGTACCTGTATCCAGTGAGCCTGCCTCAGCCCCGGTTGCACAAGCTGCGAGCACCGGGTAACTGAAGAAGAATGGCTGGATCAAAGACGTTCGAAAATAGCAGCAATACCTTGGCCGCCGCCAATGCACATGGTCACCAGCGCGTATTTGCCACCGGTGCGCTGCAACTCATACAGGGCCTTGGTTGCGATGAAAGCACCCGAGCAGCCGACTGGATGTCCCAGCGCGATGGCGCCGCCGTTTGGATTGGTTTTTACCGGGTCAAGGCCCAGGCCCTTGTTGACGGCAATGGCTTGTGCTGCAAAGGCTTCATTGGCTTCAATCACATCCATTTGATCGAGCGTCAGACCAGCCTTTTTGAGCGCCAGTTTGGTAGCCGGAATCGGGCCCTCACCCATCAACTCATTGGGCACACCAGCCACTGCGTAGGACACCAGGCGGGCGATCGGCTTAAGACCGGCACTGGCTGCTACATCAGCAGCAGCCAGCACGAAGAACGCCGCACCATCGTTGATGCCGGAGGCATTGCCCGCGGTGACGCTGCCGTCTTTTTTGAAGGCTGGCTTCATTTTGGCCAATGACTCCAGGGTGGTGCTAGCTTTGCCATGCTCGTCGGTGTCGAACACGACTTCGCCCTTGCGGGTTTGTTGCACGATCGGCACGATCTGTGATTTGAAGCGACCTTCTGCAATGGCTGCAGCGGCACGGCGCTGTGATTCGCAGGCAAAGGCATCTTGCTCTTCGCGCGAAATGTCCCACTTGGTGGCCAGGTTTTCAGCCGTGATGCCCATGTGGCCAACGCCAAACGGGTCAGTCAGCACAGAGACCATCATGTCGATGGCCTTGGTGTCGCCCATGCGTGCACCAGTGCGCAAGGCCGGCATCATGTAGCTGCCGCGCGACATGACTTCAACGCCGCCACCAATACCGTAGTCAAAATCACCGAGCATGATGCTTTGCGCAGCAGACACGATGCCTTGCAGGCCCGATGAGCACAGGCGGCTGACCTGCATGGCGATCGAATCCATTGGCAAACCAGCCTGGATGGAGGCGACGCGCGAGACATAGCCGTAACGGGCATCGGTCGGAATCACATGGCCAACGACGACATTGCCGATTTTGGCCGCATCCACGCCTGAGCGCGCAATGGCTTCTTTCATGACGATGCCGGCCAGCTCAGCCGGCTCCATGTTGGCCAGTGAACCACCGAATGCACCAATGGCCGAGCGCACAGCGCTGAGAACAACAACTTCACGTGTCATAAGAATATTTCCTTTGAGGGTTGATAAATTGAACAGACCGATATCTTAGTCTTTCACTCTGACAAACTGCGGACAGGCCGCTCAATCACGCACATCAGCTACCGCCTGGCTGCCAAAGTCCGGCCGGCTCAGGTAAGCCAACACCCTGGCGGCAGCCTCATCGGCGGTGGCGAGTTGTCCGTTTTGTTTGAGCTGCATGAAGCCAGCTTGGTCAGGGAAATCAGAGGCTGCAGCACTGCGCAACTGCACCTGCATGTCGGTGTCGATCACGCCAGGAGCCAAGGAGCAGACCTTGGCGCCATGGGGTTTGTTGGCTTCATCAAGCGCCAGGCAACAGGTGAAATGGTCCATGCCTGCTTTGGCCGCGCAGTAGGCAGACTGCGATGCCATTGGGCGACGGCCCAAGCCAGACGATATATTGAGCACGTTTCGCTTCGCAGGCCAGTGCTCGGTAGCGGCCAGAAAGACGCTGGTAAGTAGCAGCGGCGCTTCCAGTCCAACGCGCAGTGCCCGGCTCAGTTCTGCAGGATCTGAGGCGCTTAAGGATGCAATGGCTGGTATCACGCCCGCGTTGTTGATCAGCGTGGCGCTGGCATAGTCTTGCGGACCCATGGCGGCGAGCCATTGGCGCAGGCGTGCAGCGACTGTCAGTGGCTCAGCCAGATCGGCCGTCCACTGCAGAACACTGCCATCTGCCAATGTTGCAGCGGTGGACAAGCTTTCGCTCTGGCTGCGCGAGATGCACAGCAGGTGGTGCTTGTTTGACAGCAATTGCCGGGCCATCGACAAGCCCATTCCGCGGGATGCCCCGGTGAGAATGAAAAGATGGTTTTTCATAGGCTGAAAACTTTCGTCAGTGTGAGTTGTGCAATGGTATCTGCCTGAATATTGAGCCGCATCAAGCAATGCCAATTTCCTGTCGTTATCATCAAGTTGACCGTCGTGGTTACTTAAAGAGGAAACAAACATGCAAATTCAAGTCAACACCGATAACCACATCGAAGGCAAAGAGGCCATGACTCAGTGGGCCAGCAACACCATCAAACATGAGCTGGCACGATTCACCGGACAAATCACCCGAATTGAAGTTCATTTGAGCGATGAGAACAGTGGCAAAAAGAGCACCCCGCAAGACAAACAGTGCACGCTTGAAGTCCGTTTGCAAGGTCTGCAGCCGGTAGCCACCAAGCACCGTGCTGACAACCTGAATCAGGCCATTAGCGGTGCTGCTGAAAAAATGGCGCACCTGCTCGACCGTGCGCTGGGCCGCAAGGAAGACGCTAAAAAGGTGGGGGACACTCAAAACGCATCAGACGCTGAGTGATCGGGTGGGGTAGTTCAAGCACCGTTGCATGCAAGAGCAATCGGTTGGCCTTGGCGACTGCCTGCTCTGTTGCGTACAGGGCATCACCCAGTATCGGGTGATTGATCGCTTGCAGGTGCACACGCAACTGATGTGATCGACCGGTGACGGGTTCAAGTTCCAGTCGCGTGGTTTTTTCAATTGGATCGGTGCTCAACACGCGCCAGCGGGTGATGCTGGATTTGCCACCGATTGCATTGATGATTCGTTTGGGGCGGTTGGGCCAGTCCAGCAAGATTGGCAGATCAATGGTGGCCCACGTGTCGGAGTCGACTACCGCACCATTCTTGTCTGTCAGCAGGCCATCAACCACTGCTTGATAGCGCTTTTGAACCTGGCGGGCCGCGAAGGCCGCGTTCACCATACGTTGCACCTCTGGTCCGCGGGCCATCACCAGAAGCCCTGATGTCGCCATGTCAAGCCGGTGCACCACCAGCGCATCAGGGTAGTGCTGTTGTGCACGCGTGCTCAAACAATCCTGTTTATCAACTCCTCGGCCGGGCACACTGAGCAGGCCTGCGGGCTTGTTCAGCACCAGTAGTGCTTCGTCGGTATGGATGACCGAAATTTCGGCTGGCATATCAGCTAATGGCGTGACTGCCATTCAGGAGTTGCAGCACAGTGCTGCAAAACTCGTTGACATCGTTGGGTTTGTAGATCAACACGCGGGCACCCGCGGCAAGCGCGTCGCGCTCAATTTCTGGCGTGATGTAGCCAGAGGCCAGGGCCGTCGGCAAGTCGGGGCGAATCGACCGAACATCGCGCAGCAAGTCCACGCCGCTGTAGCCCGGCATGTTGAAATCGGTCACCAACAAATCGCATTGCAGGGGGTTTGCGCGCAGCGCCGCTACAGCCTCTTGAGGATCTGTGAAGGTGATGACACTGAAGCCTTTGTTGGTTAGTAAACGCTTGACCAGAAACACCAGTGCTTCATCGTCATCCACATACATGACGCGTTGCCCGCTACCCACGATGCTGGCCTGCTTTGGCGCTAGCTGTGGTGTTGCAGGGCGCCGCAGGGTGGCATCCGCTACCGGGAAATGCAGGGTAAACACACTGCCTTTGCCAGGTGTGCTTTGCACTTGCACGTTGCCTTGGTGCGAGCGCATGATGCCGTGGACGACCGATAGCCCCAGACCAGTTCCCTGGCCGACCGGTTTGGTGGTAAAAAAAGGTTCAAAAATGCGTTGCTGGGTCACTTCGTCCATGCCGCAACCGTTGTCGCTGACTTTCAACTTGATGTGACGACCGCGCAAGCCGCCGCGCCGCTCGTTGTTGTCTTCTTGCGAATGCAGGCTGTGGCCAAGTTCAATGTGGATCAGACCGGCGCGCGTTCCTATGGCGTGAATGGCGTTGTTGCACAAGTTTAGCAATACCTGCTCGATCTGGGTGGCGTCGGCCATGATAGGTGGCGTGCTGGCATCAATGTCAACATTCAGCTTAACCTGTGGTGGCAGTGTGACCCTGATCAGATGGATGGCTTCATGCAGCACATCGGCCAGCTGCACGGAGGCGCGGTGCGGTGGCTCATTGCGGCTGAAGGTCAGAATTTGCCGCACCAGATCACGTGCACGCCTGCCGGCTTTGTCGATTTCAGTCAGACTGGTGCTCACGGCCGCGTTGGCGCTGGCATCCTGGCGGGCCAGTTCGACGTTGCCGAGTATGGCGCTGATGATGTTGTTGAAGTCGTGCGCAATGCCACCGGCCATGGTGCCGATCGCCTGCATTTTTTGGGATTCGCGCAACTGGGATTCCAGCTCGGTACGATGCGCCTCCATTTTTTTGCGTGATGTCAGGTCACGCGCAAACAGGGTAATGATGTCGCCATCCGGGTGCTGTTCAAACGAAACGCTGACATCCAGGGGAATGTTTTCGCCGTCACTGGTCAGGCCTGTCATCTCGCCGAGCTGCGCGTGGCTGGCAATGTCGCCGTAAGACAAGGCCCGTACCGCGTCCGGCAAAAACTGGGTTAATGGTTGCCCCAGTGCCTGCTCTGATGGGCAGTGAAAGAGCGTGGCTGCCATCGGGTTGAAGATGATGATTTGTTGCGACTGGTCGACGCAAATGATGGCATCCAGTGACGAGTCGATGATGGCCGTCAATCGGGTTTTGCTCTGCCATAACTCTTCATTTCGCACCTGCAGCGTGTCTGTGCTGGTCTGCAAGGCGCTGCGCTGCGCCAATAATGGCCCTTGGTCAAGAATGGCGCAAATGAAATGGTCTTGGTCGTCTTGTGGGTTATCGATGTGTGCAATGTGCAAGTCACCCGTCAGAAACCCGTTCGAGCCACCAGAGAATTGAAGTTCGTCAAGTTCACAGGTGCCTTGCGCCTTGGCAATGGCAAAGCCTTGCATCACCTGATCAACATACGCTTGGCCAACCAGCGGGTATAAAAAATTGAGCGGTGGATCGGTCTCCAGAGGGCGCAACAGGGCCAGTGCACGGGCGTTGATTTCCAGAATCTGACCGCTTTCGTCAACCACCATCAAGGCCAATGGAACATTGGAAAACAGGGTGACGAATCGCTCGTAGGCACCCTCGGCCGTCATCTGGCTAAAGCGCAGCGCCTTATTCTGAATTTCAAGCTCGGCTTGGTATTTGCGCAGATCATCAACCAGACGGGCGGTGGAAAAACCTGCTGGTCGATTACGAGCTTGCCGTTCGGGCCCACCGAGTCGCTTGAGTTGCGCGACTGACTTGCTTGTCTGAGGGGTGGGTCTGAATGGCTTTTTCATGAATAAAAGCCCGCACCCTTAGCGTGGAGCGTTTTTCAGCTTGCCGCGCACGGGTACCACGGTGACGACGGTTGGCCGTACCGCATCCGCAGATACCGCCTTGGGTGGGGATGTGTCTTTTTTCGGCTTCTTGACCATCTTGTTCGCGTTTTGTTGACTCTTTGCCATGCTCATTCTCCTGTGTTGAGTGTCTGTGGGTCGGTTTGACATGAAGACCCGCTGATTATCTGCGCAGCCCTGCCATCATTTGCGCACTACTTGATGCTGCGGGCAATCAAAAAGCACCACTTTCAGGCGAGGTCATGGATCAAATTACAACTTTTGGGCTACCCAGCGGGTCACATGGGCGAGACCTTGATGGTCGTCGCCTTCATCCAGCATAACTTCACCATCCCAAGTCAACACCGGCGACACCAAGCCGTCAAAGTCAGCAACGAGCCGCGCGGGGGCATAAAGCAAGTCCACATCTTTGGGGCCACCACTGGTGTGGGCCAGTTGCGCCGGGTGAAAGGCCTCCAGAATCAGCCAACCACCGCTGCGCACACCGTGTGCCAGGTTGCGGTGAGCACGCTTTCGAATGGCATCGGGGAGATGGGTAAAGATCAATACCACGGCATCAAAACTGCTGACCGGCGGCACCCAATCAGCCAGGTCAACCAGTTCGGTGCCAAGTGCAACACCCCGGCTGGCAGCCAGATCGCAGGCTTTTTGCAAGCCAACTTTTGAATTGTCGACAGAAGTCACCACATGCCCTTGCTCGGCCAGCCAGACACCGTTGCGGCCTTCGCCGTCGCCCGGCACCAGTACATGGCTGGCCGGACTCAAGCGTGGGGCCTGGTCTCGCAAAAATACGTTGGGAGTCGTGCCGTATTTGTAGCCGGGCTCGGCAAAACGTTGATCCCAGAAGTTCATGCGGGTCGCGCTTTCGGCTTGAACAAGGCACCAACAAAAAATGCGCCAAAGGGAATAAAGGCAGCAAGCAGCAACAGCAGCGTGTCGCGGCCCGACAGTCGTCCGGCTGACTGGTTGTGCATGACCAAGGCCACATACATCAGAAATGCAGCACCGTGAATTGGCCCCATGATGGACACAGCTTCTGGCATGCCGGCCAGCCGCTTCAGCGGCACCGCCACCAGCACCAGCAACAGCAAGGTGGCAGCTTCACCAAATGATGCCATTCGCAAGGTGCGCAGTGGGCCGCTTAAGGCTTTGAATGAAGAAGGGGTCATGCTGTCAGTGGACATCCGTGCGATACATTTTGGCCGGGTTCATCTTCGTGCTCCAGGGCAATCCGGAGTTTTGCCAGCCGTTTTGAAGGCGTAAACCAGCTTGGGGACCTTCTTTCAAGGCTGCACCTTGGAAACCATGAATCACAAAACGGGCATTCGGAAAGCCATTGGCCCGCAGGAAATTGGCACTGGGTTCACCGCGTTCGCTGCCCGAGCGGCACATGGTGATGATTTCTGCATCAGCCGCAAGTCCGCGCTTTTCCAGCGCAGCTTTGATCTGCGCTACAAAATCGGGGTTTTGATGAAGTTGGTAAACGCCACGTTTGTCATCCCAGGCAGCGCGATCCACCATCAGGTACGGCACATTCACGTTCGCCGCATCGGTAAAACCGATAAACATGATTTCAACCGGGTCGCGTACGTCAACCAACAGTACCTTGCTGTCAGGCTGCTGTACCTTGGCATAGGTGTCCTGAGCGCTGATGCCCAAGTCAAGTGCCTGGGCTGCCAAGGTCGATAACGCCAGCGCTGCGCAAGTCAGAAATTTTTTCATGCTGATGGTTCTGGTTATTGGATTTTGCGCAGGGTGATGGCGCCGCGAATCTGGCCTTCAGCGTAGCCCGTGGCTTTGTCATCCGGGTAGAGCGCATGGATTCTTTCGGCGACATCAGGTTTGATGGATGCCGACTCGCCATGACAGGCCAGGCAGGGCTTTTGCACCGGCAGGGCCTTCATGTAGCGAAATTCCTTGACGCCAGCTTCGTCAACCGATGCGTATTTCTCAAGTTTGCTCAGGTCTTCGCCAGCCAGGGCGCGCTGGTCAAACTCTTGCAGTGTGGCGCGCTCCCAGGCATCTGGCACAGCCTTGGGGTTGCGGTTGCGCAAGCTGACCCGGCGAATCGCCCAACCGGACTGTTCAGACGCAGCTTTGGCCATTTGTGGGGCTTTCACATTGCAAACCCCAATCGCCGCGGCGACACCATTTTGGGCAATTTCTTCGGTCAATACTTTCAATAGTTTGGGCAGCATGGCAGTTGCCACGCTACGGGCTGACTCCAGCACGGCGCTGTCATCGGCCATGGCGTTCACGCTGCTGAACAGCGTTGCACACAGTGCCAAGTGAATCGATGTGGAAAGAATACGCGGGTGAAATTTCATGACGGGTCCTGAGAAGTTGGCTTAACGTGCGATTAAGCCATTCAATCAGTCCAATGATGTGTGACCAATGTCACCCATGGCCGACATCGCTGCGATGGGTGACGGCCGAACTACGCCGTCTGACCAAAATTGTCCGGCATCTGGAGCGCCACCACTTCGCCCTTGGCGGTGGCCACACCGGCGGCAAAAACGGTGCACGTGATCACCACCTTGCGGCCCTTGATTTCCTTCACGTGGCCACGAATCTCAAGCGTGACATTGATCGGCGTGGGCTTCAGATAATCCACATGCAGTGAACCGGTGACGAACCTGAAAGCGGGCAGGGTGTCCATCTCGCGCCCTTCCTGGCGGTACATGGCGGCTGCGGCCGTG
>JBBQZI010000038.1:0-17926 GCA_038207855.1 Burkholderiales bacterium
GCCGGCCGCGGCAAAAAGAACACCATGGGAACCACCACCACGATGAAGCGCAGCGTGGCAAAAAGCAAGGGTGGCATTTGGCCCAGTGCCAGCTTGATCACCACAAAATTGCTGCCCCATACCGCCACGACGGCCAGTGCGAGCAAGAAATGGCGCAAAGAAAGTGAAGTTTTCATTCAAAAATATAACTTTTATGAAATATTAATTTATTGATGTGATTGTTAGAAATTTTAGGCCATTAATCGTTAAATATTGATTACTAATTTCATTCAATGGCTTTTACCATCGGGCACCCCTTTTCTGGAGCAGTCTTTATGTGTGGCATCGTCGGCGCAGTATCTAATCAAAATATCGTTCCCATTCTGGTGCAGGGCTTGGCCCGGCTGGAGTACCGCGGCTATGACTCCTGCGGCGTTGCCGTTTATGCCGATGGCCTGAAGCGCGCGCGCAGCACCTCACGCGTGGCCGAGTTGATGGAGCAGATTAGCAGCACCCACCTCGAAGGCAGCACCGGCATCGCCCACACCCGCTGGGCCACCCACGGTGCACCCGCGGTGCACAACGCGCACCCGCACTTCAGCCACGGCCCAGGTGCCGATGCTTATAGTCGCCCCGGACGCATCGCGCTGGTGCACAACGGCATCATCGAAAACCATGACGAACTGCGTGCCGCCCTGCAGGCCAAAGGCTATGTATTTCAAAGCCAGACCGACACCGAAGTGATTTGCCATCTGGTTGACAGTTTGTACGACGGCGATCTGTTTGAAGCCGTTAAAACCGCCCTGGGCTCGCTGCGCGGGGCCTATGCCATTGCGGTGTTTTGCAAAGACGAGCCGCATCGCCTGATTGGCGCACGTGCCGGCTCGCCCTTGATTCTGGGTGTCGGTGCCGACGGCCAGTCGCACTACCTGGCCAGCGACGCCATGGCGCTGGCCGGTGTGACTGACCAGATTGTTTACCTGGAAGAAGGCGATGTGGCCGACATCCAGCTCGGCAAATACTGGCTGGTCGACAAGGCGTTCAAACCACTGACACCAGCTCAGCGCCCGGTCAAAACCGTGCACGCCCACAGCGGTGCGGCCGAGTTGGGCCCGTACCGTCACTACATGCAGAAAGAAATTTTTGAGCAACCGCGTGCCATTGCCGACACTTTGCAAGGTGTCGACAACATCAGCCCGGAGCTGTTTGACGGTGCCAATGCCAGCGCCGCGCGGGTGTTCAAAGACATCGATTCGGTGCTGATTCTGGCCTGCGGCACCAGCTACTACAGCGGCTGCACCGCCAAATACTGGCTGGAAAGCATCGCCAAAATCCCGACCCAGGTGGAAGTGGCCAGCGAATACCGCTACCGCGACAGCGTGCCCAACCCACGCACGCTCATCGTCACCATCACCCAAAGCGGCGAAACCGCCGACACCCTGGCCGCCCTGCGCCACGCCCAAAGCCTGGGCATGACACACACCCTGACGGTGTGCAACGTCGCCACCAGCGCCATGGTGCGCGAGTGCGAGCTGGCCTACATCACTCGCGCCGGGGTGGAGATCGGCGTGGCCTCCACCAAAGCCTTCACCGCGCAACTGGCTGGGCTGTTTTTATTGACACTGGCGCTGGCGCAATCGCGCGGCTTGCTCAGCGATGCCGAAGAAGCGCGCCACATCAAGGCCCTGCGCCACTTGCCAGCCGCCTTGCAGGCCGTGCTGGCATTGGAGCCGCAAGTGATCGCCTGGGCGCAAGACTTTACGGCCAAAGAAAACGCGCTGTTTCTGGGCCGTGGCCTGCATTACCCGATTGCACTGGAAGGTGCTTTGAAGCTGAAAGAAATCAGCTACATCCACGCCGAAGCCTATCCGGCCGGCGAGCTCAAACACGGCCCGCTGGCGCTGGTGACGGCCGCTATGCCAGTGGTCACCGTGGCCCCCAACGACGCACTGCTGGAAAAGCTCAAGAGCAATATGCACGAGGTGCGCGCCCGTGGCGGCGTGCTGTACGTGCTGGCCGATGCCGACTCGCACATCGAAAGCGGCGAGGGCTTGCACGTCATTCGCATGCCAGAGCACTACGGCGAACTGTCACCCATGCTGCACGTGGTGCCGCTGCAGTTACTGGCGTATCACACCGCTTGCGCTCGGGGTACCGATGTTGATAAGCCACGTAATTTGGCCAAGAGCGTCACCGTGGAGTGAGGAATCCTATGGGTGACTGTGTTTGACCTGAATGTCAGACCTGGCAGCTTGAAGTGATCCAGTCTTCACCGTTGGTGGCGACTGCTGCACCAGATCACGCAGCGTCATGTCCACCAGCGACAATTCAACCGCTTCTTGCATTCGATCCAGCACAACATGGACTGTTGGCGTCGTTTTCAGCGCTGTGGGCGACAGAAAACCCCGCTCGCCTGCGCAGCGCACAGTACCCAGCACTTGAGTTAGCGTAATCAGCGTTGGGTCTCGCGCGGGCAGGTAGACCGGAAGGTCGTCCGTGCTCTGCACAATCAAATCACCCTGCTCCAATGCCTCCATTACTGCTTGAAGCACATGCTGAGGTGCGCCCAACTGTTGCGTTAGCTCAAGCATGGATGGTGCCCGTTCACCACTGAGAAACCGGGAACCAATCAACCCAATGGCCGACAGAGCGAGCTGCTCACGGACCCTGTTGCTCAGTCGCGGCTCACCCCCTTTTGCGTACATGTACTCGGGATGTTGCGTGTAGAACGCCACGCTGGCGCCAAACAACAAAACCAGCCAGCTGACGTAGAGCCAGATCATGAACAAAATCAATATCGCAAAGCCGGAGTAAATGGCTGCGTATTGATTGGAGGACGCTACAAACATGGCAAAGGCCCAACCTGCGGTTTGCCATGCAATGCCGCCAACAGCGCCACCAATCAGAGCAGGCACGAACCGTACCCGGGTGTTTGGGATGAAGACGTAGACAAAGGTAAAGGCCGCAATGACAAGCAGATAGGGTGCAATGCGACCAATCATGTTCGTCATCTGTCCCAGCGCATCAACGGACATCAGTACACGTACGCTGTCGATGTTCATCACCGTGGCGGTGATGCCCAGGGCCGAGAACACGAGTATCGGACCCACCATCAACACGCTAAGGTATCTGCTGACTCGCTCACCCAACGGCCGCGGACGCTCAACATGCCAAATGTAGTTCAGCGACTCCTCTATTTTCTGCATCAAGGAAATCGCGGTGTAAAGCAGCAGCGCCAGTCCCACGCCGCCCAGGACACCGACATTCATGCGTTCAATGAACTCGGTAATTCGGTGTGCGACCTCTGTGCCCTTCTCGCCCAGAGGCTGTAAAAAATTCAGCAGCAAGGGCTGAATCTGGTTGTAGACGCCAAATGCTTTCAGCACGGAAAAACTCAGCGCCAGCAGCGGCACAATGGATAGCAGCGTGGTGTAGACCAAACTCATCGCACGCAGCGTGAGTTGACCAACCGCCAGGTCGCGCGCCAGAGTGAGCGTCGTGCGGACCAGCCGCAACCCCCTTTTTTGCCATACCGGCGGGCTCGCTGTCGGCGTATCCCAGATGGCACGTTCCATACGTCGAAGCAAGCTCAGTAAGGCGCTCATTTCGCCACCTCAAGTTGAAGGTGCAGCGTGACCGCGTTATCGCGGGCCTCACTGGTGTTGAAGGGCTCGCCGAGTGAGATGCGCGCGCCAGGTGCACCACCAGCGGTGATTAGTTCGCGCACTATCGCTTCTGCTCGTTCCGTGGCGAGTCGCGTAAGTAGGATCTCGGGCGCCGGTTCCTCCTTGATCAGGCGATCGATCAGACCCTGATAGAACGCAGGCGGAAGTTTTTCTGTGGGAGCACCCTCGGTGCGCACAAGCGCCCGGCGTTTGAGTTCGGCCAATACCTCTGGCGCGTAGCGCTGCACAAACGCTTGCTCAACCGCACCGCAAACACGTGGGTTCGCGCTGTCAACAGGGCCTGGATCCTCCCCTGGTGCCAACGTTATACCCATGCGTTGAAGAATATCGGTTCGGACCAAGATGGACTTGAGTACAGCGGTGTCCGACTGGACCGCGTAGGTTGGCGGCACCAGCAATTTCAGATTGGGCCGTTGCTTCAAGGCCTTGGCCACGGCCACTAGCTTCTCCCGCTCGGGTGGCGCGATGACGGCGTAACCTGGTTCAAAGTCAATTGCATCGAGTTTTTGTTGTGCACCGGAGCCGAACAACGCTGCAAGTGCGCGAAACGGGGCCGTCACAATGTCACCCAAAAGTTTTCCGACTGCTTTGCCGATGACCGCGCCATAGTCAAATTGTGGGTCATTGAGGTCGCCACTGACGGGCAGCCCGATGTCGATCACACCGTCAGCGTCTTTCAAGACAGCCAGCGCCAGTTCAAGCGGCAGATCCAGTGCGCCCGGACTATCGACCCGTTCACCCAACTCCACCTGTTTGAGTACGATCTTGTTTTGGCCCAACAGTTTGCCATCACGAACTTTGTATTGAAGGTCCAAAGCCAGGCGTCCGGATGCAATGCTGTAGCCGGCAAATTTAGCCACGTAAGGGGACAGTGACGTCATCTCAAGATTGCGAAACTCAAGCCCGATATCGGTGAGTTTTTCTGGATGAAGTAGGCTGACCTGGCCGCGAATCTTGGCGGACCCAAATTTATCAACCCGCGCATCAAGTTGTACTTTGGCGCTGGCATCTGCATCAGTTCCGAGCTCGGTCACGACGCCCTTGAGTTCGTGCATGCGCGCCCCAAACGGGGGGCGCAAGCTCAGGTCTGCAAAGTCAAGCATTCCGTCCGAAATGCGCACGCGCGCGATGGTGACTGGAAAGGTGACTTCACCCGAATCGTCAGGCTGTCCAGGGGCAGTCGGCGCTTTTACATTAGCCGGGCTTTTGTCTGAAACTCTCTTTTTAAGCACATCCGTCCAATTGACAGACTGATCTTTTGCAATGACCAATCGGCCCGATGGACGCCCAACCCGCAGTTCACCGATGTCAAGCTTATTGGGTGCCAGCGTCAACTTGACATCGTCTGATGCGATCGATGTCCACGATAAAAAGTGGCGCTTCGACTCCAGTTCCTCCAGCAAGAACTCATTGACCGATAGGCTACCCGTGTACGTCAACCCAGAATCGCTCTGGCTCGCGCCAGCATATTGCAACTGCCCCGCAGTAGTCGCCGTACCCGAGGCCAAACGCAGGTTCGCGAATTTAGACAGGTAAGGCTGCATCGGGGCGAGCGCAATCCCACTCAATTGGACCGTCAAGTTGGAGGCACCCGTGTCAGCACGGACGGTGCCACTTGCCTGCGCTTGACCTCCACTGGCCAGTTTGGTCTGCAAATCAACCCGCATTGGTGTGGTCGAGCCGGTGTCCAGTCCAGAGATTTGGGCATGAATCGCATTAAGGGCAACGGCCAATGGGGGCGACTCGCGCCGGTCTTCAAAGTCGACCGAGAAATCATCGAGTTGCGCTGAAACCAGCGACACCCGCAAAGGGGCCGCGGGCGCAGGGGCTGTCGCGGTTTGAGGGGCTTCAGGCTTTGAATCAAACAAGGCCAAAAGGTTTAGTCCCCCTTTTTTGTCGAGCCAGGCATGTGCATCGCCCTTGGCCATGGTCAGCTTCTGGGCGCTGGCCACCCGTTCGGGCAACTGAATTGCACCACCTGCCAGCGTCATATTGCCGACTCGCAGCAATTCATTTTTGTCCGCCGGATCGAGTAGAAGCACATTCGTCAGCGCCGCCGATATGCCATTGCCAGTCAACTGAACAGGACCATCCGGCAACGCCACCTTCAACGAATCCAAGCTCACGCTTCCTGTGGCAAGTCGGGCGACCTCAGACGCGGCTCCCTGCGCCACAATGCCGAGCGACAGCAGACTCAATTTGCCTTCATCAATTTGGACATCGCTGTCGCTGGATTTTGCAGAAACACTGGCAGTGACCGCCCGAAGTTGCGCTGAGGCATCCTGCAAGGACAAGTGATCCTTCTCGTGTTGCGCGGCGATTCTTGTCATCCGCGCCAGCATACTGTCACCAATAAACCTGATTTTGTTACCCGATTGCTCCATTACGATAGCGTCGCCACCTAGCGCCGTGCTGGCGATTTCAATGCCGTCGCTACCGCGATTTGCCGCCAGTGCTGCCATATACAAATCTGGCTTTTCAGCACGAATGTTGAGCCCGCTGGTCCTTTGACTTATCGAGAGTTTTTCGCTTTTCAAAGTTAGTTTGTCAATGCTGGCTGTTGCTGTGTCCTGCGTCAACTTCAGGCCAGCGAGTGTGGCGTGTAAGTTTTTAAGTCCGAGCTCAAGCTGGCCGCTGTCCTGCTGCATTGAGATTTGCTCCCCTTGCATCGCTACATCGCCCAGTTGCGTCGTCAAACCGGGTGCTTGCATGCGTAATCCGGAGGAAGTCAGTCGCGGCTGCTCAATCTTTCCGCTAATACTTGTCTTGCCAGTAGCGAGCTCAATACGGCTCGTCGCAAGGCGCGGCTTTTGGAGGTCAAAGGAAGCGTCACCGAGTTTCGCTGTAAAACCCTTGTCTGCGGCCACGTGCGAAGCCACAGCAGACAGCTTGAGCCCCGCTTGGGTACTGTCCACAATGACCGCACCGGTGTCGATCAACAAGTCGGGGAGGGTCAGGAAATCGTGTCCCTGGTCCAGTTGAATTTTGGAGGCAGTCGCTTTGGACTCGTTGAAGGTCAGTTGTGTGCCTTCTGGACTGATATTGGCTAACAGGGATAGATCCGCGCTGATTGCGGCAGCACTCGCGCGACGTCCCATGGCCAGGTCGTTGAATTGAAACGCGATATCCGATAGCCGGATTTTTTCAATCGCGACCTGCCAGCGGCTAGTTGCGGGCGCGGGGGGTACTTGAGGTGATGTCGGCAGTGTGCGAATGATCCTGCTCCAGTCGGCGTGGCCCTGCGCGTCGACCATCAGGGATGCGCTGCCATTGTTAAGTGTCAGGGCGGAAAAATTCACCTCATGGCTGCCCAAATTTACGCGGCCTTTCTCCAGTTTCGCCGCCTTCAGGGTCGCCAGTGGCAAGCTTTGGCCGGGCGCGTGCACTGACAATGCATCGAGACTAAGTTCAATGCTTTGCACCAAGCCAGAAAGCTCCCTTTTATCATCGACAGCCAGGTCGAAACCTGCGTTCAGGCTCATCTTCCCGTGAGGCTTGTCAACTGCAATTTGGCGTGAGAAACCACGAGCAAGGGTTTCGATGTTCAGAGCTTGCAACGCGACCTGGCCCTTGGAAGCAAAAGGGTTGAGTCCAATTTGACCGGATAAATTTAGCGACTCGCCGCCGAGTGATCGAGCCGACATCTGGAATTCGGCAAGTTCCTCAGGCAGGGTTGATAAGTGCGCCACATTGATGTTGATGGGCTCGACGCGAGTCACCAGCGGTTCGGCCAAGCCACGATCGGAATACTCGACCCATCCGTTGGTCAAAGCGAGTTTCCCGATGACCACTCTGGGAAGAGAGCCCGATTTCGCCTGCGGATCACCGCTACTCAGTCGCTGAAACAAGGTGTCAAAATTGTGCTTTCCGCTCTGGTTGACGTCGATGCGAAAAAATGGCGCATCAAGTATCAAACTGGAAAATGTCCAGGCGCCCTCAATCACACTGCGCAATTCGAAATCAAGCAACAACTGTTTGAAGCCAAGCATGACCTTGCCGTTCGCATCGGCGAGTGTGAGATCGTCCAACTCGGCTCGCAGAACCAGGGGATTGAACCGAATCACACCAATCTGCAGGTTGTGACCAAGCTGAGCCTGTGCCTGCTTTTCGGCTTGCCATTTCATGATGGCCGGCACTGCCAAAAAGCCAAAGACCAGATAAAACGTGGCAAACCCTGCGACCGAGATCATCGGGATACTGAGCAGGATTTTTTGCAACTTCTTTAGCATGGCGAATCAGGTGCAGCGCTGCAGCGGACTTAATTTGAAAAAACACCCAGCGACCCTGCGCTGCAAGTTGAAGTGATCAGTGAAATAAAAGAGCACATACCAATAAGCCCCCTAATTATTTAATTGCCAGTCCGAAATTCACTGACCGGCGCAGGCACCACCAAACTCAAGTCAAACCTCCCCTACCTGCCGGCTCACCCACCATGAGGATCAAATTCTTGCTTCTTCGTTGCATTCATGTTTGTGCAGACAACATCTCCCTTAGGACTTGGTCAGTTTGCCCGTCTCGTGAATAACATGCACATCTCGCTGTGGAAACGGAATCGAGCAGCCGCTGCGCTCCAGCCCTTCTTTGCAGCGCTGGATAAGATCGAGCTTTGTGTCCCACCAGTCGCCGCGGGCAGTCCAGACGCGAAAAAGGATGTTGACCGCGTTGTCGCCTAGGCTCTCCACTTTAATCAAGGGAGCCGGATCTTTTAGGATGCGCGGCTCGTCTGCGGCGATTTGGCGCAGAGTCGCCAACGCATTATCAATATTGTCGCCATAGGCAATGCCGTAAGTGGCATCGATGCGGCGGATATCCTGGTCGGTCACCGACAGGTTGACGATCGTGTGACCCCAAATCAGGGAATTGGGCAGGAAGACCACGGGACCGTCCGGTAGATGCCCCTTGCAGATGAAAAACCCCAAATCATCAATGATGTACACCTGGCCGGCAAGTTGGACTGCGTCGCCGATCTTGAATGGACGAAAAGCCAGAATCATCACGCCCGCTGCGACGTTGCTCAGGGTGCCCTGCAAAGCCAGTCCGATGGCCAGACCGGCGGCGCCAAGCAACGCGATCAGACTGGTGGTTTCAACGCCGAAGCGATTCAAAACGGCAATCAGCGTAAAAACCAGTATGGCAACACGAACGATCTTTCCGGGCAACTGATGAAAGACCGGGTCGATCTTGTCAGACTTTCGGATGGCCCGGTCGATCAGGCGGCTCAGCCAGCCGGCAATGAGATAGCCTGCAATCAGGGTGACAACGGCGCCGATCAGATTGAGACCATATTTCAACAAGTAGTCGATCAGGGGCGCGAGACTGATGGCAAGTTGATCATTCATATCGAAGTAAGGCGTAGGCTGAAGTTGTCCAATTTGAAATTGGAGTCATGGTGAAATATCCTGCAACATGCAGTTTTTGATGTCCATACCAATCGTAAGTCATCGACCATTCCTGGTCTGTTGCGAATAGTCATTGGACGGGCAAATAGCCAGAGTAAAGAAGAGCCTCAGTTGACTGAGTGTGTTTGCGACTTTAGCTCGGCCTGTTGTAAACATGGGCACTGCATCCCCAAATATGGGTTTGCGTTCTGCCGAATTGAAGCCATGTTTTTTAGCCTCAAACAAGCGCACCTTCGAGCAGCATCACGGCGGTTGTTTACATTCAGCGCTGAGACCCGAATGTCAAGACTTGGCAGGAACCCGTACTGCCGGTCGGCGATGACTGTTATGCGTAAGCAGGATCGCGTTGGCTGCTGGGTTTATTTCTTCAGAGCAGGCGCGGTGCTATCGGTGGTTGCAGCCGGCTTCTTTTGAAGGAACTTGGCGGCAGCTTCGGCCAGCTTGCGCTTGCGCTCGTTGCTGATCCGATCCAGCTCGCCCTGACCGCCGCTCTTCTTCATGTTGGGATCTTTACCAAAAACGCCTGCCATAGTGATGACTCCTTTGCCCAAGTCTAACTGACTAACCCGCGCGGGTTCAGCAGTCGGTGCAATGGCACCTCGTAGTGACACATTTGATGAATTTACGGTGCCAAGTTGGTTGACCGCAATTCCCAAACAAACACTACTTGTTATGACTGAGGATGAATGATTTCAGTTCAGGGTAGGTCACATCGCGCCAGAGGTGACCACTGAAGATGCCGTAGTGCCCCGCGTGCTTGATTTCAAGATGCTGGTGCTGCAACTCAGGCACGCCACTGCACATGGCGTGAACCGCCGAGGTTTGACCAATTCCGGCAATGTCATCAAGCTCGCCTTCAATGGAAAGAACAGCCGTCATGGTGATGTCTTGCGGCCGAACGAGTTCCATGTTTCCTTCGGCGTTTTTGACACTCCAAGTTCCCGTTGCAAGACTAAAGTCTTGGAACACTACCTTGATGGTATCGAGATAAAAATCAGCGTCCATATCCAACACGGCGTTGTATTCGTCATAAAACTTGCGGTGCGCTTGTGCGCCTGCGTCGTCACCTTTCACCAAGTCATTGAAGTAGTCAATGTGATGCTGGGCGTGATTGCTGGGGTTCATGGCGACAAATCCGGTGTGTTGCAGGAAGCCGGGATAGACGCGGCGCCCACTTCCCTCATATTTGTCGGGCACCCGATAGATCACGTTTTTTTCAAACCACTCGTAGGTCTTGCCGGTGGCAAACTCATTGACTGATGTGGGTGACTTGCGGGCATCTATCGGACCGCCCATCATGGTCATGCTCATCGGTGTCTTCTCGCCACGGCTGGCCATCAAGGACACGGCCGCCAGCACCGGAACGGTGGGCTGGCACACACTGACTACATGGCAATTTCCGTGTACGCCCTGCAAGTGGCGAATGAACTCTTGCACGTAGTTCACGTAGTCGTCCAAATGGAACGCGCCGTCCGACAAGGGGATCAAGCGCGCATTCGTCCAATCAGTAATGAATACCCGGTGGTCTTGCAGCATGGTCTTGACCGTATCGCGCAAGAGGGTTGCGTAGTGGCCCGACAAGGGGGCGACGATCAAAACCACCGGCTGGTCCTGGATTTTTTTCAGAGTCGCCACATCATTGCAAAAGCGGTTGAAACTGATCAAGTCACAAAATGGTTTTTTGACTTCGATGTGTTCCTGGATAACGACGCGAGCCCCGTCAATATCGATGGTATTCAGGTTGAATTGGGGTTTCTTGTAATCTTTACCTAATCGGTACATCAAGTCATAGCCCGCCGCAAGACTCTTCGTGAATGGGTTTTGTACAAACTTTGACAAAGGGTGTGCATAAGCGTTAGCGGCAGAATGTGCGAAACCCGCAAGTGGGGCAGTCAAGGCGCGATTTTGTTCGTGGAGTTCGTAGAGCATGTGTAGTAAAAGTTGAAACCAAGGGTAAACCCTAAGTTTTTATTGTACGTCCAGCGAGAAGCAGCATTCGCAACCTCGCTGACCGACATCAGCAGCCGTCCTGTCCACACCGGTCTTCCAGCTTGCCCCCCGAGCAGAAATGTCCTTGGCTGGCAATGGGCAGACGGTGCGATACTGCGGCTTAGGCGGTTGAATTTCCTGTCCGTTTTCCGGCTGGATTATTCACCCCACATTGGAAAGCGCCGTCATGTCAGCACCATCGAAACCGGATCATTCATTAGGCCATGACTTTGATTTGGAGCAGTTGCCCGATTGGCTTGGAACATCCATCAATCGCCTCAACGATGCGATTTTGATCACCGAGGCGGAGCCCTTTGATGAGCCGGGACCCAAAATTCTTTGGGCAAACCCGGCGTTTTATCGAAACACCGGGTATGCGCCAGAAGAGATTCTTGGCAAGAATCCGAGAATTTTGCAGGGCCCGCTGACCGACCGCAGCATGTTGGACCAGGTGCGTGCCGCGCTTGAGGCATGGCAGTCTGTTCGCGGTGAAGTCCTCAACTACCGCAAAGACGGAACCACCTACTGGAACGAGTTCGAGATTGTGCCGGTTGCCAACAAGGACGGCTGGTACACCCACTGGGTGTCGGTGCAGCGCAATGTCACCGAGCGCAAACTGATGGAGCTCAAGTTGAAGGAACTGGCGTCAACGGATTTCCTGACGGAATTACTGAACCGCCGCGCCTTCATCTCGGCCATGGACGACGAACTGTCGCGACTGAATCGGGGTATTGAGTCGGCTGTGGGGGTGCTGATGCTTGATCTGGATTTGTTCAAACACGTCAACGACCACCATGGGCATGCAGCTGGTGACAAGGTGCTGCACCATGTGGCTGAGTTAATGCGCACGACCAAGCGCAGCGTGGATATCGCGGGGCGAATCGGGGGTGAAGAATTTGCCATCCTGATGCCTGGCGCAGAAGTGGACGCAGTGACGACCTTTGCGGAGCGCCTGCGGGAGCGGGTGATGAACGATCCGACTTATTTTGACAATACGCCGATCGCGGTCACCATCAGCATCGGCATTTATATTTTGCACGATGCCTCCGTCTCCCCAGAAGCGGCACTGGCCCACGCGGACAGAGCGCTCTACCAGGCCAAGGAGCGGGGGCGAAACCGCGTCGTGGTGTCCGCAGCCTGAGCTGCACCAACCAGTTTGTTCTGGCTGAAGGCGAATGACCTGATCTGGCCGATTGCTCGTGTTTGTGACTTTAGAAGCCTGCGTGCTGGATTCATCACTGATCTGAAAACTTATTCGAACGACGGCACTTCTGGCTTGGCAACCGGCTTGCCAGCGGCTGCCCAGGCATCAAAGCCGCCGACAATGGACTGAACATTGAGGTAACCCATGTCATGCAAAGCCGCCGCCGCCAAGGCCGCGCGACCACTGGTTTTGCAGTACAGCACCACTTTGAGGTCACGCGCCTGCAGCGCAGGGTTGGCTGTGAATTTGAATTCAAGCATACCGCGTGAAATGTGCACGGCACCACTCAAATGGCCGGCGGCAAATTCGTCGGCTTCGCGCACATCCACCAGCACATCGGCATCACGAATGGCCTGCTCAGCATCAGCGACGGTGATTTCTTGCACGCGGGATTTGGCAGCGGTGACGAGGTCGTGGGCAGTTTTCATCATAATTCCTGGTTATAGTTACTATTAAATATGTAGCTTGTTACGCTTATTTCATAAGGGCTAAAGGCCTATTTTATTATATAAGCTGACCTGTGTGCGCCGGCGAACCGACACGATCGGCGCTGGCGGCTAATCTTGGATTGTGACTACTCAATCAACCCACCCCAAAGGAGTCCCATCATGTCAAAACGTGACGAATACACCGCCAAAATCAAGACTCAGCTCGACGATCTGAACGCCAAGATGGACCAGCTTGACGCCAAGACCCAGGAAGCCAAGGAAGATGCCCGCGAAGCTTATAGGTATGAAATGGCCAAGTTGCGCCAACAATCCAAACTGGCCTTGGCAAAATACGAGGAAATGAAAGCTGCAAACGAAGAAACCTGGGACAAAATGGTTGCTGAAATGGACAAAATCAGTGATGCCTTCGTCCATTCGTTCAGGTATTTCAAGTCGCAGGTCTGATTCTGGCATGCACCGTTTCTCGGCCGCGTGGGGCCTAGGTCGCGTCTGGCAGGTCCGTCGCACATTCCTGATCAATGCGGCGCTGCTTTGTGCGGTGCTGGCACCTTGGGGCCCGGCTGCATGGGCGGCTACTGGCAGCGCCGATGCTCTGCTTGCCAAGCGCACCGAATTGACGGCTCATTTGCAAGCCCGGGAATTTGGCGAGCCGCTTTATCTGGTCTCGCATGACAGTGGTCACCGCGCTGACGGTGATGTCTATGCCGAGTTGGCGCTACCCTTTGCGCGTGTCCGTGCGGTGCTCAGCACGCCACAGTCGATTTGTGGCGTTTTATTCCTGCATCTCAACATTCGGTCTTGCAGCCCTTCGTCTGGTGGGGCCGGTGATCTGCTGACACTCTCGGTCGGCCCCAAGCAATCATCATCATTGGGCGCGCGGTACAGCATGGCCTACGCCATGCAGGTGGCGGCGGCCAGCCCCGGCTACCTGCATGTCAACCTGGCCGCGCAAACCGGCCCCCTGATGACTGACGACTACCGCATCGTCTTTGAAGCAACGCCGCTGGACGAGCAGCACACCTTTCTGCACTTTGGCTATGCGTACAGCTACGGCACGCTTGCCAGGCTGGCGATGCAAGCCTATCTGGCTACTGCAGGGCGTAGCAAAATCGGGTTTACTGTTCTGGGTGTCGGGGCCGATGGGCAGCCCCTGTATGTGCAAGGCGAGCGTGGCGCGCTGGAGCGCAACGTGATTCGCAACTACCTGGCATTGCTGGCCTACGCCAGCATTGAGGCCGGAACGCCGCAGGCGCAAACAGAGGTCCGCCTGCGTGCCTGGTTTGCCCTGACCGAGCGGCACGCCGCGCAACTCCACGAGCTCGGCCTGGATGACTACCTGCAGGAAAAGCACCTCGACCTGGCCGCCATGTCTGATCACGCGCCCTGAGGGGCGCTGTCAATTTGTTAACAAATAGGTCTCTATGCCTGGTGCAATATGCGATTGATGCTACCTAATATGCAGCAAATACCTGATCTGACCGACCCTTTTGTGGCCGTTGTTGCATCTGCCTAGCGGTTGATACCAGGCATAATTTTTTGCTAATCAGGCCCACATAATGATTAACCCCAACCCCGCTTCCGATCTGGTACGAATCGAACACGACACCTTTGGTCCGATTGGGGTTGCGGCCGACCGACTGTGGGGCGCGCAAACGCAGCGATCGCTGCAAAACTTTCGCATTTCAGGCGAAATGCAACCGCCCGAACTGATCCGTGCGTTGGCGCAAATCAAGCGTGCTTCGGCGTTTGTTAATCAAGCGCTCGGGCTGCAGCATGAGAAAAAAACTGCGGCCATCATTGCGGCTGCCGACGAAGTGATTGCAGGCCAGCACCCGGACGAGTTTCCGCTGGTGGTCTGGCAGACTGGCTCGGGCACGCAGACCAACATGAATGTCAATGAGGTGCTGGCTAATCGGGCCAGCGAGTTGCTGGGAGGCCTGCGCGGCGAGGGCCGGCTGGTGCATCCGAATGACGACGTGAACCGCAGCCAGTCGAGCAACGATGTTTTTTCCACGGCCATGCATGTGGCGGCGGTCGATGGCCTCACAAACCGGTTGTTGCCTGCGCTGGAAAAGCTGCACGCCACGCTGGCGCAAAAGGCGATGGATTTTGACGGCATCGTGAAAATCGGTCGTACCCATTTGCAGGATGCCACACCGCTGACGCTGGGCCAGGAGTTCTCGGGTTACGCGTCGCAGTTGGCGCATGGCTCGGCGCACGTGCGGGACGCACTGGCGCACTTATACGAGCTAGCCCTTGGCGGCACGGCAGTCGGCACGGGGCTTAACGCGCCCAAGGGCTATGCCGAGCAGGCTGCGACTGAGCTGGCGCGGCTGACCGGCCTGCCGTTTATCACGGCACCGAACAAGTTCGAGGCGCTGGCATCGTGCGACGCCCTGGTCCATGCTCACGGCGCACTGAAAACGCTGGCCACCAGCTTGATGAAAATTGCCAACGATGTACGCTGGATGGCCAGCGGCCCGCGCAGCGGCATCGGCGAACTCAGCATTCCCGAAAACGAGCCGGGCTCGTCCATCATGCCGGGCAAGGTCAACCCGACGCAAAGCGAAGCACTGACCATGCTCGCCGCCCAGGTGTTCGGCAACGATGTGGCGATCAACTTCGGCGGTGCCTCGGGCAATTTCGAATTGAACGTATTTCGGCCGATGGTGGCCTATAACTTCTTGCAGAGTGTGCGCCTGTTGGCCGACGGCATGGCCAGCTTCAATGACCATTGCGCCGTCGGCATCCAACCCAATCGCGAGCGCATTACTGAGCTGCTCGGCCGATCGCTGATGCTGGTGACCGCGCTAAATCCACACATTGGTTACGACAAGGCCGCTTTCATCGCCAAAAAGGCGCACAAGGAGGGTACGAGTCTGCGCGATGCGGCGATAGCCTCGGGCCATGTGACGGCGCAGCAGTTTGATGCCTGGGTCGATCCAGCCAAGATGGTCGGCTAATGGATGGCCAGGATGGGTGTGAATTTCGCTAAAAGAAGGCCGCTCACGCCGCTGGCAAAACGATTTCCAGTTGAGCCCCGCCAGTGTCAGTGCGTGACAGGCTCAGTTTGCCCTGATAGCTGGCGACCAGATCGCTTACCACCGCCAAGCCGATGCCGTGGCCTGCCACTGATTCATCGAGCCGCACCCGGCGTTCCAGCACGGCTTGCATATCGCCATAAATTGCGCCAAAGCCCGGTCCGTCATCGGTGATGCGGATGTGCAAACGCTCGGCGTCGATCCAGATACGCACTGCAACGGTGCTTTTGGCCCACTTGGCGGCGTTGTCCAGCACATTGCCAAACAGCTCAAACGCATCGCCTTCGTCCAGGCGCCAGCTTAAATGGGGTGCGCAGTCCAGCATGAACGCCAGCTGTTTGTCGGCGTATACCTTGGCGAGCGAATCTTGAATGCGCTGCACGATCGGTGCCAGCAACAATTGCGGCGCAAAGCGTGCAGCCCCGCTGGCTGCCGCCCGGCCGAGCTGGTGCCGCACGATGTCATCCATTCGTGTCACCTGCTGGGCCACCGTGGCGGGCAACTGGCTGGTGTCATTGAGTGCGGTGCGCATCACGGCCAGCGGTGATTTCAGGCTGTGGGCGAGGTCGTCCAGCGCGTCCTTGTAGCGTGTCTGGCGCGCCTGCGCCTGCTCTATCAAGGTGTTGAGGTTGTCGGTGATGCCGGCGATCTCATCAGGGTAGTGCCCTTGAACCTGGGACTGTTGGCCACTTTCAATGCGCTGGATTTCATGCTTGACCTGTTGCAAGGGGGCCAGCCCCCAGCGCAGCAGCAGGGTTTGCGTGAGCAGCAGCAACACGCCGGTGCCGCCCAGCCAAAGCCACAGCGTGCGCTCAAATGCCGCCATTTCGCGGTTGAATGCGGCGCTGTCTTCCAGCACCGAAAAAACCAGCGTGGCGGCGCGGTTGTTGACGGACCACTTCACGCCATAGCTGGCAGCCAAAAATATTTTGTTGGCCGTGGTCCCTGGTAGTGAGTGGTATTGCCACTGGCCAGTTGCCACGTCACGTTCAAACGGCAGGCTCAAACCGAGCGTGGAGGGCGATTGCCAGGACAAGCCGACATCCGTGTTGGCAATGCTGGCGTACAAGCCGGAGCCCGGCAACTCCAGACGCGGTTCGGCCAGCGCCGCTGGCATCACCAGCGCGCCGTTGGCATTGAGCTCGGCCCCGGCCATCAACAGGTAAATGGTGGTTTGCAGGCGGGCAAAGCGCTGCGCGCGCACGCTGTCGGCATGGGCCTGCTGTACGGCCCAGCCGGCTCCGGCCAAAAAGGCCAGCAGCACCAAGGCGGCACCCCAGATCAGCCGGGCACGAATCGACAGGCGTGCCATCGGTCAAAAGTCATTGCAGCACAAAGCGGTAACCCCGCCCGCGCAGGGTTTCAATCGGCGCGAGCTGGCCATCCGGGTCAAGCTTGCGCCGCAGTCGCCCGACCAAGACTTCAAGCACATTGCTGTCACGGTCTTCATCGTGCGGGTACAGGTAGTCAGACAGTTCCTGTTTGCTCACCACGCGCGAGCGTTCGCGCACCAGGAATGCCAGCACGCGGTATTCGAATGTGGTCAGGTCCAGAGGCACATCGCCCAAACGCGCTTTCTGTGCAGAAAAGTCGATCGTCACCGCGCCCAGGGTCAGTGTGTCAGAGCTGGCCTTGAGCGCGCGGCGCAGCAGCGCCTTGACGCGCGCGGCCAGCTCCGGGTATTCAAAGGGTTTGACCAAATAGTCATCGGCACCGGCTTCCAGCCCCAGCACTTTGTCTTGCCAACTGCCGCGTGCTGTCAAAATCAAAATCGGCAGGGTGCGGCCCTCGGCGCGCAGGGTTTGCACCACCGTCAGGCCATTCATTTTGGGCAGACCCAAATCCACAATGGCCAGGTCGACCGGGTATTCGCGCGCCTGAAACAAGCCATCGGCACCGTCGGCGGCCTGGTCAATACGGTAGCCATCGGCTTCAAGCTGACGTGCCAGGCCCAGGCGCAAAACAGCATCGTCCTCAATCAGTAGCAAACGCATGGACTAATGGCTCGCAATCGGGCTCAAAGTACGCGCCCGCTGGCCACGTCGATCAGCATCACTTTGACTTCACCCTGCGGCGTGAGCAGCTTGACGCGCCAGACTGGCCGGCCGGAGTGCTCGGCCCGTTCGACCGACAACACCCGCGCGCCGCTGGCCTTTTGCGCCGTGGCCACCGCGTCATC
>JBBQZI010000039.1:0-17913 GCA_038207855.1 Burkholderiales bacterium
GCACATGCTGCAGTACGCCATGACCGGCCAGCCCGCCGCGCCCATGCCGGCGCGCATCTCGCCCTGGGGCGTGTACGACGTGTTCACCGTGAAAGATGGCGAGCAGATTTTTCTGTCGGCTGTAAGCGATGCGCAGTGGGCCACGTTTTGCGATGCGCTGGGCCTGGCTGACCTCAAAACCGACCCGCGTTACCAGTCAAACAACGACCGTGTGCGTGAGCGCCCCAGCTTACTGCCAGTGCTGCGCGCGCGTCTGGCCGAGCGCAGCGCCGCCGAATTAACCGCCATTTTGCAGGCCTGTGAGCTGCCCTACGCGCCGATTCGCCGCCCCGAAGAATTGTTTGACGACGAGCACCTGCTGGCCACCGGTGGCCTGGCCGACATCACTCTGCCCGATGGCGAGCGTGCTGGCCAAACCGCCAAGGCCACGCTGTTTCCCTTCACGATGGACGGCCAGCGACTGGGCGTGCGCCTGAATCCGCCCCGGCTGGGTTCGCACACAGCAGAGTTGTTGGAGGGTTTGGGCTATGGCACCGATGCCGTGCAGGCGCTGCGCGCTGAGGGCGCGGTGGGCTAGCCGCTACCATCCCTGCATGAGCAAGCTCAAGCAACTGGAAACCTTTGTCACCGTGGCTGCACGCGGTGGCTTGACGGCGGCCGCCAAGGCCGAGGGCGTGGCACCGGCGATCATCGGGCGGCGCATCGATGCGCTCGAAGATCGCCTTGGTGTCAAGTTGTTGCTGCGCACCACCCGCAGCGTCACGCTGACGGCTGAGGGCAGCGCTTTTTTGGAAGATTGCCAGCGTTTGCTGGCCGATCTGGCCAATGCCGAGGCCAGTGTCTCTGCGGGTGGCATCAAGGCCACGGGGCACTTGAATATCACCGCCCCGGCTGGTTTTGGCCGTCGTCATGTGGCGCCGCTGGTGCCGCAGTTTCATGCCTTGCACCCTGAAGTGACGCTGTCGCTGAGTTTGAGCGACCGGGTGGTTGATTTGGCGGCCGAGGGCTTTGATTGCGCGATTCGTGTGGGCGAAATGCCGGACTCGTCGCTGATCAGCGTGCGCCTGGCCGACAACCGACGCCTGTGCGTGGCTGCGCCGGCTTACATCCAGCGCCACGGCATCCCGAAGCACCCGAACGATTTGGCACGCTTTGATTGCTTGACGCTTTCCAGCGATGCCTCGCAAACCCGTGGCTGGGCGTTTTCCTTGCCGCAAGGCGACGGGCTTGTCGGCGTGGTGCACCTCAAGCCTGGCGGGCCGCTGAGTTGCTCGGACGGCGAGGTGCTGTTTGACTGGTGTCTGGCTGGCCACGGTATTGCCTGGCGCAGCACCTGGGAGGTGCAGGCCGAGGTGGCATCGGGTGCCCTGCTGCCCTTGCTGGAAGAATTTGCGGCACCGCCCAATGGTATTTATGCGCTGTTTCCCCATCGCAAGCACTTGCCCCTGCGCGTGCGGCTGTGGGTTGATTTTCTCAAGGATCACTACGCGCAAGCCGGGTTTTGGCAGGCGCGTGGATTGCCGCTGCGCCCGCAATGAGCGAGCATCATCGTTTTACCGGTCCGGCTGGCGTGGCAAAGGGCATCATTGTTTGTGCGGATGATTTTGCTGTCAACGAAAGCGCTTCGTTGGGCATTGCCAAGCTGGCCCGCATGGGGCGCATCAGCGCCACCAGCGCCATGGTGCTGCCTGCGCGTTGGCCGCGCGATGTGGCGCTGTTGCAAGACTTGCGCGGCCAGATTGATGTCGGACTACACCTGGACTGGACCAGTGAATTTGCTGTTGCCGCAGGCCACGGCCTGTCGCTGGGTGCCGCCATGCGGCGCGCGGTGTTCGGTGGTTTTGACCCCGTGCAAGCGGCACAGGTGATTGAGCAGCAGCTTGATTTGTTTGAGTCGCACTGGCAGGCCGCGCCCGATTACGTGGACGGCCATCAGCATGTGCAACAATTTTCCGGCATCCGCGAGGCACTGGTGGCGGTGCTTACGCGCCGCTATGGCACGCAAGCCGTCAAACCTTATCTGCGCATCTCGCGCAGTGCGCGTGGCAGCGCTGATATCAAAGCCTGGGTGATTGCTGTGATGGGTGCAGGTGCTATAAATAAAATAGCTGCTAACGCAGGTATTACAAGGGCTAAAGCCTTATTTGGCATATATGATTTTGCCGGTGACACAGCGCGCTATGCGGCACTGATGGCGCGCTGGTTGGCGCAGGCGCCCGAGGGCAGCATCATCATGTGCCACCCGGCCCAAGCCGCCGAGCCGGGCGATGAGATCGGCATGGCCCGCGCGCAGGAGTTTGCTTACCTTGGCAGTGCTGACTACACGGCCGCCTTGCAGCACGCCGGTGTCGTGCTGGTGCGCGGCACCAAGAGCGTAGCCAAAGGACTTGCCCCACTAAAATCGCTCGGTGATTAATACCTCGACTCCAACCTTGACGACCCCAACTCCCAAGCCCGCCGCCCTGACCGAGCGTCAAAAATCCTGGCTGATCCTGGCGGCCTTCTGGCTATTGCTGCTGATTTTGGCCAGTCTGCGGCCACTCGCGGTGCCTGACGAGGGGCGCTATGGCGAAGTTGGCCGCTGGATGCTCATCAGTGGCGACTGGCTGACACCGCGCCTCAACGGCCTGCCGTTTTTTCACAAGCCGCCACTGCTTTACTGGCTCGATGCCATCAGCCTGGCCGTGTTTGGCGTTAATGAGCTGGCCCTGCGCCTGGTGCCGGCACTGCACGCTGGCTTGATGCTGTCGGTTCTGTATCTGGCGGCTCGCACCATCAGCAGCGAGGCGCTGGCCCGGCGCGCAGCCATCATGCTCGGCAGCAGCCTGACTTTTTTGGTGGGTGGGCAATACATCAACCACGACATGCTGGTGGCCACCTGGATTGGCTTGGCGATCTGGTGCTTTGCCTTTTCTTTCATGGCCGGTGACAAACCCCATGCGTGGCTGGCCCGGCTGGGGTTTTTGGCCTGCGCGCTGGCCATGCTGAGCAAGGGCTTGATTGGCATCGCGTTGCCGGGCCTGGTGCTGTTTGTCTGGTTAATCTGGACGCGTCAGATCAAAAAAATCCTGTATTTGCCGTGGCTCAGCGGCTTGGTAATTTTTGGCGCTGTGGCCTTGCCCTGGTTTGTGCTGGCACAGCAAGCCTACCCCGACTTCTTTAACTACATGTTCATTGGGCAGCAGTTCAACCGCTACACCGCAGCCACCTACAACAACCCACAGCCTTGGTGGTTTTACCTGCTGGCGCTGGTTTTGCTGTTTTTCCCCTGGGTGTTTTTTGCCATTGGCCAAGTGCGCCGGGTTACCGCCACCAGCCTGGCAACCAAGCTGCCGATGGCTGCGGCTTGGTGGCGTTTGTGCTGGGTGTGGGTGCTGGCCATTTTGGTGTTTTTTTCGATTCCGCACTCCAAACTGGTGGGCTACATCTTGCCGGTGATGCCGCCGCTGGCACTGTTGGCCGCACTGGGTTGGGAGCGCACCATGGCGCACCGGGCCGTGGCGGGTAAGCTGTTTGCCGGCCTTGGTGTACTCAACATCGGCATTGCGCTGGTGCTGATGCTGATGGTCGGTGATGTCACCAAAACCACCCGCACCCAGGATGTGGCGGCGGTATTGGCCTGCGCGGCCACGCCATCGGACACGGTGTATGTGTCAGATGCCTATCCGTATGACTTGCCGTTTTACGCGCAGACCTCACTGCAAATGGTAGTGCTGGCCGATTGGCCCACGCTGCGCAAGCAGGTCGGCGATGGTTGGCAGCGTGAATTGTTTGAGGGGGCGGATTTTGATGCACAGGCCGCCAAGGCCTTGCAACCGGTATCTGTGCTGGCGCAAGTGGGCGCAAAGCCAGGAAACTGGTTTGTCGCGCGCGCTGGCAATCAAATGACCAAAGAGCTGGCCGGTTGGTCGCTCTACTTCAAGGGCGAAGGCTGGGATTTGTTTCGCTCAGGCGCTGATGTGGCGGCAACGTCAGCGGCGAAAAGCCCAGAAGCGGCTCAGCAGATAAGTCTGCCCGGCTGCAAAAACCAGCGCAGCAAATAGCGCCATCAAGGCGGGCCATTGCAGGCCGCGCAGCAGCAACACAAACACGGCTTCGTTGCTGGCAAACCCGGCCAATGCTGTCACCGCAAAACGCTGAAAACTGGTGCCGACACTGGTGCCCGCATCCTTGAAGCTCAACAACCGGTGCCCGGTAAAGCTGACAAAAAAAGCAATCACAAAGCCCAGCGCATTCGCCACCTCGGGCCACATGTGGGGCTGCGCCAGGGCAAACACGCTCATGTGGGTGAGCGCCGCTGTGCCGCCGACGGCCAAAAACCAGAAAGTGGAGGCACTCACGTCAACGTGACGGGCGCGTTGACAGACTGGCTCATGGGCTGACTCATGGCTGGCGCGTCAGTAACCAGGCCGTCACCGCTGCGCTGGCTGATCAGGTAGTTGGGGCGCTGTTTGACCTCTTCATAAATGCGACCCACGTATTCGGCCAGCACACCGATCGACAGCAGTTGGATGCCACTGAAAAACATCATGCCGACCACAATGGTGGCGTAACCCGGTACGGCAATGCCAGTGATGAAGTATTCGCCCACTACCCAGACACCATAGCCCAATGCTAGCGCCGACAGCACCAGCCCCGTGACGGTCATGGCACGCAGCGGAGCGATTGAAAACGCCAGAATGCCAGTGAAAGCCAGCGCCATTGAGCCGCGCAAGCCAAAATTACTTTGGCCATCGGCGCGTGGCAGCGGCTCGTAGTCAATGGCGGTGCTGTTGAAACCAACCCAGGCGTACAAGCCTTTCATGAACCGGTTGCGTTCAGTCAGGCGCTTGAGGGCATCGACCACCTGACGGTCCATCAGGCGAAAGTCGCCTGCATTGGCTGGAATCTTGACCCGGTTGCCCAGATTAACCAGCTTGTAAAACCAGCTGGTTAATTTGATTTGCAGGCTTGACTGGTCAACCCGGGTGCTACGCACGGCGTAAACCACATCGGCACCGTCGCGCCACTTGGCCACCATATCTGGCAGCAAGGACACCGGGTGTTGGCCATCGCCGTCCATCAGAATCACGACATCGCCCAGCGCAGCCTCAATACCGGCAGTCAGCGCCGGTTCCTTGCCGAAGTTACGCGACAGTTTGAGGTAAACCACCTGCGGGTGCTCGGCACAGACGATTTGCATGACGGCGCTGGTGTTGTCGCTGCTGCCGTCATCGACCACGATCAACTCGACTTTTGCGCTGAGGTGGGTCAGGGTCGTCAATATTTCAGGAATCAGGGCTCCAAGACTGCGCGCCTCGTTGTAGGCAGGAACGACGCAAGAAATGGACGGGGACAGATGTTGGCGGGTCAGCATGCTCGCATCATGCCAAAAAAAACCCGCCAGTGAGGCGGGTCGAGGGCTTTTTTTGACATCCGGCGTCAACCACCGAGCAAGAGGCACCTGCTTCAGCGGATGTTGTCGATGGAGAATTTCTTTTCTGTGACCTTTGGCGTGATCAACGCGTAACCACGGTTTTGCCAGTGCATCAGCTCCGTCATGGCAGAAGGGGTTACCTCGACAAAATCGTATAAATCACCGGCGCTGTATTGGTAGTCTTGCATGGCCAGGCCGCAGACTTTGAATTTCACGCCCATGGCGGCGTAGTAGCGCATGCGCTGCACTACTTCGGCATAGCGCTCTTCGTTTTTGCGCGCCAGCGTGACGATTTCAGTGCCATGCATCAAGACGATGATGCTGATGTCCTCTTGGAACATGCTGTACGGGGCTTCTGTCAGCGGGTTGACCAGACTGCGCAGCCAATACAAGGCTGCGCCCAGTTTCACCGGGTCGTCCAGATAGATATCAACCAGCGCTTTGGGGTTTTGGTAAGGCGTTTGAATGAACTTGGCCTGTGCCAGGGCAGCGGGGCTGGCCAGGCTGCAAAGCAAAGCCGCAGCGGTGCACAGGCTGCAAGCGGCCAGGCGCGGTGTGAGATGTCGCATGGGAGTCTCCTTCACAGTTAAAGTTTGCGGCGCAGGTCAATCGTTTCAGTTTAATCCCAGTGGGCGATGCACGTGCTGCCGCCCCTGCAGGCCAGCCCCGTAAAATCCGCGCATGCTGATTGTCAAAACCGAACTCCTTGAAGCCCTGCGCCAAGCGCTGGAAGATTTACTGCCCGGCGCGGGCGCGAAAGCCGCGTTCGAGTCGCCCAAAGTGGCGGCACACGGCGATCTTGCCACCACGGCTGCCATGCAATTGGCCAAGCCGCTGAAACTCAACCCGCGTCAATTGGCTGAAGATTTGCGCAACGCGCTGCTGGCCAGTACGCCTTTCAAGACCTGGGTTGAGGCGCTGGACATCGCCGGGCCGGGCTTTATCAATATCAAGCTCAAACCGGCTGCCAAGCAGCAGGTGGTGCGTGAGGTGCTGGCGCAGACGGCCGGCTACGGCACACAAGCCAGCAATGGCAAACGCATGCTGGTGGAGTTTGTCTCGGCCAATCCGACTGGGCCGCTGCATGTCGGCCATGGCCGCCAAGCCGCCTTGGGCGATGCCTTGTGCAACCTGTTCGCCACCCAAGGCTGGGCGGTGTACCGCGAGTTTTATTACAACGACGCGGGCGTGCAGATCGGCACACTGGCGACCAGCACCCAATTGCGCGCGCAGGGCTTCAAGCCGGGCGATGCCTGCTGGCCGATTGATCCGGACAACCCGTTAAGCAAAAACTTTTACAACGGTGAGTACATCGCCGATATTGCGGCTGATTTCTTGAATAAGAAGACCGTCAAATCGGATGACCGTGAATTCACAGCCTCTGGTGAGGTCAGCGATCTGGATGGCATTCGCCAGTTTGCCGTCGCTTATTTGCGCCATGAGCAAGATCTGGATTTGCAAGCCTTTGCCGTCAAGTTTGACAACTACTACCTGGAAAGCAGCCTGTACACCAGCGGCAAGGTGGATGCCACCGTCAAGCGCTTGCAGGAAGCCGGTAAAACCTACGAGCAAGACGGCGCGCTGTGGCTCAAATCGACCGACTATGGCGACGATAAGGACCGTGTCATGCGCAAGCAGGACGGCAGCTACACCTACTTTGTGCCTGATGTGGCTTACCACATTGCCAAATGGGAGCGCGGGTTTCAAAAGGTCATCAACATCCAGGGCACCGACCACCATGGCACCATTGCCCGGGTGCGCGCCGGTCTGCAAGCGGCCAATGTGGGCATCCCGCAGGGCTTTCCGGACTACGTGCTGCACACCATGGTGCGGGTGGTGCGGGGTGGTGAAGAGGTCAAAATTTCCAAACGTGCGGGCAGCTATGTCACGCTGCGTGATTTGATCGAGTGGACCAGCAAAGACGCGGTGCGCTTCTTTTTGCTCAGTCGCAAGCCCGACACCGAATACACCTTTGACGTGGATCTGGCGGTCGCCAAGAACAATGACAACCCGGTGTATTACGTGCAATACGCGCATGCCCGCATTTGCTCGGTGCTGGCGGCCTGGGGTGGCGATGTGGCGGCCCTGCCTGGCGTTGACCTGAGCCCGCTCGAAAGCCCGCAAGCCCAGGCCTTGATGTTGCTGTTGGCCAAATACCCCGACATGCTGAGTGCTGCTGCCGACGGTTTTGCCCCGCATGACGTGACTTTTTACCTGCGTGAGTTGGCCGCCTGCTACCACAGCTATTACGATGCCGAGCGCATTCTGGTGGATGATGAAGCGGTCAAACTGGCCCGCCTGGCGCTGGTGGCCGCGACCGCGCAGGTATTGCACAATGGCTTGGCAGTGCTGGGCGTGAGTGCTCCGCAAAAGATGTAATTAATCCGTTTAACAGGCGACACAGGCAGCACATGACACAACAACGCGGCGGTACTTTTTTGGGCTTTATTTTGGGCCTGGTTGCAGGCTTGGGGGTGGCATTGGCGGTAGCGGTGTATGTCACCAAGGTGCCGATTCCCTTTGTCACCAAGGGATTGACCAGTTCGCCGGCTGATCAGGGCGCCATGGAAATGCAAAAAAACAAGGGCTGGAACCCTAATGCGCTCTTGTATGGCAAGAACCCGGCCAAACCAGCCTCGGCTACTGAACAGGTCATTGCCGCGCCCGATGCGCCAACGCCAACCGATGTGCCCGCGCCAGCCCCGGTTGCCGTTAAGCCCGAGTTGAAACCCGCCGTCACGGCAGATCCGCTGGGCGATCTGGCCATGGCGCGTGCAGCCGCTGCAAAAGGCGCTGCGCCGGTTGCAACAGCAGACGCTTTCAGCTACTTTGTTCAGGTAGGGGCCTACCGCACCATTGAAGATGCCGAAAGTCAGCGTGCCAAGCTGTCGTTGGCGGGGATCGAGACCAAGGTGTCGCAGCGCGAGCAGGCGGGTCGAATCGTTCATCGGGTGCGCATGGGCCCGTATGAGCAACGCGATGAGGCTGAAAAAGCCAAGGCCAAGCTCGACGCAGCGGGCATTGAAGCCGCACTGGTGCGTGTGCAGCGTTGAACTTTTGACCAACTGATGGCTCGTACGGGCTGTTTTGCAATGTCTAAATGGAGAATTTTTGTATGAAACGTCGTGATTTCTTTGCTGGTGCAGGTGCATTGGCTGCCGGTGGCCTGGTTTTGGCACCCAATGCCGCGTTTGCTCAAACGCCAGCCCCGCTGGCTGGCACCGATTTCATCCGGCTTGAGCGGCCCGCGCCGACCGAGGCACCGGCGGGCAAGATCGAGGTGGTTGAATTCTTTGGCTACTGGTGTCCCCACTGCAGTGCGTTTGAGCCCACGCTGGAGCAGTGGGTTAAAAAACTGCCCAAGGACGTTGCTTTCAAGCGGATTCCGGTTGCCTTCCGGCCTGATGCGGTGCCGCTGCAGCGCTTGTATTACGCGCTGGAGGCCATGGGGCTGGTGGATCAGTTACATGCCAGGGTGTTTACGGCCATTCACGGCGAGCGGCAAAACCTGACATCGGCGCAAGCCATTACCGACTGGGTGGTCAAGCAAGGTGTCGACAAGGCAAAATTTCTTTCGCAGTTCAACTCGTTCTCGGCTACCACCCAAGCCGCGCGATCGACACAAATGATGACCGCCTACCAAGTTGAGGGCGTGCCGGCCATGGGTGTGGCGGGGCGCTTTTATACCGATGGCTCCTTGGCTAAAAGCATGGACCGGGCGGTGCAGGTGGCTGATTTTCTGATCGCGCAGGTGCGCAGCGGGCGTTAATGTCATGATCAGGCTGTAATGGCTTGGTTGGCAGAGGAATTGGGTGGCACCAAAGTTTGGTGTCCCGCTACAATCTGGCATACCTCTAATGCAAGATTCGTGCCTTTATGAAAATCACTTTTTTTCCCGGTTTGGTTCTGGTCCTGATGGTGCTGGCACCGTCGTGGGTGCATGCTGAAAAAGCCGACCGTGACAAGCCAATGAATGTTGAGGCCGATGCCTTGCGGTATGACGATGTCAAGCAACTCAGCATCTTTACCGGCCGGGTGGTGCTGACCAAGGGCACGATCGTGATTCGTGGCGCAAAAGTTGAGGTTCATCAAGACCCGCAAGGCAACCAGTTTGGCGTGGTGACTGCCGAGCCGGGCAAGCTGGCGTTTTTTCGGCAAAAGCGCGAAGGCGTTGATGAAACCATCGAAGGCGAAGGCGAAACCATTGATTACGATGGCCGTGCGGACTCTGTCAAATTCACCTCGAAAGCGCAGTTGCGTCGCTACCGGGCAGCCAGTCTCAGTGATGAGTTCAACGCCGGGGTGATTGTCTACAACAACACCACCGATGTGTTCACGCTTGACGGCGCGCCCGGCTTGGGTACCGGTGGCAGTGCTGGCCAGGCGGGGCTGCCGGCCGGTCGGGTGCGCGCCATGTTGACCCCCAAGGTAGAAGCACCAGCGGCGGCCAGTTCAACGCCATTGCGCGCCACGCCTCAACTGGGCGGGGCCACTAAGTGACCGGCCTGCGCCTTAGCCCGCAAGACCCGCCAGCTACCGAGGTCGACGTTATTTCCCGCGCCGACCCTGATTGCACCAGTTGCCTGCAAGTGCAACATTTGAAAAAGTTTTATGGCAGTCGCGAAGTGGTCAAGGATGTGTCCTTGGCGGTGCGCAAAGGCGAAGTGGTGGGTCTGCTGGGACCGAACGGCGCTGGCAAGACCACCTCGTTTTACATGATCGTCGGGCTGGTACCGGCGACGTCGGGCGACATCACCATTGATGGTCAATCGATCGAGCACATGCCGATCCACCGCCGCGCCCGCCTGGGGTTGAGCTACCTGCCACAGGAAGCGTCGATTTTTCGCAAGCTCAATGTTGAGGACAACGTGCGCGCCGTGCTGGAATTGCAGCTTGACGACAAGGGACGGCCCTTGGGCCATGCCGAGATCGAAAAGCGGTTGACATCCTTGTTGCAGGATTTGCGGGTCGATCACCTGCGCAAATCCAGCGCACTGTCCTTGTCGGGTGGTGAGCGTCGGCGCGTCGAGATTGCCCGGGCGCTGGCGACCCAGCCGCGTTTTATTCTGTTGGATGAGCCCTTTGCCGGCATTGATCCGATTGCCGTGATCGAAATCCAGCGCATCATCAGCTTTCTAAAAAGCCGCGGCATTGGCGTGCTGATCACCGACCACAACGTGCGTGAAACCCTGGGAATTTGCGACCACGCCTACATCATCAGTGATGGCAGCGTGCTGGCAGAAGGCACACCAACCGATATTGTCAACAACGAAGAGGTGCGCCGGGTTTACCTGGGTGAGCACTTCAGAATGTGATGCATCCCGGCCTGTCACTGCGCGTTTCGCAGCATCTGGCGCTCACCCCCCAGTTGCAGCAGTCGATCCGCTTGCTGCAGCTTTCGACCCTGGAGCTCAGCCAGGAAGTTGGCCAGATGCTCGACGAAAACCCGTTTCTGGAGCGTTCGGCTGACGAAGCCGAGCGCGAGTCGTTTGGACTGGAGCGTGCTGATACGCCCGTCAGTTCGACCGATCGCGAGGCTGAGGTTGCTACGTATTCAGTAGCTGACTACGCAGGTACATCAGGGGCTAAGGCCGAAAATGATGCAGAAGACGGTGGCACGACGACGTTTGAGGAACCCAGCTGGGAGGGCGACGGCACGGTCAGCCTGGCGCCAGACGACAGCGAATGGGGTGGCGAGGCGCGCGCGCATGGCAACAACCTCAGTGGTGATGATGAGCTGGACGCGACCGAACTGGCGCGCAACCAGGAATCGCTGCAAAGCTATTTGCATCGTCAGGCATTGGGCTTGCGCCTGAGCCCTGAAGACAGTGCTGCGCTGCGCTTTTTGATTGAATCGCTCAATGATGACGGCTACCTTGAAGACGAGCTGACTGATTTGGCGTTCGGTTTGGCGGGCGACGATGTTGAGCAGATGGAAGACCTGGTGCACCATTTCACGGTGGCGCGGAGCTTGTTGCAGAGCCTGGAGCCAGTGGGTGTGGGTGCCGGTAGTCTGGCGCAGTGCCTGAGTTTGCAGCTTCAAGTGCTGCAAAAAGACATGTATGCCGACATTGATCTGGACGTAGTTGACGTGGCACTGCGCATTTGTGCCCAGCCGATGGACTTGCTGGCGCGCCGCGACATCAAGCACCTGGTGCCCTTGTGCCGTGCTTCGGATGCTGCCGTGCGCGCCGCCATCACGCTGATTGGCCGGTTGGAGCCCAAGCCAGGCCGGCGTTTTATCGATGTCGAGCGCAACATCGTGGTGCCCGACGTGTTGGTGACTCAGATTGGCAGTGGTGCAGCGGCCAAATTTCAGGTGCGCCTCAACCCTGATGTGATGCCACGACTGCGTGTGCACGACATCTATGCCAACGCCCTCAAGGGCCACAAAGCCGGCGGCAACGAGGCGGCCAATGTGCTGGCGCTGCAGCAACGTCTGCAAGAGGCGCGCTGGTTCATCAAAAATATCCAGCAGCGCTTTGACACCATTTTGCGGGTCAGTACGGCCATTGTGGAGCGGCAAAAAAGCTTTTTCATGCATGGTGAACTGGCCATGCGTCCGCTGGTGCTGCGTGAAATTGCCGATGAATTGGGCCTGCATGAGTCCACCATCAGTCGCGTCACCACGGCCAAATACATGGCGACACCGTTTGGCACCTTTGAGCTGAAGTATTTCTTTGGCTCAGGCCTGGGCACCGAATCAGGTGGCAATGCGTCGAGCACGGCCGTGCGCGCGCTGATCAAGCAGTTTGTCGCCGCCGAAAGCCCGAAAAAACCGTTGAGTGACAGTCAACTATCAGACATGCTCAAAGAGCAGGGCATTGAGTGCGCACGGCGCACGGTCGCCAAATACCGCGAAGCGCTGCGCATTGCGCCAGCATCATTAAGGAAATCGCTGTGAACCAACTCCAACTCTTTCTCCCCTGCGCCGCTGGCGTCGAGGACTACCTGGCACCCGAGGTGCTGCGCATCACCGGCCTGCCGCCGGGCGGCATCACCAAGCAGCGCGGCGGCGTGGCGGTGCGCACGTCGTTTGCACATGCCATGCTGCTCAATTTGTACAGCCGGCTGGCGCAACGCGTGCTGGTGCTGCTGAGCTACACCGAATACCGCTCTGAGCAAGACCTGTACCGCGCCACCTCCGAGGTGACGTGGGAGCGCTGGTTTACCCCGAAGGAGAGCATCAAGGTCGAGATCACGGCGCAGCACTGCCCGCTCAACAGCCTGAACTTTGCCGCACTCAAAATCAAGGACGCGGTGTGTGACCGTTTTCGCGCGGTGGCGGGCGGCGTGCGCCCCGATGTCAACACCCAGTGGCCCGACGCGCGCATTTACGCCCACCTGACCACCGACAGTTGCTCGCTCTACATCGACACCTCGGGCGAGCCGCTGTTCAAGCGCGGCTGGCGCGAAGACAAGGGCGATGCGCCACTGAAAGAAACCCTGGCCGCCGCCATGATTGCCGCCAGCGGCTGGCTCGACGGCGAAGGCGACCTGCAGCCGCTCTATGACCCCTGCTGCGGCAGTGGCACCATCGTGATCGAAGCCGCCCAAATGGCCTGCAACATTCCGGCTGGCAGTTTGCGTCGCTTTGCGTTCGAGAAATACCTGCCGTTTCAGTCAGCCGTTTGGAATGCTATTAAAAAAGAAGCTGCTGACGCAGTGTGCATGCCCGATGCAGGGCAAAAACCCATTATTTTTGGCAGTGACGTGGCGCACCGCATGGTCGACTTTGCCCAGCGCAACGCCGAGCGGGCTGGGGTTGCCCAGGTGATTGACTTTCGCGGTGGCGACGCGCTGCAGCGCATGCCGCCGATGGAGGTCGGCACCAGTGGCGGCATCATGCTGCTCAACCCGCCGTATGGCGAGCGCATTGAGGTCGCCGGGGTGGCGCGGGCTGATCGTCCGGAGCGTACCAGTCGCTCGAGCCGACCGGCAGCGCGCGACCCCTCCAACGCTGCTTACGCGGGGTCGGGCTACGATGACGACGCGGTCGATGAATCTGCCGGGCCCCAACAACAGGGCCGATTTGGTGCGCGCGAACTGCCACAAACAGACAATGGCGGCGAGTTTTTCAGCCAATTGGCAACCCACTGGAAGAAAAACTACGCCGGCTGGACGGCTTGGTTACTGACCCCTGACTTGAAGCTGCCCGGCAAAATGCGCCTCAAAGAATCGCGCCGCGTGCCGATGTGGAACGGCCCGATTGAATGCCGGCTGTTTCGCTTTGACATGGTCAAGGGCTCGGCCCGCACCCCGCAAGACCACGGAAAAGCCGCGTGACGGCGGAGCGCCGGGCGCTGGTGCTCGACACCAACATCGTGCTCGACCTGTTTGTTTTTCAGGACCCGGCCACCGCGCCTTTGCAGACAGCGTTGCATGACAACAGCTTTCGCTGGATTGCCAGCGCACCGATGCGCGATGAGTTGGCGCGGGTGCTGACCTACCCGCAAATCGTCAGACGGTTGGCGCAGCAAGGTCACCAGGCCACTGACGGGGCTGCCAACAGGCGCGCTGACCCGCTGGCTTGGGTCTTGGCCAAGTTTGACGCACAAGTCACCATCGTTCCCGTTGTCGCAAAAGCCAGCGTCACCTGCCGCGACCCCGACGACCAGAAATTCATTGATCTGGCGGTCGTCCATCAAGCTGTTCTGCTGAGCAAGGACAAAGCCGTTCTTTGTATGAAAAAAAGGCTTCTAGCCCTTTCAGTGCATGCGCAAGCAGCTATTGAATAAGTAGCAATACACCAGCGCAAATCGGTAGATTTTGTTGATTCGAAAGACCAGCAGGCCAGCCGAGGGCCAAATGCACCAAGAGTTCAGTCACCCAATCAAAAGCAAGGCGATAGCCGCTGATTGGCTGACTGGTTTTGAGACCAGCGCTTCACGCTCAGGTTGACTTGAGTCAACTTCCTCAGTCTGACGCACGCCGATAATTTCCGCTTCGCATCAACCACACGATGAGGCTGTCCATGAGCAAACCCGATTCAAGCAAGTGCCTGGCGACTTTGACTAACGATGCGTTGGCACACAAGAGTGACGGCATCGACCGACGCCACTTCGTCAAGTACTCTTTCGGAGCCATGGCCGGTTTGTCGATGGGCGTGATCTTGCCGGCCTGCGGTGGTGGCAGTGACGGTGGCAGCCCCCCTGTGTTGGCCAGCTACCCGATTGATGCCAGCGCCGTCAAGAAGACCTCTGAACAAATGCTGGCGTTTACCTTCCCCATGCAGCCAGTAGCGGCGCCAAACTCAGGCTCCGGTCTCTATCCGACCGAGATGTCCAAGCTCTCGGAATACGATAAATATGGTTACGGCAAGCATTGGTATGGCAAGGGTCTGACCGTCGAGAAACGCTTCGATATTCTGGCCAATGCTGGCAGCTATAAGGCGCCTGTCAGAGCGAAGCAGTTGGCGAATTTTTTTGCCATGACCGATGTCCATATCACCGACAAAGAAGCCCCGAACCAGTTGATTTACATCCAGCAGGCGGATTTCGTCATGGGTGCAAAAATGAACTCCGTTTATTCGCCGGTCATGCTGTACACGACACAGGTGCTGGATGCGGCGATCCAGACGCTCAACGCCCTGCACGATAAGGCACCTTTCGATTTCGGCATTTCTTTAGGTGATGTGTGCGACAGCACCCGCTACAACGAACTGCGTTGGTACATCGACGTGTTTGACGGCAAGTTCATCACGCCAAGCTCAGGCGCCCATCTGGGGGCCGACAAGATCGACTATCAAAAACCCTTCCAGGCCGCTGGCCTGAACAAATCGATCCCGTGGTACCAGGTCCTCGGCAACCACGACCACTTCTACATCGGCTCCCTGCCGGTAGATGGCGATCCTTCGCTGAAAATCCGGGAAAGCTACGTTGACAGCAAGGTTTGGGCGGTTGGCGATGTGCTGGTGCCTAATGCGTCGGGGTCCAGTCCGCCCGCATTGCCACCGGTCATTTATGATTTGCCAACCCACCTTGCCGGGACTTCAAAAGTCACGTTGAATGACAAGATAACCGGCGTTTCTGGCAGCTCTTTTTACATGGGTGTGATTGACGGATCAAGCCCTTATGGCGAGATCAAGTATGCCGGGCTGCCCAGCAACTTCAGCACACCGCCTACCGTTGCCGCCGACCCGAATCGGCGCTCGTTACTGAGGGCAGAGTGGGTACAAGAGTTTTTCAATTCCACCACCTCGCCCAAGGGCCACGGTTTCGACCTGGTGCCCGCTGACCTGAAGAAGAGTGAAGATGGCTTTGCCTGCTACAGCTTCGTGCCGAAGTCGAACATTCCGCTCAAAATCATCGTGCTGGACAACACCCAGTCAGAAAAAGATGGTTCGCACGACATTCACGGCCACGGATTTTTGGATGCGGTTCGGTGGCAATGGTTGCAAGACGAACTCGATGCGGGTCAGGTCAACCACCAACTGATGGTTATTGCCGCGCACGTTCCAATCGCGGTTGCTGGTGCCGGCAGCCTGATGGAGTGGTGGAATCCCAAAGGTCAGGCGATGCCGATTCAAAACGATCCGCATGCGACCATGCTGAACGCCGTGACCTTGCCCGACTTGATTGCGAAACTCCAAAACACAAGCAATCTTCTGATGTGGATCGCTGGCCATCGTCACCTCAATACCATCAAAGCCTTGCCGGCTTATGAGGACCCGGTTAACCACATGGGCTTGATTCCAGAGAAAAGTTTCTGGCAGGTTGAAACCTCATCGCTGCAACATTTTCCGCAGCAACTGCGCACGTTCGAGATTTACCTCAACAGTGACAACACGGTTTCAATCGTCGCCATCAATGTTGACCCAACTGTTGCACAGGGCTCACCGGCTGCCAAATCGCGTCAAGGTGCGATTGCCGAACTGCAGATCGGGCCAAACGAATTGCACGTGAATACGCCCAACAGACAGACCATGACCCTGGCCAACAAGCTGGTGTTAAAAGTTGACCCGATGGACCCAACGCGCCCGGCCGGCGACCCCATCGATGCCAATGACCGCACTTATTTGGATCCGTCGATCAAATATGGCGCGGTCGATCAAGTCCCTTACTGTGCCTCGTACAACGCGGAACTGTTCAAGCAGCTCAGTCCGGCAATGATCAGCGCGCTGAAAGCCGCCGGATTAGCAGCGTAGCGCACGCGGCCGCCATAGCCGGTGTCTTTGACGGAGCCGTTGCGTCACCAAGGCTCGCGCATCGCGGGATGAGCGATCGAGCCAAATCAAGGCTGGCACGCGCACTGGTTTTGTCGTTGGGGTTGGAATTAGCCCGGTGGATTGGCGGTACGATGATTTGTGATCACAAATGAGGCCTATCCATGAACGACAGCATCAGCAAATTTTTGACCGAACACCGCATTCACGAAGTTGAATGCGTCATTCCCGACATGACCGGCATTGCGCGCGGCAAAATTTTGCCCAAAGACCTGTTTCTGTCGGCCGGCGAAATGCGCCTGCCCAAAAGCGTGCTGCTCAACACCGTCAATGGCCAGCAGCCCGATAACGGCCCCTATGTGGGCGAAACCGACCCCGACATGGTTTGCCTGCCCGATGTGACTACGGCGCGCGTGGTGCCCTGGGCGGCGGAACCGGTGGCGGTGGTGATTCATGACTGTTATGAGGACGACGGCTCGCTGGTGCAGTTGTCACCGCGCAGCGTGTTGCGCCATGTGGTGTCGCTGTATGAAAAGCAGGGCTGGCAGCCGGTGGTAGCACCTGAGATGGAGTTTTACCTGGTGGCGCGCCAGCAAAATCCGCATGAGCCGCTGCAGCCACCGCTGGGGCGCACCGGCAAGTCCGAGGCCGGGCGCCAGTCGTATTCGATTGACGCGGTCAACGACTTTGACCCGTTTTTCATGGAACTGTCGCAGTTTTGCAGCGTCCACCGGCTCGGCGTTGAAACGCTGATTCACGAAGCCGGGGCTGGCCAGATGGAAATCAATTTCAGCCATGGCGACCCGATGGACTTGGCCGACCGGGTCTTTTTATTCAAGCGCACGGTGCGCGAAACCGCGCTGCGTCACGGCATTTTTGCCACTTTCATGGCCAAGCCGATGGAGATGGAACCCGGCAGCGCCATGCACATCCACCAAAGCGTGCTCGACGGTGCGACGGGACAAAACATTTTTTCCAATGCTGATGGCTCTGCCAGCGAACAATTCAACCATTACATCGGTGGCTTGCAAAAGTACGTGCCGCAAGTGATGCCGATGCTGGCGCCCTATGTCAACTCGTACCGGCGCCTGTCGCGCTTCATGTCAGCACCGATCAACGTGCAATGGGGGTTTGACAACCGCACCTGTGGCATCCGCATCCCCAAATCCAATGCGCAGAACCGACGCGTTGAAAACCGCGTGCCCGGGGTTGATGTCAACCCGTATCTGGCCATGGCGGCCACGCTGGGCTGCGGTTACCTGGGCATGATGGAGCGCCTCAAGCCCTCTGACCCGATGGACAGCAGCGCCTGGAATCTGGACTACGAATTGCC
>JBBQZI010000040.1:0-17462 GCA_038207855.1 Burkholderiales bacterium
CCATGCGCCAGTGCGCCAAAGGCACCGTGGGTCGAGGTGTGGGAGTCGCCGCAAACGACGGTCATACCAGGCAAGGTAGCACCGTTTTCAGGGCCAATGACGTGCACGATGCCTTGGCGCTTGGACATGAATGGAAAGTAGGCGGCCGCGCCGTATTCCTTGATGTTCGCATCCAGCGTCATCACCTGTTCTTTACTGGTCGGGTCGGTAATGCCGTCGTAGCCAAGCTCCCACCCGGTTGTGGGTGTGTTGTGGTCAGCGGTTGCCACGATAGCGCTGATACGCCACAGCTTGCGATGGGCTTGCCGTAGCCCTTCAAAAGCCTGCGTACTGGTGACTTCATGCACCAGGTGCCGGTCGATGTAAAGCAGGGCTGTGCCGTCGTCTTCAGTGTGGACGACGTGCTCATCCCAGAGCTTGTCATAAAGCGTGCGTGCGTGCGGGGTCGATTCCATGTGTTCCATTCAGGTTTCTTGACGAGCTGACGATTTTAAACGGCGCAAATGCAGTGCGCTGGTCAAATAAAAACGCCCGCCGGTGTTGCCAGCCGGCGGGCGTTTTTAAGGATGGCTACTTAGCGTTCGGTAACCGGTTTGACGTTGCGTGTGGTTGAACCAGTGAACAACTGGCGCGGGCGCCCGATTTTATATTCTGGGTCACTGATCATCTCATTCAACTGGGCAATCCAACCAACGGTACGGGCCAATGCGAATACACCGGTAAACAAATTGACGGGGATACCGATAGCGCGCTGAACAATGCCTGAATAGAAGTCGACGTTCGGGTACAGCTTGCGTGAGACAAAGTAGTCGTCTTCCAGGGCGATTTTTTCGACTTCCTTGGCGAGCTTGAACAGGGGGTCGTTTTCCAAACCCAATTCGGCCAGAACTTCGTTGCAGGTTTCCTGCATGAGCTTGGCGCGAGGATCGTAGTTTTTGTACACGCGGTGGCCAAAGCCCATCAGCTTGACACCGGAGTTTTTGTCCTTGACCTGTTCCATGAAGTGACCGACCTTGGCGATGCCGCCTTGGCGCTGGATATCTTCGAGCATGTTGAGGCAGGCTTCGTTGGCACCGCCATGAGCGGGACCCCACAGGCAGGCAACACCGGCAGCAATGGCTGCAAACGGGTTGGTGCCCGACGAGCCGCATAGACGCACGGTCGATGTGGAAGCGTTTTGCTCGTGGTCTGCATGCAAAATAAAGATGCGGTCCAGTGCACGCTCCAGCACGGGGTTAACCTTGTATTCCTCACACGGCGTACCAAACATCATGCGCAGGAAGTTGCCCGCATAGCTGAGGTCGTTCTGCGGGTACATGTATGGGCCGCCAATGCCGTATTTGTAAGACATGGCCACCAGGGTTGGCATCTTGGCAATCAGGCGGATCGCGGCGATATCGCGGTGCTGTGGGTTGTTAATGTCGGTGCTGTCGTGGTAAAAAGCCGACAAACCACCAACCAGGCCGGTGAGGACCGCCATTGGATGGGCGTCGCGACGGAAACCGCGCAGAAAGAATTGCATCTGCTCGTTGACCATGGTGTGGTTGATGACGAGCTTGTGAAAGTCTTGACGCTCTTTGGCGTTTGGCAGCTCGCCTTTGAGCAACAGGTGGCAAGTGTCCAGGTAATCGCATTGCGTGGCCAGTTGCTCAATGGGATAGCCGCGGTAAAGCAGTTCGCCCTTGTCGCCGTCAATGTAAGTGATGGCCGACTGACAGGAGGCCGTGGATAAAAATCCCGGGTCATAGGTAAACATGCCGGTTTGACCGTAAAGCTTGCGAATGTCAATAACATCCGGGCCTACGGTGCCCTGATATACCGGCAAATCAACGCTGGGGCTGCCGTTGGAAAACGACAGGGTGGCTTTATTTTCAGCTAGCTTCATATTGGCCTTTCAGGGGGGGTTCTCAACATACTCAAAACTTCAGAAACATCGTCATTGGCCAGATTGGCGTCTACCTGCTGGAGCTCTTTTCGTCTCATATGCAGATCGAGCAAATCGCCGTCGCTGAGCTCCATTAAAGCGCTCAGACCTTGCGCCTGCTTGACAGTCAGGCTGGATTCAAAGCGCTCAAAAAAACGACCAATGAACAGGTCGTTTTCGAGCAATCCACGACGGCAACGCCATTTAAGCTTGCTTAAAGTCCTTTGATCAATCAGATCATCGGGTTTTGCTGCGGCGACAGTGTTCATGCGGATTAGATGGCGCGGCGCACCATCAACTCTTTGATTTTGCCAATGGCGGCTGTTGGGTTCAGGTTTTTGGGGCAAACATCGACACAGTTCATGATGGTGGTGCAGCGGAACAGCCGGTAAGGGTCTTCCAGATTGTCCAGGCGCTCACTGGTGGCTTCGTCGCGGCTGTCGGCAATGAAACGATAGGCTTGCAGCAGACCGGCAGGGCCGACAAACTTGTCTGGATTCCACCAGAACACCGGGCAACTGGTCGAGCAGCACGCGCACAGGATGCACTCATACAACCCATTGAGTACGTCGCGCTCTTCGGGGCTTTGCAGGCGCTCTTTTTCAGGTGGTCGGCTGTCGTTGATCAAATACGGTTTGATGGAGTGGTACTGCTTGAAAAACAGCGTCATGTCAACAATCAGGTCGCGCACCACCGGCAGGCCCGGCAGCGGCTTGAGAACGATAGTGTCGGGCAGTGTCAACATGTTGACCAGGCAAGCCAGGCCATTTTTGCCATTGATGTTCATGGCATCTGAGCCACAAATCCCTTCGCGGCATGAGCGGCGAAACGACAGGGTGGGGTCGAGTTTTTTTAGTTTTACCAATGCGTCAAGCAACATGCGATCGCTGCCATCGAGTTCCAGCTCGAGGGTTTGCATGTACGGTTTGGCATCCGTATCCGGGTTGTAACGGTAAATATGAAAAGTGCGCTTAGCCATGATGTACTTCCTTACGTGGGACAGAGTCGGCGGTCAGTTCCGCCGCTGTTCAAAAATGGGCAATAAAACCGTGTGAGTGATCGCAAACCGTCAGAACGTGCGAACTTTCGGTGGCACGGAGGTCACCGTTAGCGGTTTGAGGTTCACTGGTTTGTAACTCAGGCTGTTGCTGGCGCGGTCCCACAGGGTGTGCTTGAGCCAATTGACATCATCGCGGCCTAGTGGGCAAGTTGCATCATCGGCGGGCCGGTCATAGTCGACGACAGTGTGCGCGCCACGGCATTCTTTGCGGGCGGCAGCCGACACCATGGTGGCTTGGGCCGCCTCCATCATGTTGGCCACTTCCAGTGCTTCGATGCGGGCGGTGTTGAAGATTTTGGACTTGTCAGCCAAGGTGATGTTGTTGACGCGATCACGCATTGCTGCAATCTTGACCACGCCTTCGTCCATGGTTTGTTGTGTGCGGAACACGCTGGCATGGGTCTGCATGGTGTTGCGGATGGCATCGGCCACATCCTGAGCGTATTCACCGGATGTGGAGGTATCCAGCCGGTTAACCCGTTCCAATGAAATGTCGGCACCATTTTCTGGCACGGGCTTGTGGTTGTCATTTTCATTGTTGAATTCGACGATGTGTTTGCCCGCCGCACGGCCAAACACCACAATGTCAAGCAGCGAGTTGGTGCCAAGGCGGTTGGCACCATGAACACTGACGCAGGCACATTCGCCGACAGCGTAGAGGCCTTTGACCACGACATTGGGGACGCCGTCTTTGGGGGCAACCACTTGGCCATTGACGTTGGTCGGGATGCCGCCCATCTGGTAGTGGATGGTCGGGATAACCGGGATGGGCTCCTTGGTGATGTCCACATTGGCAAAGTTGTGACCAATTTCAAACACGCTGGGCAACCGCAGTGCGATGGTTTCTGCACCCAGGTGGGTCATGTCCAGATTGATATAGCTCTTGTTGGGACCACAGCCACGGCCTTCCTTGATTTCCTGGTCCATGCAACGCGAGACGAAGTCACGTGGAGCCAGGTCTTTCATGGTTGGGGCGTAGCGTTCCATGAATCGCTCGCCATTGCTGTTGCGCAAAATGGCGCCTTCGCCACGGCAGCCCTCGGTCAGCAAAACGCCCGCACCGGCTACGCCTGTCGGGTGGAATTGCCAGAATTCCATGTCCTGCAGCGGAATGTCGGCACGTGCCGCCATGCCCAGGCCATCGCCGGTGTTGATGAAAGCGTTGGTTGAGGCAGCAAAAATTCGTCCAGCGCCACCGGTTGCCAGCATGACGCTCTTGGCTTGCAGGATGTGAATCTCGCCAGTTTCCATTTCCAAAGCGGTAACACCGACGACATCGCCCTCGGCATCGCGGATCAGGTCAAGCGCCATCCATTCGACAAAGAAATTGGTGCGCGCTTTGACGTTTTGCTGGTACAGCGTATGCAGCATGGCGTGGCCGGTGCGGTCGGCTGCAGCGCAAGCGCGCTGAACTGGCTTTTCGCCATAGTTGCTGGAGTGGCCGCCAAACGGGCGTTGGTAAATTGTGCCGTCAGGGTTGCGGTCGAAGGGCATGCCAAAGTGTTCCAGCTCGTAGACCACTTTGGGTGCTTCGCGGCACATGAATTCGATGGCATCCTGGTCGCCGAGCCAGTCGCCGCCCTTGATGGTGTCGTAAAAGTGGTAGTGCCAGTTGTCCTCCGCCATATTGCCCAAGCTGGCACCGATGCCGCCTTGTGCTGCTACCGTGTGTGAGCGGGTTGGAAATACCTTGGTCAGCACGGCCACGTTCAGTCCAGCGTTGGACAGGCGCAAAGAAGCGCTCATGCCGGCACCGCCAGCACCGACGATGACGACATCAAATTTACGTGTGGAAAGTTTGGAAGTTGCAGTCATGATATGTATTGATTCTTGGTTTGGGATGTCGCAACCAACGTTGTATCAACGCGCGATTGCGTCACCGCTATTGCAGTGGACAAGGGGCTTAAAGGCGCCACAAGACCTGAACGGCCCAACCGCTGCAGGCGGTTAACCAGGCGATGGCAAAGACGTGCATGACAAAGCGCACGGAGTAGGGTTTGACGTAGTCCATGAAAATATTGCGCATGCCAACCCATACGTGGTAAAGCATTGACACGATCACCATAAAAGTGATGGTTTTCATCCATTGGGCAGAGAAAATGCCTGACCACAATTCATAGCTGATCGGGCCTTTGCTGAATATCAGCTGCGCCAGAACCAGCACGGTAAATATTGCCATCAACACCGCTGTGACGCGTTGCGCCAACCAGTCGCGCATGCCGTAATGTGCGCCAACAACCAGGCGATGGGAACCAAAATTAACAGACATGAGTAACTCCTGAATTAGTAAAGACCAAACAATTTGGCGCCCAGCACGGCCGTGAGACCCAGTGTCAACGCAATGACGACAGCAGCCGTTTGCCTGCCAAAATCTTTGGTGACGTGGTGGTGGTGGGTGTCCATCCACAGGTGGCGCATACCAGCAATGAAGTGATGCAAGCTGGCCCAGATCAGACCCAAGGCCACCAGCTTCCAGATGAAGCCAGGCAAGCCAAGCATGCCAACATTGAAGGCGGCTTTGAATTTCATGAATGAAATTTCAGATGAAATCGAGTTGTCAAACATCCAGATGATGAAGGGCATCAAAAAGAACATGATGGCCCCGCTGACCCGGTGCATGCCGGATGCCAGCGATGCCATTGGCCAGCGGTAACTGAGAAGGCTTGCACCGTCAATGTTGCGGAATTCGGGGCGGGATTTTGGCGTGTTTGCCGTTGATTCAGACATACGATCGCTTTCTATGTTTTGATTAAAGCTTGGTAACCAATGGATGCTGGTTACCGGGAAATTCTATTGCAACGCAGCATTGCCTGCGGACTTGCTTTGGCGATATGTTGAGTTTTCAGCTTATTGCTTGATAAAGCGCAAAACATTCGCTCTGAGCGAGTGTCTTCCCTCTATCTGGCAATACGCTTACATGGGTCTCCCTGATTTGGTTTTATCCCAGTGTATTGTGGTAGTGGTGCGTGTCAGTGCGGTAGTAACCGCGACGCAATTCCATGGGTTCGTCCCGGTAGGTGTAGGCGATCCGCTCGACACTTAAAAGAGGGGTCCCCTGGGGCACTTTCAAAAGCGTTTCATGCACATCTGATGCGGAAACCGCGCGTATTTTTTCTTCAGCACGAACCATGCGCACATTGAACTCGGTTTCAAACAAGGCGTACATCGGCCCCTGGTAATGGGTCAATCGTTCCGCTGTGAGCCCCTTGAAGGGGGCTGCCGGAAGCCAGATATCCTCCAAAATAATCGGTGTGCCACCAAAGCTCAATACCCGGCGTGCCAGCAGTACGGTGTCACCCGTTCGAAGTGACAAGGCTTTGGCTACATCGGTGCTGGCGCGGGTGCGCCGGCACTCAATGATGTCGCGCTGGGCCGGGCCCTCGCTGCCTTGGGTTCCACTGTCAGGCACCAGCTTGAGAAACCTGAATTGCACCCGTTGCTCGGCATGAGTGGCGACAAATGTGCCTTTGCCCTGACGACGCAGCAACAGATTTTCAGCCGCAAGCTCGTCTATGGCTTTGCGGACCGTCCCCTGACTCACACGAAAGCGTGCCGCCAGTTCCATTTCACTTGGTATAGCTTCGCCCGGTTTCCACTCGCCCGCTCGCAGACTGTTAAGAATCAGGCCTTTGATTTGCTGGTAGAGCGGGCTGAATGACGGCGTACTGAGGGCGTTGGCCAGCGCAGCCCGATCCGGCTCGGGCAGGCTGTATTCGGCAACGGTTTCGGGTGCGGACTGCATGGCGTGAAGGTCTCTTTTTCGGTCTTGTCGTTTTTGCGAATCATATCTTATATAAGACATAAGACAAATTGACGAATTCGGGATTTCAGCATTACACTCACAGCGCTTGATCGGGATGGTTGTCGATCGTCCTTGGTACTTGCACCGAACTATTTTTATCACTTCTGGAGTTTTCACCATGAGCAAAAAACCCGTCCGCGTTGCCGTTACCGGCGCAGCAGGTCAAATTGGCTACGCCATTCTGTTTCGTATCGCCTCCGGCGAGATGCTGGGCAAGGATCAGCCCGTGGTTTTGAGTTTGCTTGAGGTGCCGGTTGAGAAAGCACAACAAGCACTGCAAGGCGTGATGATGGAACTGCAGGACTGCGCATTCCCACTGCTCGTCGGTATGGAAGCCCATAGCGACCCAATGACGGCCTTCAAGGACGTTGATTACGCGATGCTGATTGGTTCACGTCCACGTGGCCCGGGGATGGAGCGCGCTGAGTTGCTCGCTGTCAACGCAGAAATCTTCACCGCCCAGGGCAAGGCCTTGAACGCCGTGGCAAGCCGCGATGTGCGCGTGTTGGTGGTCGGCAACCCCGCCAACACCAACGCCTACATCGCCATGAAGAGTGCACCTGATCTGCCGCGTAAGAACTTTACTGCCATGCTGCGGCTGGATCACAACCGCGCCTTGAGCCAATTGGCCAGCAAGACCGGCAAGCCAGTGGCTGACATTGAAAAAATGGCAGTCTGGGGCAATCACTCCCCCACGATGTACGCCGACTACCGGTTTGCCACCATCAATGGCGAGAGCGTCAAGGACATGATCAATGACCAGGACTGGAACGCCAACACATTTTTGCCAACCGTGGGCAAACGTGGTGCAGCCATCATTGCCGCCCGGGGCGTGTCTTCGGCGGCTTCTGCGGCCAATGCAGCCATTGACCATATGCATGACTGGGCACTGGGCACCAACGGCAAGTGGGTCACCATGGGTATCCCGTCGGATGGTCAATATGGCATTGCGAAAGACATGGTGTTTGGCTTTCCCGTGACCTGCTCCGGTGGCGAGTACAAGCTCGTGGAAGACCTGCCAATTGATGCCTTCAGCCAAGAGTGCATCAACAAAACGCTCAAAGAGCTGCAGGACGAGCAGGCTGGCGTTGCCCACCTGCTGTAATTTCAGCGCTCAAACGCCAGACTTGTGATCCATCCCCGCGACGTTTTGTTGGGTGCAGCGGTGGCTGCACCTTTGCCGGTGTGTGATCATTATTGCGGCGTGCAGTCGCGCATGCTTAAGAGTCTGGCTTTGCAAGCCGAGCTGGCGCAAGAGTTTGGTGCTTGCGTTTTTGATGTCACCCTTGATTGTGAAGACGGTGCGCCGGTTGGCGGCGAATATGACCATGCAATAATGGTTGTAACCCTTATCAATCAAGCGCAAGTAGCTACTAAAAATATAGCGGATGGTATTTTGGCACGGGTCGCGGCACGGGTTCATCCGGTTGATCACCCGGCCTTCGAGCGGGATGTCGAGGTCATTGTGGGCAGTGTGGGACAAGCCCTGTGCCACCTGATGTTGCCCAAAATCGAATCTGTGGCAGAAATTGATCGAGCGCTGCAATCGATCGACCAGGCGCTGGTCCGATCAGCGCGAAGCGATCCGCTGCCGATTCATGTTTTGATCGAATCCCCGTTGGCGGTGCAGCGCGCAGCACAGATCGCAGCGCATCCGCGGGTTCAGTCGGTCAGCTTCGGATTGATGGATTTTGTTTCAGCCCACGGTGGCGCCATTCCGGCCAGTGCCATGGGCGTGGCTGCGACGCGTTCGGCCGATGAAGGTGATCAGTTCAGTCACCCCTTGGTGGTACGTGCCAAGCTCGAAATTTCTGCAGCATGCCATGCGGCAGGAAAAGTGCCTTCGCACTGCGTCGTGACCGAATTCAAAGATGCCCTGGCAGTTGAGGCGGCGGCTAGGCGTGCTTGTCGAGCCTTTGGGTTCACCCGGATGTGGAGTATTCACCCGGATCAGATTCGCCCGATCCTTAACGCGTTTGCCCCTTCTGAGCATGAGGTCGCTTTGGCCAGCCATATCATTCAGTGCGCGCAAGCAGCTGGCTGGGCGCCTGTCTCGGTGAAGGGCAAGTTGCATGATCGGGCCAGTTATCGCTATTTTTGGCAAGTGTTGGAGCGCGCCCATCAGACTGCCCGTTTGCACCGTAATGATCCGGCGCAAGCTTATTTTTCAGCGTGATCAGCCATCTTTAACCTGCAGGAGCTCACTATGGTGAACGGATTGATGTGTCGTTGCAAGGGCCTGGCGCTGCGTCGTGTGCTGGCCGTTAGTGTTTTGGTATTGGCTGCGCCGTGCCTGTTGGCGCAAGCGGCGGTCACACCCAGCAAGAAGTCCGCCAAGCCAATCAGCAAGAGCCGTATTGAAATCAAATCTACGGCGAATCAAATGGCCGCTGGCGTTCGGGCTGCTGAGGCCGCATTGAGTCCGGCTGAGTTGGCCATTGCACAACGTATCGAAGTTGGTCAGGTTGCCTGCGAGCTCGGTGCCTTTGTTCGTGTGACCGCAGATGCCCGCGCACCAGGCTATTTTGATGTTGAGGGCAAGAAATTCAAATTTCGCATGTTCCCCGTGCTGACCAGCACCGGAGCGATCCGGCTGGAAGATCCGCAAGCTGGCGCGGTCTGGCTGCAGTTGTCCAACAAGTCGATGTTGATGAGCCAAAAGACCGGCTCAAGACTCGCTGATGCGTGCGTGACCACCGGTCAGGCGCAAGCCGCCACAGCCATGGAGAAAAATCCACCGCTGGGCTTGCTGGATGCTGCTCCGGCAGTTGTTCAACCTGAGCCGACGTTGGCAGTGTCAATACCGTCTTCGCAGCATGCTATTGAATAAATAGCATGCTACGCATGTTATATAAGCGTTAGAAGCATTTTTTTTGATTTAAAAGGAGTTCACTATGTTGCAAGCCTATCGGGCCCACGTTGCCGAGCGCGCCGCTCTCGGAATCCCAGCATTGCCGTTGACAGTCCAGCAAACCGCTGCGTTGATCGAGTTGTTGAAAAGTCCGCCCAAGGGCGAAGAAGCGTTTTTGCTTGACCTGATCACCCATCGGGTACCTGCTGGTGTGGACGATGCGGCCAAAGTCAAGGCCAGCTATCTGGCTGCTTTGGCCCATGGCACCGAGGTGTGCTCCCTGATCAGCCGCGAAAAAGCCACTGAACTGCTGGGCACCATGCTGGGTGGCTACAACCTGACACCGCTGATCGATTTGCTTGACGACGCTGTCGTGGCAGCTGTTGCCGCTGAAGCCCTGAAGAAAACCTTGTTGATGTTTGACCAGTTTCATGATGTCAAAGAAAAGGCCGATAAGGGCAATGGATTTGCCAAAGCGGTGCTGCAAAGCTGGGCCGATGCCGAGTGGTTTACCAGCCGTCCTGAAGTGCCGCAAAGCATCACGCTGACCGTGCTCAAGGTCACGGGCGAAACCAACACCGATGACTTGTCGCCTGCCCCCGATGCGTGGAGCCGCCCGGACATTCCCTTGCATGCCTTGGCGATGCTCAAGAACGCTCGTGATGGCATCACCCCTGAAGATGATGGCAAGCGTGGTCCGGTCAAGTTCATTGAAGACTTGCGTGCCCGTGGCAATTTAGTCGCTTACGTGGGAGATGTGGTCGGCACCGGGTCGAGCCGCAAGTCGGCCACCAACAGCGTGCTGTGGTTTACCGGCGAAGATATTCCCTTTGTGCCGAATAAGCGCTTTGGCGGTGTTTGTCTGGGTGCAAAAATTGCGCCTATTTTTTATAACACCATGGAAGATGCCGGTGCATTGCCGATTGAGCTCGATGTCAGCCAGATGGCCATGGGGGATGTGATTGAATTGCGTCCTTACGATGGAAAAGCCCTCAAAAACGGCGCTGTGATTGCCGAGTTCACTCTCAAAAGTGAAGTGCTGTTTGACGAAGTGCGCGCCGGTGGCCGCATTCCCCTGATCATTGGTCGTGGTTTGACGGCCAAGGCACGTGAGTCGCTGGGCCTGCCGGTGTCCACCTTGTTCCGTCTGCCGCAGAACCCTGCGGCGACTGGAAAAGGCTTTACTCTGGCGCAAAAAATGGTTGGCCGTGCTTGTGGATTGCCTGAAGGCCAAGGCGTGTTGCCTGGCACTTACTGCGAGCCCAAAATGACCAGCGTCGGCTCGCAAGACACCACTGGCCCGATGACCCGCGATGAACTCAAAGATTTGGCTTGCCTTGGTTTCAGCGCTGATTTGGTGATGCAATCGTTTTGCCACACAGCGGCTTATCCCAAGCCGATTGATGTGAAGATGCACCATGAGTTGCCTGAGTTCATCAGCAACCGCGGCGGTGTCCCGCTGCGTCCAGGTGACGGCATCATTCACAGCTGGCTGAACCGCATGCTGCTGCCCGATACCGTGGGTACTGGTGGCGACAGCCATACCCGCTTCCCGATTGGCATCAGCTTTCCGGCCGGCTCTGGTCTGGTGGCTTTTGGTGCTGCCACTGGCGTGATGCCACTGGATATGCCCGAGAGTGTTTTGGTGCGCTTCAAGGGTCAGATGCAAGCCGGTGTGACGCTGCGTGACTTGGTCAATGCCATTCCGCTGTACGCTATCAAGGCGGGGCTGCTCACCGTGGCCAAGCAAGGCAAGATCAATGTGTTTTCGGGTCGTATTCTTGAGATTGAAGGCTTGCCTGATCTCAAGGTTGAACAAGCCTTTGAACTCAGTGACGCTTCAGCTGAGCGCAGCGCCGCCGGCTGCACGGTGCACCTGAACAAAGAGCCGATCATCGAGTACCTCAACAGCAACATCGTGATGCTGAAGTGGATGATTGCCAACGGCTATTCGGATGTGCGCACCATTACCCGGCGTATCAAGGCCATGGAGGCCTGGTTGGCCAATCCGCAATTGCTCAAGGCCGATGCAGATGCCCAATATGACACCGTGATCGAAATCGATCTGGCCGATATCCACGAGCCGATCGTGGCTTGCCCGAACGATCCGGACGATGTGAAGACTTTGTCGGATGTGGCAGGTGTCAAGATCGAAGAGGTTTTTATTGGCTCTTGCATGACCAATATTGGCCACTTCCGCGCAGCTTCCAAGCTGCTGGAAAACAAGCGCGACATTCCAGTCAAACTTTGGATGGCACCACCGACCAAGATGGACGCAAAGCAGCTCACCGAGGAAGGTCATTACGGGGTGCTGGGCAACGCCGGTGCGCGCATGGAAATGCCAGGCTGCAGCCTGTGCATGGGTAACCAGGCGCAGGTCAAAGAGGGGGCTACCGTGTTCTCGACATCGACCCGTAACTTTCCAAACCGTTTGGGCAAGAATAGCAATGTGTATCTGGGCAGCGCCGAATTGGCCGCTATTTGCTCCAAACTGGGTCGTATCCCCACCAAGGCTGAATACATGGCTGACATGGGCGTTTTGACTGCGGCCAGCAGCCAAATTTACCAATATCTCAACTTTGACAAAGTGCAGGTATACACAGATGCAGCGGCCTCTGTTAAGGAAGTCGCACCGGTTTGATCACCAGCGTCGATTGATGCAACCAAACCTGGGTGGTTTGGTTCATCCAACAGCGCCCCGCAATTGGTTTTGTGGGGCGTTCTTATTGGTGCTTGGGAGATTTTGACGGGTTAAACTCCTTGGTTCATCAATCCGTCATGGATTGGTCATATTCCCAAGGAGTTACTGTGTTTTTTGGCAAACTGTTACCGCGCGACAACAATTTTTTTGACATGTTCAATCAGCACGCGGATCACATTGTTGCCGCCGCGCACGCTTTTTCCAATCTGGTCGCCAATTACAGCAACCTTGAGTTGCGTGAAAAGTACCACCGCGAAGTTAACCATGCTGAAGGTGCAGCCGATCGGGTGACGCACGCGGTCAACAAGGCAATCCACAAAACATTCATTACGCCGATTGATCGGGAGCAGATTCACAGTTTGATCAACACCATGGATGACGTGGCTGACCTGATTCAGGACTCAGCTGAAACCATGGCCTTGTATGACGTCCATCACATGACGGACGAGATTTCACGCCTGACTGACTTGAGTGTTAAATGCTGCGAGCGGGTGCGCGATGCGGTCGCTCTTCTCGGGAAAATTGCCGATCACAACACGGCAGAGGCGGCACTGAAGACCTGCGATGAAATTGACAAACTCGAAAGCGATGCAGATCGTGTCATGCGCAGCGCCATGAGCAAGTTGTTTCGTGAAGAGCCGGATGTGCGTGAGGTCATCAAGCTCAAGGCGATTTATGAGTTGCTTGAAACCATTACCGACAAGTGTGAGGATGTGGCCAATTTGATCGAGGGTGTCATCCTCGAAAACTCCTGATCAAGCGGCAGGAGCGGGACAATGGAAGCAGTACATGCGGCGTTGTGGGTGGTGGTGGTGTTGGTTTTGCTGGCTTTTGTGTTTGACTTCATGAATGGTTTTCATGATGCAGCGAATTCAATTGCCACGGTTGTATCCACGGGTGTCCTGAAGCCTGGCCAGGCCGTTATCTTTGCGGCATTTTTCAATGTGGTCGCGATTTTTGTGTTTCACCTGAGCGTGGCAGCGACTGTTGGCAAAGGCATCGTCATGCCTGGTGTGGTGGACACTTATGTGGTGTTTGGAGCCTTGATTGGTGCCATTACGTGGAACTTCATCACTTGGTACTACGGGATTCCCAGCAGTTCATCGCATGCGTTGATTGGCGGCATTGTCGGGGCTGCGATTGCAAAAGCAGGTGTTGGTGCATTGTTGTCTGCCGGTATTTTGAAGACGATCATTTTTATTTTTGTGTCGCCGCTGCTGGGATTTTTGCTGGGTTCCTTGATGTTGGTGCTGGTTTCCTGGATATTTCGGCACGCCAGGCCACGTCGAGTCGACAAGTGGTTTAGACGCTTGCAATTGATTTCCGCCGGGGCCTACAGCCTGGGGCATGGCGGCAATGATTCGCAAAAAACCATCGGCATTATCTGGATGCTGTTGATTGCAACCGGCTACACGGCGGCTTCGGATGCTTTGCCGCCCACGTGGGTCATTGTGAGCTGTTACACCGCCATTGGCTTGGGCACCATGCTGGGAGGCTGGCGCATCGTCAAAACCATGGGACAAAAAATAACCAAACTTAAGCCGGTAGGCGGTTTTTGTGCGGAAACAGGCGGCGCGATTACCCTATTTCTGGCGACTGCTATGGGCGTTCCGGTCTCAACCACACACACTATCACCGGTGCGATTGTGGGGGTTGGTTCGGTGCAGCGTGCCAGTGCCGTTCGCTGGGGCGTGGCAGGCAATATTGTTTGGGCCTGGATTTTGACGATTCCTGCGAGCGCGTTTGTTGCTGCTGTGGCCTATTGGTTTGCGCTGCAGGTGTTTTAGTATTCTCTATTTTGGGATTGATAGTGGCGCCGTGGTGTCGCCTAGACCAAGCGCCTTGTCCATTAAAACCACGTCAAGCCAGCGGTCAAATTTCCAGCCGCATGACTTGAGGATGCCCACATCTGCAAAGCCTACGCTGCGATGAACGCCGATTGATTCTGCGTTGCCACTGTCACCAATCACCGCGATAAATTTTTTGACTCCGGCGCGTTCTGCTTGCATGATTAGCTCAACTAAAAGCGCTCGACCCAAACCGGCTCCGGTAGCATCGGGTGCCAAGTAAATCGAGTCTTCAGCAGAGAATCGATAAGCTGGCCGGGGCTTGAACCAGTTGCAATAGGCAAAGCCCAGCACCTGTTCGCCGCTTGTGGCTACCAAGTACGGCAGACCCTTGCTGAGAACGTCATTACGCCGTAGCGTCATGTCTGCCAGGCTTGGTGGCTCCACTTCAAAGGTTCCGGTGCCGTGCAACACGTGGTGGGCGTAAATGGCAGTTATTTGGGCAATGTCACTGTTTTGACTGGGTCTAAGTATGGGCATGGTGTCTGTGATGGATATAATGTTGGGTTGTCTGGCGAGTCGCTGACCGGGTGGTCATGTCGCGTGTCTCAAGCGTCAGATTCTCTACTCAATTTTCGTGGCAATAAAACGCTACTTTCCCATAAGGATAAATCATGGTTGTCATTCGACTCGCACGAGGCGGCGCAAAAGCCCGCCCATTTTTCAATATTGTTGTTGCTGACAAGCGCACCCGCCGCGATGGTCGTTTTATTGAACGCATTGGTTTTTACAACCCGATTGCTACCGCCAATGAAGAAAGCATTCGCATCGCTCAAGACCGTTTGACCTACTGGCGTGGTGTCGGTGCGCAAGCGTCTCCAACGGTTGAGCGTCTGGTGAATCAAGCTGCCAAAAAAGCAGCCTGATTAGCACGCTGATGTTGCCCGGCCTTGAGGCTGCCGAATTGCCGGCAGACGCGATTGAAGTTGGGCGCATCCTTGATGCCTGGGGCGTCAAGGGATGGTTCAAAATTTTGTCCTATAGCGCCGATTCTGAGGCGCTTTTTTCTTCCAAATGCTGGTTTTTAATGCCTTCCGAGCAAGGCGCAAAAAACTTTACTGGCGTTGGCAAGCTGGCTATCAAAGAAGCCAAAATTCATTCAGGTGCCGTGGTCGCGTGCGCTCAGGCTGTCGACGACCGCAGCGCGGCAGACAAGTTTCGTGGCGCGCGTATTTTTATTTCTCGCTCCAGCTTTCCGGCTGCAGAAAAAGATGAGTACTACTGGGTTGACCTGATCGGTTTGGATGTTGTCAACCGCGAAGGCGAGTCACTCGGCATCGTGCATGAATTGTTGTCCACGGGTGCCCAAACCGTGCTGGTCATCGACTACTTGCTTGATGGTAAAACCCAGCAACGCATGATTCCGTTTGTGGCCGTCTACGTTGATGATGTTGACCTGAAGGCGCGCCGAATTCTGGTGGACTGGCAAGCCGATTTCTGAGGTTGGCAGCATGCGCTTTGATGTTGTCACGCTATTTCCCGAGTTGTTCGCGCCGTTTTTGACGACCGGCATTACCCGGCGGGCATTTGAGTCGGGCCAGGTGGCTGTCGAACTCAGCAACCCACGCGATTTCGCCATTGGCAATTACCGCCGTGTTGACGATCGCCCATTTGGCGGTGGCCCAGGCATGGTTATGTTGGCTGGGCCACTATTTCAGTGCTTGACGGCCATTCGTGCCCAGCGTCAGGACAATGCGCCCGTGGTGCTGTTCTCGCCGGTTGGCCAGCCTTTGACGCATGCCATGGTGACGCGTTGGGCCGCCAGCGATGGTGCGGTGTTGATTTGTGGTCGCTACGAAGGCATTGATCAACGGTTTATTGATGCGCATGTCACCGAGCAGATTAGTCTGGGCGACTTTGTGCTTTCCGGTGGAGAAATCCCCGCCATGGCGCTGCTCGATGCGGTAGCACGCCTGCAGCCGGGGGTGCTTGGCGATGCCGAAAGCTTCACGCAAGACAGCTTTAACCCGGCGCTGGATGGGCTGTTGGACTGCCCGCATTTCACCCGTCCCGAAAGCTGGCAGGGCAGGGGGGTACCTGAGGTTTTGTTGTCAGGCCACCATGTCAACATTGATCGATGGCGGCGCAATCAGCGGCTGGCTCTCACATGGCGTTTGCGTCCGGAACTCATCGCGCAGGCTCGCCGGGATGGCCGCTTGACTCCGGTCGATGAGGCACTGCTTCTCGCGCTATAATAGTTGGCTAACCGATCCTCTGTGGGGCCGCCTCAAGTCATGCTGTGTCATGTCATTTGGGGCCTGCGTCAATTCTGACGCTGGCGCTTGCAAGATCATTTAAGGCAAAAAATGAACCTGATTCAACTCCTTGAGCAAGAAGAAATTGCTCGCTTAAACAAAACCATTCCTGACTTTGGCCCTGGTGACACTGTTATCGTCAGCCTGAATGTGGTTGAAGGTACACGTAAGCGTCTGCAAGCCTATGAAGGTGTGGTGATTGCCAAGCGCAATCGCGGCCTCAACAGCGGTTTTACTGTTCGCAAGATTTCCAGCGGTGAAGGTGTTGAGCGCACGTTTCAAACCTACAGCCCGCTGATTGCCAGCATTGAAGTCAAGCGCCGTGGTGATGTGCGTCGTGCCAAGTTGTACTACCTGCGTGAACGCAGCGGCAAGTCGGCTCGTATCAAAGAAAAGCTGCCAGCACGCAAAGTAGCTGTAGTGGCTAAAGTTGCTGCAGTGGTTGTGGCAGCATAAATTTTTCAGCTTGTCAAAAAAAGCCGCCTCTCAAAAAGAGGCGGCTTTTTTTCGTGTGCGCCCAGCATGGGCGCACTCCTACGGGTGCAAGTCCCGTCGTAAGTTGATCACAGCGAACGAAGCGAAGCGCAACTGCATGAGGGCGACCGAGTGTGGGAAGGAAGCGTGGAGCATAAATTGCGAGCCGATGAACAAGAACCGGATAGAAGGCGCTGCCAAGCAGGGCGAGCGGGCATGTGACCGCAAAGCTCTCGTGATCAAGGCGAAGTGGCGTAGATCCGGCGGTTGTGCAATGAAGGAGTGCGTTCTTACCTGGGGAGATCTCGCTTCATGCCTGAAAGGGCGACATGGCAACCTCCCCCTGTGTCAGACTAGTTGTCGCCTACCAAATTTACCCTTTTCGCGTAGAGACAACCATGAAACCGAAATATTCCGAAGCATTCATTGAACAAGCGATAGTCAAACTACTGTCGCGCGGAGATCGCACCATCCAGTCGATCGCACAAGAGCTCAACGTCAACTACTACACGGCCAAGAATTGGCTAAAGCGACCAGTCTCTGCCAAG
>JBBQZI010000041.1:0-17444 GCA_038207855.1 Burkholderiales bacterium
GTGCGAGAAAGCAGGGTAGGTCAGGCGACCTCCGCAACTGCCAAGTTTGTCGGCAGGTTTTGCAGTCAGTACTGCAGTGAAGCTAACTCTTCGTGGCAGCATGCCTTGAATCACGGCTGTGGCTGCAAGAGCAGCGACACTCTCGCGTGAAAGCGCTTGGGTCGAACGACTGGCTACGGGAGAAACAAGAGCAGTGGTGGTGGCTGTCGGTGCAGCACTGCACACGGGAATGAATGCAGCGATTTCAGGAAGTGCAGAGCTGACGCTTGCCATGTCAAGCGCCGCCGCTTTGGTCACGGGTGTTGGCGTGACAGACCCCGAATCGCCGCCGCCGCCGCCACCACAAGAAATGATGAATGCAGAGACCGCCAAAGTGATCGAAGTTGCGACCAAGGTGGTGGTGTAAGTACGATTTTTCATGATATCCCTTTCAGTTAAGGTTTCAAGTAAACCTGCCAAAGCGTGGCAAGTTTGATTGCTGCGGCCTCAACGTGGTGAAGCACATTGGCACCAGGAATCCGCTGGAAGCCGATTCAAATAAGTGGCTGTCAAAGCAGCACCTAAAGGATAGGAGTTACCCATGCCCCGGTGTTGACAATCCGCAAGTGCCGTCCAATCGTGCCAAAACCTGGGCTATTCGCTGGAGCGCCCAGTACGCAATGCGGTTGGCCAATCGACTTAGGCTTAGTGCTGACGCGCCAGCGCTGCCTGGCGCTCGCGTTCGGCCAGGCCCAGCTTTTTCGCATCGCTGGTTTGGTCAACACACTGCGCACAGCTCACACCCTTGACGTAATGGGGTGAAGCGCGTGCGGCATCGTCCAGCGGCGTGCGGCAGCAGCGGCATAGCGCGTACGGGCCGGGCTGCAGGCCGTGGCCGACCGACACGCGCTCGTCAAACACAAAGCACTCGCCCTGCCACAGGCTTTGCTCTGGCGGCACGGTTTCGAGGTATTTCAGGATACCGCCCTGCAGGTGGTAAACCTCGTCAAAGCCGTGCAGGCGCATGAAGGCGGTGGATTTTTCGCAGCGGATGCCACCGGTGCAAAACATGGCGACTTTGGGCTTTTTGCCAGCTGTGGAGTGCAGCGCACCGCCATCACGTTGCTGCTGCGCGACCCAGTCGGGCAAATCCGAAAAAGTTTTGACGCGTGGATCAATCGCCCCTTTGAAAGTCCCCAAGTCCACTTCGTAGTCGTTGCGGGTGTCGACCAGCAGCACATCGGGGTCGCTGATCAGTGCGTTCCAGTCTTGTGGGCTGACATATTGACCCGCCATCTGCGTCGGGTTGATACCGGGCACGCCAAGCGTGACGATTTCTTTCTTGAGCCGCACCTTCATGCGTGAAAAAGGCGGCTTTTCTGACCACGATTCTTTGTGCTCCAGCGTTGCCAGTCGTGCATCTGCGCGCAAGTGGGCCAATATCGCGTGTACCCCGTTTGCAGGCCCGGCGATGGTGCCGTTGATACCTTCGGTGGCCAAAATCAGTGTGCCTTTGACCTCCAGGGCTTCGCACAGCGCCAGCAAGGGTGGCTTGAGTTCGGCAAAGTCGGGCAGTTCGACAAACTTGTACAGGGCGGCAGTCAAAAAAGTTGTCATGGTTACTGAACCAGCAATGTCGCCAGCGCCGTCAGCGCAGCGGTTTCGGCCCGCAGCACGCGCGGGCCCAGCGTCACCGGGGCAAAACCTTGGGCCAGTGCCGCGCTTTCTTCGGCAGCGCTCAAACCGCCTTCCGGGCCGGACAAAAAGGTGACGGGCAAAGGCGCAGAACCCGCCACGCTGGCGCGCAAGCCACCGGTCTCGGGCCGCAAGGACAGCAGCAAGCGCAGGGATTCAGATGGCGCAGCTTGCGCCAGCCACGCGGTCAACGACATGACCGGAAAAATCATCGGCACTTGGTTGCCACCACACTGCTCGCACGCGGCTACCGCCACGCTGTGCCAGTGGGCCACTTTTTTATCGGCGCGTTCGCCGTTCAAACGCAGCACGCTGCGTTCGGTCATCAAAGGCTGAATGCTGGCCACGCCGAGTTCGGTGGCCTTTTCCACCAGCCAGTCCATGCGGTCATTGGCCGGCATGCCCACGGCCAGATGCACGCGGTGGGTCGCTTCGCGGGCCAGCGGCGCAAAGGCACCCACGTGCACCTGCACGTTGCTGCGACCCATCTGGGTCACGCTGGCGGCAAATTCGCCAATGGCGCCATCAGTATCGGCGGCACCGTTGAAGAGCGTGATGGCATCGCCTGGCTGCAGGCGCAGCACCTGCACATGGCGGGCCGCACCAGCGGGCAAATCCAGCAGTGCGCCGGTACTCAGAGGGGTGGGGCAATAGAAACGGGGCATCTCGGCAATCGGGTTAAATGCTATTGTATTAATAGCTACTCGCGCATATTCAATAAGGTCTAGAGGGCTATTTGTTATATATTTTCTAATGGGGCTCACTGCCTGCCAAAGCCGAAGATATCCGGCTCCACAATGCCCTCGGCCTTGTCCACCAAGCGCAGCAGCGGTTTGAGCTCGCGGTAGCGTGCTGCCGTAGCGCGAATGTAGTTGATGAAACGCGGCGTGTCAGTCAGGTACTGCGGCTTGCCATCGCGCAGGGTCAGGCGGGCAAAAATACCGGCCACTTTCAGATGCCGCTGCAGGCCCATCCACTCCACGCCGCGGTAAAACTCGCCAAAGTCATCACCGACCGGCAAGCCGGCCTTGCGGGCTTTTTCCCAGTAGCGGATGGTGATGTCCAGACAAAAATCTTCGTCCCAGCTCAAAAATGCGTCGCGCATCAGGCTGGCAATGTCGTAGGTGATGGGGCCATACACCGCGTCCTGGAAGTCCAGCACGCCCAATGCACCATCTTGCGTGGCAGGTGCCATTAAATTTCGGGGCATGAAGTCGCGGTGCACAAAAACGCTGGGCCAGCTCAGGTTGTTCTTGATGATCTGGGTAAACGTGTTGTCCAGCGTGAAACGCATGGCGCTGTCAATCTGCAGGCCTTTGTGCCGCGCCAGATACCAGTCTGGAAACAGCTCCAACTCGCGTCGCAACAAGGCTTCGTCGTAGGGCGGCAGCACATCGGGCCTGGAGCTCAGTTGCCAGGCTAGCAGGGCATCCACCGCCTTCAGGTACAGCGTCAGGTTCGATGCCGGGTTCTCGCGGTTGATAACCTGCATCATGGTTTGGCCACCCAGATCGGTCAGCAGCATAAAGCCTTCGGGCTCGTCCCACGCCAGCACTTCGGGTGCGCGCAGTCCTGCTGCGTGCATGAGTTCTGCTACTTTGACAAATGGCTGGCAGTTTTCCTTGTCGGGCGGTGCGTCCATGATGATGCAACTGCCCGCATCGGTATCGATGCGGAAATAGCGCCGAAAGCTGGCATCGGCACTGGCCAACCTGAGTGTTTTGGGTTGCAAATGGTGTGTTGGGGCAACGCGTGCCAACCAGGCAGCAAACTGCGTGGCGCGTTGCGGGTCTGACCAGATGATGTCCGGACATTGAAAGGCTTGGGGGTTTGGGGCTTGGCTCATGGATAATCCATTCTACAAACCCGACACCCACCACGATTGGCCACACGATTGTTTTTGCGACCTGTTTCCCCGATGTTTGCGACTTTGCTTGCCCGATGTGCCTTTTAACGCTTGGCCCCGCTGCCCCGGCAAGGTTTGGCCGCGCACGGAGTTCCTTGTGGCTTCTGGGTGCGTTGCTGCAGCCCGTGCTGGCGAACGCACAAAACAGCCAGGATGAATCCTTGCAGCTAAAGGGTAGCCCTTTGTTGCAGGAGTCGATCTCGCCCGCCGCGCGCAGCAGTTTGCCGACGTTTGTCAGTGGACAGTTCATCAGCGGTCGCACCGACCTGGAAACCGTGGTTGAAGGCGATGCCATGTTGCGCAAGGGTGACATCGTCATCAAGGCCGATCGCCTGGAATACAACCAGCCGACCGACCTGGCCAAAGCCATCGGCAATGTGTACATCAACCGCGCCGGTAATGTCTACGAAGGCCCGCTGCTGGAGTTGCGGGTCGATGCCTTTGAGGGCTTTTTCAACCAGCCAACCTACCACTTTCTCAAAAACGAAGCGCATGGTCAAGCCGACCGGGTTGATTTTTTGGATGATCAGCGGGCCGTCATTCATAACGCCACCTTTACCACCTGCCGGCGTTTGCCCGGCCCGAGCTGGCTGCCGGACTGGATACTGAAGGCCACCACCATCAGCCTGGACAACGAGGAAGACATTGGTACCGCCGAAGGTGCGGTGCTGAGCTTCAAGGGGGTGCCGGTGCTACCGGTGCCGTATTTAACTTTTCCGCTCAGTGACAAGCGCAAATCCGGCCTGTTGCCGCCGACCATCGGGCTGGACAACGTTAACGGTTTTGAAGTGGCGCAGCCGTATTACTGGAACATTGCGCCCAACCGCGATGCCACCTTCACGCCAACGCTGATGAGCAAGCGCGGACTCAATCTGGGCACAGAATTTCGTTACCTTGAACCCGCCTATTCGGGCGGGCTCCGGCTCGACTGGATGCCCCAGGACACCTTGCGCGATGCCAGTCGTTGGGGTTTGAATGTGACACACCAGGCCAAGCTGGCCAGCGCCTGGACCGACAACGGGGCGGCCTTGAACCTGAGCCTGAACCGCGTCAGTGACGACAATTACTGGAGCGATTTTCCACAAAGCAGTACCTCATTGACGCAGCGCCTGCTGGCCAACGATGCCACGTTGAGCTGGAGCAATGGCCCGTTTGCCAATAGCGTGCGGACGCTCAAATGGCAAACCCTGCAAGATGTCACAGCACCGATTATTCCGCCCTATGACCGTTTGCCGCAGTTGACCACGCGCTACACGCGGGCCGACCTGAACGGATTTGACCTGGTCGCGGATGCCGACTACACCCAGTTTCAGTCTGCCAGCAGCTTGACCCTTCAGCCCAATGCGAAGCGCCTGTTTTCGCTGCTGCAAGTCAGTCGCACCTGGCAGGCAGCGGCGGGCTACGTCACGCCCAAGTTGCAGTTGCACGCGACCAATTACCAGTTTGATGCCCCATTGAAAGATGGTTCAAGCCAGTTTGGCCGGGTTGTGCCAACGCTGAGTATCGACAGTGGTTTGGTGTTCGAGCGTGATACCCAGTTGTTTGGCCGTGCGCTACGCCAGACGCTGGAGCCGCGCGCCTTTTACGTCAATACGCCCTACCGGGATCAGAGCCTGCTGCCCAACTACGACTCAGGTGCCAACGATTTCAACCTGGCTACCATCTATTCAGAGAACGCTTTTGTCGGCAATGACCGCATTTCAGACAGTAATCTGCTGACCTTGGGTGTGACGAGTCGTTTTCTTGACCCTGCCACTGGCGCTGAGGCGGCGCGCATCGGTGTGGCGCAGCGGATTCGCTTTCGCGACCAAAACGTGACGCTGCCAGGCGCAGCCCCGGCGACTGACCGTATCAGTGACATGTTGCTGGGTAGCTCCATCAACTGGAATTCGCACTGGGGTTTTGACGCCACGGTGCAGTTCAATCCCTCTACCAGCCAGTCGGTGCGATCAACCATTGGGGCGCGCTACAACCCCGGCAGCTACCGCACTGTGACCGCGGCCTACCGGTATCAGCGCGAAGCCAGTGAGCAGCTCGACATCGGCTGGCAATGGCCGCTCAACGATTTATGGGGTGACCGTGGGCAAAATAAGGGGCCAGGCCAGGGCCAGGGCGATGGCCGTTGGTACAGCGTGGGGCGCCTGAACTACAGCATGGCGGATGGCAAAATGGTCGATTCCGTACTGGGCCTGGAATACGATGCCGGTTGCTGGCTAGGCCGCATCGTGTTTGAGCGCTTGCAAACCAGTACTGTCAGTGCCACCCAGCGCATCATGTTTCAGCTGGAGTTTGTCGGCTTTACACGCTTGGGTGTCAATCCACTCAGGTCCCTCCAAAGCAACATTCCCGATTATCAGAACTTGCGTGAGCCCACCGGCGCGCCAAGCCGTTTCAGCAATTACGATTGAATCACCATGACCTACCGTTTGAAAAACCTGACTCTCGCCGCCTTGGTGTGTGTTGCGAGCCTGCAAGCCCACGCCCAGGGTCTGAAGCTGGCAAATCCTGTTTTGCAGAGCCCGGTTGTCAAATCGACCGTGCAGGCTGATTTCATCGTGGCGGTGGTGAACTCCGAGCCGATCACCAACAATGAAGTGAGCCAGGAGATGCAGCGCACGCTGATGCAGTTGGCCCAACAGCACCGACCGCAGCCCGATCTGCGCGTGTTGGCACCTGAGGTACTGGAGAGTTTGATCAACCGCAAGGTGCAATTGCAACTGGCGCAGGAAACCGGTATTCGGGTTGAGGACGCTGCGATCGATCAGGCCGAGCAGTCGATAGCCCAGCAAAACCACTTTGATGTAGCGGAGTTGCATCGTCAGGTTGCGCGTGATGGCGTCACCGTTAGCCAGTTTCGTGGCCAGTTGCGTGACCAGATCATGTTGCAGCGTCTGCGTGAGCGTGACGTGGTGCCGCGTGTGCGGGTGAGCGAGTCAGACATTGATCAGGCTCTGAGCGAGCAGCAAGCGGCGCAGGATCCGAGCACTGTACAGATCAATCTGGCCCAAATTTTGGTGGCGGTGCCAGAGTCTGCCAGCCCTGTGCAAGTGGCCGCCTTGCGGGCGCGGGCGCAGCGCGCTTTCGATCGGGCCAAGGCGGGGGGCGACTTTGTGGCGCTGGTGCATGAATTTTCTGATGCGCCACAAGCGGCCAATGGCGGGCAACTGGGTTTACGCCCTGAAGATCGCTACCCCGAATTATTCGTGAAGGCAACGCAGAAACTGGCTGTCAACGAGGTGTCCGATATCGTGCGTTCGCCGGCCGGGTTTCATGTGCTCAAGGTGATCGAAAAAATCAACCCCAACCTGCCCACCATGGCGGTCACGCAAAGTCACGCGCGGCACATTCTGCTGCTGCCCAATGCCAAGCTCAGTGAGGCACAGGCCATCCAACAACTGGCCGATTTCAAAAAGCAGGTGGTGTCCAAACAAGCGGATTTCGCGACCTTGGCGCGTGACAACTCAAAGGACGGCAGCGCAGCCCAGGGTGGTGACCTGGGTTGGGCTAGCCCGGGTATGTTTGTGCCCGAGTTTGAAGAGGTGATGAACCGACTCGCACCTGGCGAAGTCAGTGACCCGGTTGTGTCGCGCTTTGGCGTACATCTGATTCAATTACTGGAGCGTCGCAAGGCCACTTTGACCGCCGAGCAACAGCGCGAAGCCGTACGGGCCATGTTGCGCGAGAAAAAGCTGGACGAAACCTATCAGCTGTGGGCGCGCGAGCTGCGTGGTCGTGCCTACGTTGAAATGCGCGAGCCGCCGCTGTGAAAGTGTGCACGTGAAGCCCGGCAAGCATATTGCCCGCAAGCGCTTTGGCCAGCATTTTCTGGCGGATGGCAGCATCATTGAAGCTATCATTGACGCGATCGACCCTAAACCGGGTCAGGCGATGGTCGAAATTGGTCCAGGCTTGGCCGCTCTGACGCAGCCGCTGGTCGAGCGACTGGGTGCCCTCACGGTGATTGAGCTAGACCGCGATTTGGCCCATCGCCTGCGTGCCCACGTACAACTTCAGGTGATTGAGTCAGATGTACTCAAGGTCGATTTTGCGCAAATTGCACAGACCGCCGGACAAAAGTTGCGTGTCGTTGGCAATCTACCCTACAACATTTCCACGCCGATCCTGTTTCACTTGTTGCAGTTTGTCGAGGTCATTGAAGACCAACACTTCATGCTGCAAAAAGAGGTGATCGACCGCATGGTGGCGCGTCCTTCCACGGCGGCTTACGGGCGCTTGAGCGTCATGCTGCAGTGGCGCTACGCGATGGACAACGTGTTGTTTGTGCCACCTGAGAGCTTCGAGCCGCCACCCCGGGTGGACAGCGCCGTGGTGCGCATGGTGCCGCAACATTCTTATGCCGCGCTGGATGTGCGCCTGCTTAGCGAACTGGTTCAGGTGGCCTTCAGTCAGCGGCGCAAATTATTGCGCCACACCTTGGGGCAATGGTTGCAGGGCAAGGAATTTGGTGGCGTATTTGATGTTCAGCGGCGTGCCGAAGAAGTGCCGGTGGCTGAGTACACCGCGCTGGCGCTCTCGTTGGCACTGGAAGCCGCCCATAAAAAAGCCTGATTACTCAGGCTTTTTTGGTTTGCTTTGGTTGGATGATTACGCTGTCATCCAATACCCTGCATTGAAAGGGCTGCTCATGCGCAGCGCTTGCGGGGAGATGTCCAATAGCTTGTCGGTTGGCATTCTTTCGCCGTTGTCCATCAGGACTTCAATCGGCGCGTTAGCGTGGGTATTGGCACCATGAAGGGTGCCTGCCTCGTTCGCCCGTTCTGCTTGGCTGGTGTGTGCAGAACGGGCTACAGAAAAGAATAGAAACACCTGAAGGGTATTTTTCTATCGCCCCAGTAATCTGCGGTATCGCGGAAAATATCGAGCAATTGCTCGCGCGCTTCCTTGTCAAACTTGGCGTTGGCTGGAACATGCTCAAGCACGCAAATAAAGCCAGGCTGCGGGCCAGACTTGTGCACCGGGTCAGTCAAACTGTCGTAGAGCGAATCAAAATTCTTGCCCACCGCCACCGCCAACATGAACTGCTGGCCGATCAGGTCGAGCACATCCTGCTTGCATTGCGCGTTGGCCAGGTTGGCATACAGAAAGTGCTGACCCAGCGTCTGGGCAGCTTCCTGCAATTCAGGCACCCGGAAAGCCCGGATCGACTGAACGATATTGGGGCGAATACCGCGCAAAGGCACTTCGGCCTCGCTGGCGGGCGCTTTAAGGGTTGCTTGAGCAAGTGACATATTCATTCTTTCTTCACTTTTCAAAGTAAATCATCGGTTTTCAAGGCGCGATCATGCGAAAACTCGCATAGTGATCAGCGGTGTAATAACAAATATCCGGCGTTCTGGGCTGACCACCACAAACGATTCGTTTGATACCCCGGTGGCTTAGGCCAGGTGTCGGGACGGTGTATTCACGGTAGTAACCCCGCTTTTTTGTCGGCAGTAACCGTTCCCGGTTAGCAAACACCACGCCATCTTTTTCAGTTGCAAACGGACCACCCTGTTGAATCAATGCATAAATTTGGATTCCTTGCCGGGGTAACTCAGTCAAATTAATCGTGCTTGGCAAATCAATCTGAACGGGTGCTTTGGCAAGTGCCGAACCCGACACCAGCGCAGCGGCCATACATAAGCCAGTGAGCACTAACTTAAGACTTTTTATACGCAACATGCCATCGATTCCCAGTAAAACTCCGGGTTAACCCGGACATTCAAGGGCGCTAGTGTCGGTGATCTGAAAAAAAAATGCAAGCCATTGCTCAATAAACAAGCAATGCTTGCAAGGGGAATTAAGGGCTAAGTCGGTGCCAACTTGCCCTTTTCGCCTTAACGCGTGGCGTTTGCGTCGGCTACCGTGAGGGCCGTCATGTTGACAATTCGGCGCACCGTGGTACTGGCCGTCAGGATATGCACCGGTTTTGCCGCACCCAGCAGCACCGGGCCCACGGCGATGTTGCCGCCAGCTGCCATTTTCAGCAGGTTGTAGGCAATATTGGCCGCATCAATGTTGGGCATCACCAACAAGTTGGCATCACCCGCCAGTGTGCCGTCGGGCATCAGGGTAGCGCGCGAGGCCCCGTCGAGTGCCACATCGCCGTGCATTTCGCCGTCTACCTCAAGCCAAGGTGCCTGCAGGCGCAGCAGAGCCAGGGCTTGACGCATTTTGATGGCGCTGGGTTGATCGCTGCTGCCAAAGTTCGAGTGCGACAGCAAGGCCGCCTTCGGACGAATGCCAAAACGCATCATTTCCTCAGCGGCCATGACGGTAATCTCGGCTAACTGCTCTGCCGTCGGGTCATAGTTCACATGGGTGTCCACCAGAAAAACCTGGCGACCCGGCAGCATCAGCGCGTTCATGGCAGCGTAGACATTGACACCGGCACGCTTGCCAATGACCTGGTCGACATAGTGCAAATGCATCGGGTTGGTGCCCCAGGTGCCACAGATCAGACCGTCAACGTCACCTTTGTGAAGCAGCATGGACCCAATCAGCGACAGTCGGCGGCGCATTTCGATCTTGGCGATCTGCAGGGTGATACCTTTGCGCTCGGTCATCCGGTGATAGGTTTGCCAGAAATCGCGGTAACGATGGTCTTTTTCGACATTGACGACCTGGTAGTCGACGCCTTCACGCAGGCGCAGACCAAATTTTTCGATGCGCTCGGCAATCACGCTGGGGCGACCAATCAGGGTCGGGACCGCCAGGCCTTCGTCGACCACGATCTGAGCCGCGCGCAAAACCCGTTCTTCTTCGCCCTCGGCATAGGCCACGCGCTTTTTGAGGGCCATTTTGGCGGCGGTAAAAATGGGTTTCATCACCGTGCCAGAGGCGTAGACAAAACTTTGCAGTCGCTCGCGGTAGGCATCCATGTCGGCAATCGGACGCAAGGCAACACCGCTGTCGGCGGCGGCCTGCGCAACCGCGGGTGCCACTTTCATCATCAAGCGCGGGTCAAATGGCTTGGGAATCAGGTATTCGGGTCCAAAGGCCAACGGCTCGCCAGCGTAAGCCGCCGCTACAACCTCGCTTTGCTCGGCCTGCGCCAGCTCGGCAATGGCATGCACCGCGGCCATTTCCATCTCGACTGTGATGGTGGTCGCGCCGGCATCCAGGGCCCCCCGAAAAATATACGGGAAACACAGAATGTTGTTGATTTGGTTGGGGTAGTCTGAGCGACCGGTGCCAATGATGGCATCGCTGCGGACCGACCTGACTTCTTCTGGCGTGATTTCCGGTGTCGGGTTGGCCAGGGCGAAGATGATCGGTTTGGGCGCCATGCGCGCCACCATGTCGGCTTTGAGCACGCCACCGGCGGACAGGCCCAAAAACACATCGGCGTTGTCAATCACTTCGCCCAGACGCCGCGCTGCCGTAGGCTGGGCGTATTGCGCCTTGTCCGGGTCCATCAGCTCGGTACGGCCCTCATACACCACGCCGGCCAAGTCGGTGACCCAAACGTTTTCACGGCGCACACCCAGTTTGACCAGCAAGCCGACACACGCCAGCGCGGCGGCACCAGCACCCGATGTAACCAGCTTGACCTGGCTGATGTCTTTGCCTGCGACCTTCAGGCCGTTGATGATGGCTGCTCCGACCGTGATGGCGGTGCCGTGCTGGTCATCGTGAAAGACCGGAATTTTCATGCGCTCGCGCAGTTTGCGCTCGACATAAAAACAATCCGGTGCCTTGATGTCCTCCAGGTTGATGCCGCCAAAGGTGGGCTCCAGCGCGGCAATGATGTCAACCAGCTTGTCGAGGTCGAGTTTTTCGTTGATTTCAATGTCGAACACGTCAATGTCGGCAAACTTCTTGAACAAGACCGCTTTGCCTTCCATGACTGGTTTGCCTGCCAGCGGGCCAATATCACCCAGGCCCAGTACCGCCGTGCCGTTGGTCACCACCCCGACCAGATTGCCCCGGTTGGTGTAACGGTACGCGGCATCCGGATTTTTGACGATTTCTTCACACGGGGCGGCAACGCCTGGTGAGTAGGCCAAGCCCAGATCGTGCTGATTGGTCAGCTGTTTGGTGGCAGCGATGGCCGTCTTGCCGGGTTTTGGAAACTCGTGGTATTCGAGGGCGGCTTTGCGCAGCTCGGCGCGTTTTTCAGCGGCACTTGCCGGGGTTTGGGGCATGGGGGTCTCCTGCTGGAACCAGCTTGGCCGAAGGGCCAGCCAGTTGCGTTTGATAGGAAGGAAATTGTAGACCTTACCCAAGGTGCCCGGCTGACAGCCCTGTCATAGATGAAGCAAAATTTATAAGAAATCAGGCGCTAGCCCTATAAAACAGTGTGTGCATAGCTATAAAACTTATAGTAATTTACCGGTTGACGCTCAGACGGTCGCGTTAGCCAGCTGCGCCTGGCAATGGATCGAGTGGTCTACTTCCACCTTGGCCATGACGAACTGCTTTTGGGCCAAAAAATATTTTTTGCTGAACAGTTTTGATCGACATGGCTATATGTTTAATTGACCAATCAAACGCGATGTCATGCCCACCGGTTTACAGTGTCATTGTTAGCTTATTGGAGAAGTCTGTGAATCAAGCCCCTGTCGTATCCCCAGAACATTGCGTCTACCCACCTATTGAGCCCTACCGTAGCGGCAAACTGCCAGTGGACGACCTGCATACCCTGTACTGGGAAGAATGCGGCAACCCGAATGGCGTGCCTGTGCTGTTTTTGCACGGCGGGCCGGGCGCGGGCTTGTCGCCCAAACATAGGCAGTTTTTTGACCCGACGTATTACCGCATCGTGCTGTTTGACCAACGCGGTGCGGGCCAGTCCACGCCGCTGGGGGAATACCGTCAAAACACCACGCAGTTGTTGATTGAAGACATTGAACGCCTTCGCCAACTGATGGGCATTGACGAGTGGCTGGTGTTTGGTGGCTCCTGGGGCTCCACACTGGCGCTCGCTTACGGCCAGGCCCACCCCGAGTGCTGCACTGGCTTTGTGTTGCGTGGCATCTTTTTGTGCACCCAGCCGGAAATTGACTGGTTTCTGAACGGCATCAAGTGGTTTTTTCCAAAGGAACACGCGCAGTTTGTGGTCGACATTCCCGAGGACGAGCGAGGTGACCTGCTGCAAGCCTATGTCAAGCGCTTGTTCAGCGACGATCCAGTACAAAACTTGCAGGCGGCGCGCGCCTGGAGTCGTTACGAGGGCAGTTGCCTGCACCTGTTGCCACACCCCGAAGTGGCGGATGAATTTGGCTCGGACGCGGTGGCGCTGGGCGTTGGGCGGCTGGAAGCGCACTACTTTCGCCACAACGCGTTTTTCACCGACGACCAGCTGATCCGCAACGTGGATCGCATTCGCCACCTGCCGGCCATCATCATTCAGGGTCGTTACGATGTGGTCTGCCCGGCGCTATCAGCTTGGCGGCTGCACCAAGCCTGGCCTGAAGCCAGTTTTGAAATGATCGAAGATGCGGGTCACGCCGCTTTTGAGCCCGGTATTGCCAGCGCGCTGGTAGCGGCTACCGAACAATTCAAGCAGACTGGCAGGTTTTAGCAGCGCTTGATCGGGCCGGTGGCCTCAGTGTTCGCCGTGGCCTTTTTTGATCTTCTTGTCTTTTTTGCCCTTGTCGCGGCGCTCATCGCGACGATCATCTCGTCCCCCAGGCGCGCCGTAGTAGCGCGGCGCGTAGACCTCGCGGTACCAGTTGTCCTGCACAAAATAGACCGGTTGGCCGCAGGCGTTGTAGCGGTAGCAGTTCTTGTCCCAGTGCTTTTCGTGGCCCGGAGGCACGCGCAGGTAAATCGGCTGGCGCACGATCGTCACCGGGTGTTGTTCGATGATGATCGGTTGCGGATAAATCAGCACCGGTGACGGCACGCGCCCAATGTCAATGCGGCCATAAAACCCGGGTTGGAAGATATTCACCGAGACACCTACATCGGCAGCTACGCTGGTGCTGTGAAGCGCTGACAGCGCAAGGAGAATCCCCAAGAGTGGAATCGTTTTTTTCATCCGACCATTCTAGGCCTGCCGCGTGCTATTGCATGTAAGCAGAGGTAAGGCTGGCCCGCTCCCTATTGCAGAGCCAGCAGCACCGCTTGCGCGTCACCAGCTGTGGTCATCAACAGCGTGATCGCCTTGCCGTCAGCAGTTTTGACGGCCACGCCGTTGAATTGGGTCTTGGCTCCAGCGCAATCCTCAAGCACCGCTGCGTCTGTCACTGCCTTGCGCTCGGTGCGCAGGCTGATTTGCCCGGTGTAAGTGCAGCCGGTGGTGCGCGTACCGCTCAAGTTGCCGCTGGCACCGATAGTCCAGTTCACCGTGCCTGGCCCCAGAGTCGCTTTCCAGCTACCGGCAAAGTCAGCCAGCGCTGCGGCTGTGTCATAGCGGCTTTGGTAAGCCAGTGCAAAGGGCTCACTCAAACCCGCTGTTGCGCTGGCAATGTTGCCGCTTAAAGTGGATTTTTCCACCACACTGGCGGTGGCTGTGATGCTGCTGTCCACCGCAGTGGTGCCCAGGGTAAAGCTCTTGCCGCTGCCCGCAAAGCTGCTGCCCTGCACGGCCAAGCTGGCCTTGATGAGCCGGGTGGTGACACCGCTGGTGACGACTGACCACAGCGCGCCGTCAGGCAACACGATGGCTGAAGTGGTTGCCGCTGCACCAGGCGCACTTTGCCAGATGCCTTGCAGCAATGCCGGCGTTGGCGTTGGCGTTGGTGTTGGTGTTGGTGTCGGTGTCGGTGTCGGTGTCGGCGTTGGCGTTGGCGTTGGCGTTGGCGTTGGCGTTGGCGTTGGCGAAGCCGGGTCGGAGCCTCCGCTGCTGCCTCCGCCGCAAGCCGCCAGACTAAGGACTAATGTGGCAGCTGCGAGTGCTTGAAGTGTGCGAATGTGGTTCATGTTTTTAAATCAAAAAAAGTGAATGTAGTGTGGAATGAACTGGGTCTATGGTCTGCGGCCCTTGGCCTTAGAACCAGAAAGCGCCTTCTGGCACGTGCTGGACAAGGCCCACCAGCGACAGCGGCATGTTGCCTGGAGCACCCAGGTTGACCACACTGCCGTTGGCGACGCCGTCAACGTCAAACTCGCCACCATCCACCAGCTGGAAGTCCAGGCGCAGCTTGCCACCCTCAAAGACCACCTTGCCCCCATAAGCGGGGCTGGCCAGGTTGCACCACACCTGGTCGGCGTTTTGCACCCAGAAGCCGTTGGCGCCAGTGCTTGGGTCCACGTAGAGGCTGAAGGTTTCGGTAATGCCGATTCCGGCCACTCCCGTGGTGCCCACGCTGGCGGTGAAGGTAAACAGGCCCAGGGGCATGTTCATCATGTCGGTCAAGTTGGCCGGCGCATCCTTTTGGGTGAAGCTGACAACCAGGGCGGAGTTGGCATCGGGGTCGATCTTGCCCGCCAGGGAGTCGGCAACCAAGGTTACGTAGACCGGCATCGCATCTGCGGGGTTGGACACCGCGGTGGGCGTGTTGAGAAACGGTGCGGAGGCCACGGCCGTCTGCACGCTGTCCTTGATGCCATCACCATTGCTGTCACCCGCAACCGCCACACCGCCTGTGCCCGTCGCTAGACCTGGCGCCGCGTCCTCTTGCGTGGCCGTGGGCAGCGTGCCAGGTGCAGGTGTCGGCGTTGGTGTTGGTGTTGGTGTTGGTGTTGGTGTTGGTGTTGGTGTTGGTGTTGGTGTTGGCGTGGGCGTGGGCGTGGGCGTAGGCGTAGGCGTAGGCGTAGGCGTAGGCGTAGGCGTAGGCGTAGGCGTAGGCGTAGGCGTAGGCGTTGGCGTTAGGTTGGTCACGGCCGTGGCTGCCAGGGTGAGGGCATCGTTACCGGCTGCATCCTGAAGCGCGGCCGGATCGTTGCCAGCGCTCGGGTCGGTGTAGGCCACGGTCACGGCGGCGCCACCTGTCACCGCTGTGCCCAAAGTCAGCGTCACGGTTTTGGCCGTGGCGTTGACTGTTACCGCCGTCACCGTGTTGCCGCTGACGGCAAAGGCTGTGGTGGGTGGCACGTTGGTGGCATCGAGGTTGTTGGCCGCATCGGTGTAGGTCATCACCAGGGTGCTGCCGTTGACCGTGGCAAAGCCAAACGCAGGCGGTGTGGTGTCGCCTGGGGCGGGGCCAGATTCGTTCACCACGTTGACCACGTTCACCGCCAACGCGGCTTCGGTGAAGGCCAGCTCGCTGTTGCTCGCACGCACCACCACGTTGTAGACGTTGTCACCCCCGGTGTCGGCGGGCAGATCAAAGTCAGGCGCGGCAATGAAGCTGAGCGTGCCGTTGCTGGCATCGATGGTGAACTTGGCCGCATCCACGTTGTTGGCTCCCCCTATGGGACTGATGCTGTAGATGATGGGCAGCTTGGCCGAGTCACTTTCCGTCGCGGCCATGACGGTGACCAGGCTGGTGTTCTCTGACACATAGAAGCCACTGCCGCTCAGGAACGTCGGGCCACCCACCGGGATGTTGACCTGCACTTGGCTGGCCAGCGAGGTGCCGCCGTCGCCATCTGACAGGCTGATGCGGATGCCGCGCGAGTTGACGGTGGGCGCCGCCTCGCTGTTGTAGAACTGCAGCGCGTGAATCAGCGCCTCTGTGGCGGCTTTGTTGGCGCTGGTGTTCAGGGTGACGACCAAGTCGGCACCGCTGCTGCCACCAGCCACGGTGCCAATGGGCGTGCCTTCATAACTGACAGTGGCACCGCTGACCCCAATTTGGCCCGCAGCCGTGCCCACGTTTTTGATGCTCAGCACGTCTTTGCTGGCGTTGCCGTTGAAGTAGATGCTGGTGCGCAGGACACCAGTGTCAAAGTTGGCAGAGTCCGGGTCGGTCACGGTGGCGTTGCTGCCCACGTCTATCAGCATGGCCGCGCTGGCCGGTGGGTAAGTCAGCACATCGCCGTCCAGGCCCGCCAGCGTGGGTGCGTCGTTGACAGCGGTGCGCGCTACAGCCACTGTCGCCGGGCTTGAAGAAGTCGTGCCGTCGCTGACCGAGAAGGCCAGCGAATCTGCACTCTCCGAGCCGTCGTGCTGGTAGCGCACCTTGCCGCTGGTCAGCTCCATCTGGGTGAAGGTGCTGTTGAGGGCCAGCGTGGTTTCGCCACTGTCGATGACGGCGTTGGCGTTGTTGTCGATGTACAGCAGCCCGGCCGCAGGCGCGGTGGTCAGCTTGTAAACCAAGTTGGCCAGCGGGGTGTCGGCATCCGCAGCGACCAACTGCGTGGCTGACAGCACAAACGAGCCACCTTCGAGCACGGTAAAGCCCGTAAAGCCCGCGCCCGTCGTCAGCGTGGGTGGCGTGTCGATCACGCTCACCGTGACGGTGCTGCCCACGCTGAGGTAAGCGGTGTCCAGGTTGGGCAGCGTGCCGCCGCCGCTGTCTTTGAGCTGGGTGATGTTGACCGCGCGTGCACCGGCGGTGGGGTCGGTGCTGGTGTTTTGGTATTGCAGGCTTTCGACCAGCGCTTTGAGCTGGGGCTCGGTCAGGCCAGCGTGCGTGAAGGTGACGGTGGTGGTGGTGCCGGACTTGCTGACGGTGTAGGTCAGGTTGGTGCCGTTGACTTGGCCCACGGTGCCCGATGGGGTGGTGCCAGACAGTTCGATGGCGTTGGCACCGTTGACCAACAGCATTTCCTTGTTGCCATCGACCACGTTGCTGACGGTAATCGTCAAGCTGGTCAGCTTTTGCGCCGTGCCCAGCGTGTCGCCAGTGGTGGCGGTGGCTGCGGTGTACAGCGCCACCGGGACGGGCGTAGCGGCCTCGGTGAAGGTGGGGTTGGCCGCAGTGGCCGTCAGCGTGGGTGCGTCGTTCACCCGCGTCACGGTCACCACAAACGGCACGGCGGTGGTGGTGGCGGTGCCGTCGCTCACGGTCAGGCTGAGCTGGTCGGCGGC
>JBBQZI010000042.1:0-17427 GCA_038207855.1 Burkholderiales bacterium
CGACCACATAAATCAGCTGGCGCGCAGCACCAGCTTGCGGGTAGACCGTGCGCCGGCTCATGCGCCGGCCTCCTGTAACGCCGCCAACAACCCGGCTTTGCTAAAAGGTTTGGCGAGCAGCGGAACCTCCAGCGGCTGCTCAGCCTCAGCCGCGTAGCCGCTCATCAGCAGGATGTGTTCGACCCGGCCACTATTGATAGCGTGGCGAGCGAGTTGGCGACCGTCAACCTCGCCGGGCATGACAATGTCTGACAACAGCAGCCGGATCTGAGGGGTCTGGTCCAGGATTTCCATCGCCTCGGTGCCGTTTTCTGCTTCCAGCACGGAGTAACCCAGGTCAAGCAACAGGCGCCTGACGGTCTGGCGCACGCCGAGGTCATCATCGACTAACAATGCAAGTCCCATCTCGGCAACATTTGCGTTATTCACCAACACACCACCAGTGACCACGCCGGCATCAGGCGTGACCACTGGCAGCCAGATGCTGACACTGGTGCCCGTGCCGGGCGTACTCTGGATGTCAACGCTGCCACCGCTTTGGTGGGCAAACCCATACACCATCGACATGCCCAGTCCGGTGCCGCGACCGACCGGCTTGGTGGTGAAGAAGGGTTCGAACACGCGCGCCCGGGTGGCGGTGTCCATGCCGCAACCGTTGTCATCCACGCGCAGACAAGCGTAGGCACCGGGCATCAACCCGACCTGGGCCGCATTGTGGGCATCCATCATTTGCATCGTGCAGCGCAAATGGATAGTGCCCTTGCCATCAGTAGCATCACGCGCGTTGAGTATCAGGTTGAGGAGGGAGTTTTGCAGTTGCTGCGGATCGACTGAGACAAGGGTCGGCGTGTCCCCTACTTCAGTAACAAAGTTCAGCGTGGCGGGTAAGGTTTGACCGACCAGTTCTTCTATTCCCGTGATCAATGGGTTCAAGTCCAGGGTGTGGGCTTCGATCGGCTGCTTGCGTGAAAACGAGAGTAGACCGCGAATAAGTTTCGAACCCCGGCGCGCTGCGTCGATCGCTGGGTTGATAAATTCGGTCACTTGGGCCTGCGATGATGCTTGTTCGGACAGTGCCGTCAAATTGCCAAGCACGATCATGAGAATATTGTTGAAGTCGTGCGCCAGACCGCCGGTGAGCTGTCCCAGGGCTTCCATTTTCTGCGCCTGCACCAGTAGTTCCTGGGCACGGTGCGCTTCGGTGATGTCGAAAGTCAGTTCAAAGCAGCCAATCACGGTTCCATCAGGCTCTATTTCCGGAATCAACGTGGTGCGGGCCATCAGCGTTCGGCCGTCGATGGTGCGAATGTTGTACTCAAATGTTGCCGGTTTGCCCTGCAGGGCCTGCGTCACATTGGGCTGGATTTGGCTATACGTTTCCAGCCCCAGGTAGTCCCTGGTGCTGACCAGCTGCGGCTGGCTTGGATCAAGTCCAAACCAATCCTGATAACCGCGATTGATATAGCTGTAGATGCGATGTTGGTCAAAGTAGGCGATCAGTGCCGGGATCGAATCGGTGATCAGGCGCATTTGCGCCTCGCTGCGCCGCAGCTCTACGGTGCGTTCTGCCACGCGGGACTCCAGCAGGGTGTTCAGATCGCGCGCCAGCTTTTCAGCGTTGCGCTGCGCGGTCACATCGGAATACAGGTTCAGGAAACCATGACCTGGCACCGGCACGCCATGAATCCGCAACACGGTGCCATTCGACCTGACATGCTCGATGGCGTACGGTTGAAATGAACGCGCAGCGTCCAGGCGTTGGCGGATTTGCAGCTCGACATCGCCATCGCCATATTCGTTGCGCGCTGCGTTGTAGCGTATGACAGACTCAAACGGGGTGCCGACTTCGACCAAGTTGTCAGAAAAATCCAGCATGCGCAAAAACGTGGCGTTCCAGGCCACCAAGCGCAAATCCTCGTCTATCAGGGCAAATCCCTGGTCAACCAGGTTAAGCCCGGTATACAGGGCCTGCTGGCCCTCAAACGGACTGGTGTGGTCGGTATGGGGTGACGAACTCAACGCAATCTCCTGCAATCAAAAACGACCGCCTGACAGCTATTTTAGAAGTCTGCCGATACCTGACCGTGGGTGCAAACATTCGTCACATTTGACACATATTGGTGCAAACATTTTCGGTGAAGATCGCGCCCCAATCAATCCATCGTATCGCGCCAGGTCGGTGTACCTGAGCATTTCATCAGGAGAATCAAATGAGCTACCACGCGCCAGTTAAAGAGATGTTGTTTGTCATGGAGGCGTTGGCCGGAATACAGAAGAATATGGCGCTACCGGGCTTTGAGGATTACGGCATTGAGACCGCCCAGGCGGTACTGGAAGAATCCGCCCGGTTTTGCGAAGATGTCGTGGCCCCTTTGAACTGGGAGGGCGATAAAAACCCGTCGTCGTTCAAAGACGGTGTGGTTACCACCACCCCGGGTTTCAAGGAAGCCTTCGTCCAATTTGCGAACGGTGGTTGGCAGGGCGTGAGCCATCCGACTGAATACGGCGGACAGGGTTTGCCCAAGCTGATTGCCACCGCTTGCACCGAGATGTTGCATGCGTCAAGCCTGTCATTTGCGTTGTGTCCGATGCTCACCGACGGTGCCATCGAAGCGCTGCTGACCGCCGCCAGCGATGATTTGCGCAACAAATATGCCGCCAAGTTGATTTCCGCCGAATGGACCGGCACCATGAACCTGACGGAACCGCAGGCCGGCTCCGATCTGGCGGCGGTACGCACCCGTGCCGAGCCACAGCCGGATGGCACTTACAAGGTTTTTGGCACCAAGATTTTCATTACCTACGGTGAACATGACATGGCCGAGAACATCGTCCACCTGGTGTTGGCCCGCTTGCCCGATGCGCCAGAGGGGGTCAAAGGGATTTCGCTGTTTGTGGTGCCGAAATTTTTGGTCAATGCCGACGGCTCACTGGGCGCGCGCAACGATGCCTGGTGCGTGTCGATCGAGCACAAGCTCGGCATCAAGGCCAGCCCGACCACGGTGTTGCAGTTTGGCGACCACGGCGGCGCCATTGGGGAACTGGTCGGCGAAGTCAATCGTGGGCTGGAGTACATGTTCATCATGATGAACGCGGCGCGCTTTGCGGTTGGCATGCAAGGCATTTCGATTGCTGACCGGGCCTACCAAAAAGCCGTTGGCTACGCCAATGACCGGGTTCAGTGCCGTGATCTTGCGGGCTCGCCAGGGCCTGTGGCCATCATCAATCACCCCGATGTCAAGCGCGTGTTGCTCACCATGCGGGCTACCATTGAAGGCGCACGAGCCTTCGCCTACGTGGCGGCGGCTGCCAGCGATGTCGCTCATTTCAGCACCGATGCCGAAGCCCGTCGCGACAGCCAGGCAATGTATGACTACCTTGTTCCGATTGTGAAGGGCTTTTCGACCGAGATGTCGATCGACGTGGCGAGCCTTGGGCTTCAGATTCACGGCGGCATGGGTTTTATTGAGGAAACCGGTGCGGCGCAGCATTACCGCGATGCCCGCATTCTGACCATTTATGAAGGCACAACGGCCATTCAAGCCAATGATCTGGTTGGCCGCAAAACCGTGCGTGACAAGGGTCAGGTCGCCAAAGCGCTATGCGCCCAGATTGCCGCCACTGAACAGGATTTGGCTGCGCATAACGACGAGGCCTGTGGCGTGATGCGTGCGGCGCTTGAGGCCGGGCGACTGTCCCTGGAGCGCACGATTGATTACGTGGTTGCCAACGCCAAGACAGAAACCCTGGCCGTCTACGCGGGTGCGGTTAATTATCTGCAACTGGCCGGTGTGGTGCTCAGTGGCTGGCAAATGGCACGGGCCATGATGGTGGCGATTGACAAGATGGATTCAGATCCCCGCTTTTATGGTGCCAAGCTGGCCAGCGCCCTGTTTTATGCGCAAGCCCTTCTGCCCCAGGCCGATGCGCTGGCCACTTCGGTGGTGCTGTCTGGCAAAACCGTCAACAGCATGTCGCCTGACATGTTTTAAGGCAGCGCGCGCGCCTTGTCATAGAAACCTTTGCCTTTTGATCAGCCTATAGAAAGTTAGCGATGCAACAACCGATCACCGAAACCAAGATTGTCATGTCCGACCCCACAGCGCTGGGCGTTTTCGGGCTGGCAATGGTCACCCTCGTGGCAGCGTCAGCCAAGATGCATTGGACCAATGGGGTGGTCTATTTGATACCTTGGACGCTATTTTTGGGGTCCATCGCTCAAATCTGGGCCTCCACCATCGACTTCAAGAAAAACAACTACTTTGGCGCTATTGTGCTGGGTGCCTATGGGCTATTCTGGACGGCAGTTGCCATGCATTGGGCCATTGGTCTGGGTTGGTTTGGACCGATTGATGTCACCAAGGCCGACCCAAGGCAACTCGGTGTCGCCTGCATCGGGTATTTCATCTTTTCCCTTTTCATCATGGTCGCGGCTTTTGAAGCGAACAAAGTTTTTGGCGCCATCCTGATATTGATCAACATCTTGCTTCCCTCGTTGGCGCTCTCCATTTTTGGCATCTACCCGGAGTTCTTTGGCATGCTTGCGGCCTGGGCTGAGTTGGGTGTCTCCTTGTTAGGTTTCTACTGCGCAGGAGCTGTGTTCCTGAACAGTTATTTTGGTCGGGCCATCTTGCCGCTTGGAGCCCCAATGGGTTTCATTCGCAAGGGTCCCGCCAAGGCCTAACGCATTCCAATTCAACCCAGCAGACTTCGCTATGAAAACACGCATACAGAACCAATATCAAGAAAAAGTCGCATCCGCCGAGGCGGCCGCAGCCATCGTCAAATCGGGAGATGTCGTCTTCATGGGCGAATTCGTGCAAAACGTGGAAGCGGTGGACGCTGCCCTGGCGTTGCGCAAGAACATGCTCAAGGACGTGATTCTGATCACCACGACCCGCGTCAAGCCGCTGAAGTGTGTCGAAGCCGATCCAGACCGGGAGTCATTCATTTGGAACGACTGGCATTTTTCAGGCCTGGGTCGCAAAAAGGCCGAGCAGGGTTTGGCCAGCTACATTCCTCTTTGTTATCACCAGGGGCCGCAGAACGTGAGCTTGTACGAAGAGCCGGATGTTGCAGTGGCGCAGGTAACCCCGATGGATGCCAACGGATTCTTTAATTTCTCGACCAGTTGCTCGATGACGCCAGCCTACCTGCGCAAGGCCAAAAAAGTCGTCGTCGAGGTCAACACCAAGACCCCGCGATGCCTGGGCGGCCTTGATGAGGGCATTCATATCTCCCAAGTCGACATGGTGGTCGAGGGGCCGAACAGTCCGCTGCTTCAATTGCCGGCCACACTGGCCGGTGAAGCCGACACGCGCATTGCGCAGTACGTCATGGAACTGCTCGAAGATGGCTCGACGATTCAACTCGGCATTGGCGCACTGCCTAACATCGTTGGCGCAATGATTGCGAGCAGCGACTTGAAAGATCTCGGTGTCCACACCGAGATGCTGGCCGACTCGTACGTTGACATGTACGAGGCCGGCCGCATCACCGGAAAGCACAAAGCCATTGACCGTGAAAAAATGGTTTACACCTTCGCCATGGGTTCGCAAAAACTCTACGATTTTCTTGATAACAATCCGGTTGCCGCCATCTTTCCAGCCTCTTACACCAACGACCCATGCGTCATTGGCCGTAACCCCAAGGTGGTGGCCATCAACAATGCAATCGAGATCGACCTGTTTACCCAGGTCGCCAGCGAAGCCTCAGGATCACGCCAGATATCCGGCACCGGTGGCCAACTTGATTTCATCCTGGGTGCTTACAAATCCGACGGTGGCAAAGGCCTCATTTGTGTCAACTCTACTTACAAGAAGAAAGATGGAACGCTGGCTTCCAGGATCGTGCCGACCTTTTCAGCCGGAACAATCGTTACCTGCCCACGCTCGCTGGTGCATTACGTGGTGACCGAATTTGGCTGTGTGCAGATGAAGGCCAAGTCAACCTGGCAGCGCGCTGAGGCACTGATCAACATTGCGCATCCAGATTTTCGTGAGCAATTGATCAAAGAAGCCGAGTTGATGGGCGTCTGGCGTCGTTCTAACAAGATTCTTTGATCTCGGGGCCAGACAACACCCGGCTGTCTGGCGGTGGCGTTGGCGCTGAACACGGCGCTGCGTCAGGCCGATGTGTTGTGAATGCATATCCGACGGTATTGGCAACAAATGCTCTTTTAAGAGCGCTTATGGCTCGCAAGCGTGCTTACCGGAGCGACTCTTGCAAGACAAACAGCAAGCTTAGCGGGCATCAACGCCGCGCGCATCCCCGACCTATCAGGCGCTACGCTGCTCCAGTCGAGTCGACAAGCTGACCATGCTTACACCGAGGTGCTCGCGGTGATGAAAGGGGTCTGTGCGAACTATGTGATTGATGCTCAAGAGCTGTGGGGCAGTCTGCGGATGTCGGAATGACGACGCTCGAACTTGACCAGTTCAAGCTGGCGTTCGAGCATTCCGACATGGCAGATGCCAAGAAGTTGGTAGGCCTGTAGGTGCTTTAAGGCATGGTTGCTTCTTTATGTATAGCTGCTTACGCAATACGCAAAAGGGCTAGAGGCCAATTTCGTTATTAAATAGCCACACCATCAAGTTCGTTTGACGCAGACCGTGCAAGGGGTTTTGTAATGCGTTCGGCGGTCCGCACAGGCCTCAATTTCACGTTTCTTTACGCGCCCGACATCATCAGATTAGCCTGGCAAAGGTAGCCTTGGCGACCTGACTGCCTTGCCTCAATGGCTCAACCATGAACGAAACCATGAAAAAAATACTGCTGGTGCTTGTCCTGAGCCTGTCTGCGTGGGCGCAAGCCGCCGCCGTCGATTCAGCGGTAGACGCCTACCCGGAGCTCAAGCCGACCAAGCAGGAGGTCAGGGCGGCGCATATGGCTGCGGACATTCTTTCCCGCTACCACTACAAGGCGGTGCCGCTGGATCAGGCCTTGTCAGAGAAAATTTTCGACCGCTACCTCAAATCGCTGGACTCGGAAAGAATCATTTTTGTACAGGCCGATGTGGACCGGTTTGCAGGCGACCGGAGCAATATCGGCCCGGCGATCCGCCAAGACGACCTCAGCGTGCCGTTTGCGATCTACAACCTGTACGACTACCGCGTGGCGCAACGTTACCAATATGCCCGTGAGCTGCTGAAAACCAGTTTTGATTTCAAGATCGATGAAAGCCTTGCTACCTCACGCGACATGCAACCGTGGCCGCAAAGCCAAACCGAGTTGAACGACCTGTGGCGCAAACGGGTGAAAAACGAGTGGTTGTCACTCAAACTGGCCGGCAAAGACGATGCCAGCATCGTCGCCACGCTGGACAAGCGCTACGAGCGCGTGCTCAAACGCCTGGACCAGACCCAAAGTACCGATGTCTTTCAGACCTTCATGAACGCCTACACGATGTCGATCGAACCCCACACCAACTACATGGGCCCCAGAGCCGCAGAGGAATTCGACATCACGATGCGCCTGTCACTGGTGGGCATTGGCGCGGAGATTTCCAACGCGCAAGACTTCGCCACCATCAAGGAGCTGATGGTGGGTGGGCCAGCCATCCTCTCGGGGCAACTCAAGGTGGGCGACCGGATTGTGGGTGTGGCCCAAGGTGAGACTGGCAAGATGATCGATGTGGTCGGCTGGCGGCCCGACGACTTGATTGCGCTCATTCGCGGCCCGCAAGGCACCGTGGTCAAGCTGGCGATCCTGCCTGCAAACGCCGGGGCAGACGGGCCGCAAAAAATCATCGCCCTCACACGCCAAGCCATTGGCCTGGAGGCGCAAGCCGCCAAGTCATCCATTGAAACCCTGTCAAACGGTGGGGTGACACGCCGCATCGGGGTCATCACGCTGGCCTCGTTTTATGAGGATTTTGCTGCCAAGCAGGCCGGTGACACGAATTACAAGAGCGCCACCCGCGACGTGCAGCGCCTGTTGTCGGAGTTCAAGGCCAGCAAGGTGGATGGCGTTCTGGTCGATTTGCGCGACAACGGCGGGGGCTCCTTGACACAAGCCATCGATCTCACCAGCCTGTTTATTGGCAAACTTCCCGTGGTGCAACAGCGCAATGCGGCGGGCAATATCTCGGTTGGTTGGGACAGCCAGGCCAGCGTCATGTGGTCGGGGCCACTGGGTGTATTGATCAACAAGCGCTCAGCGTCCGCGTCCGAAATATTTGCAGCCGCTATTCAGGACTATGGCCGCGGTGTCATCATGGGGCAGTCCAGCTTTGGCAAGGGGACGGTCCAGTCCATGGTCGATCTGGATGAACTCGCGAAAGACGACAAGGCACAACTGGGCGAACTGAAGATGACGGTTGCCCAGTTCTTTCGCGTCAACGGCGGCACCACCCAGCTCAAAGGCGTGGTGCCCGACATCGGGTTTCCCGGCTTGTTTGACGACGGAACGTCTGGCGAGTCAGACTTTGGCAACGCGCTACCCTGGACCATGATCAAAGCGGTCTACAACGCGCCCAGCACGAGCCTGAAGTCCGTGCTACCGGTGCTAGCTGAAAAACATGCGCTGCGCATCCGGCACGACACCGACTTCAATAACCTGCGTGACGACATCGAAGCGCTCAAGCAGCAACGCGACAAGAAGGACATCTCGTTGAATGAAACCGAACGGCGCCAAGAGCGACAGCTAAGGCAGGCGCGGTTGGCTGCCCGCCAGGCCGCGCCGCAACACGGCAGCGTCGAACCAGGCGAAGCCACTGCCGCAGCAGCGCCGGCGTCCAGCAGCATCGCGCTGTATGACGGTTTGTTGCCTGGCGAGCGCAGTCTCACCGATGAACTGCGCGCCGAAAACGCGAAGAAGACCGTCAAGGACATCATTCTGATTGAGGCCACCCGCATCATGAACGATGCCGCAGGCCTGTTGCGAGCGGCGGACGTTTGAGCCAACCCGCTTCAGCTGGTGCTTGTTTAGTGGTCGATTTGTGGCAGGGTCGGCGCATCAAAACAGTAGCCAACGCCATACACCGAGGTGATGCAGTCGAACCCCGGATCGCTGAGTTGAATTTTTCGGCGTAGATTTTTGATATGGCTATCAATCGCACGGTCACTCACATCGTGCTCGTCGGGGCGCATGTTGTCGAGCAACTGTGCCCGTGAAAACACGCGTCCTGGTTGTCGCAGCAGCATGCGCAGCATTCGAAATTCGAGCACGGTCAAGTTAAGCCAGACACCTTTCCACGCGACGTGGAGTTTGTCGTCATCAATCTGCCAGGGCGGCGCTGCCACCATCAACTGGCCAGTGGCGCGCCGCAACTGTGCCTTGACGCGGGCCATGACTTCGCGCGGGCTGAACGGCTTGCAGACGTAGTCGTCGGCGCCAATGTCCAGGCCCAGCAGGCGGTCCACTTCGTCCACGCGGGCGGTGAGCATGATGATGGGCACGTCACTGAAGCGGCGCACAGCGCGGCACACCTCAATGCCGCTCAGGCCCGGCAGCATCAGATCGAGCAAGATCAAGGCGGGGCGCGCTTTGCCAATGTCGTCCAGCGCCAAGCGTCCATCGGCCACCGAGCGCGCCTGCAGGCCTTCGGCGGCGAGATAGTCCAGCAACAGTTGTGCGATCTTGGCATCGTCTTCCACCACGAGCACGTGAGCGGCAATAGAGGGGGTCATGCGTGTTCCGGGTTCGCCCGAACGGGCAGTTCAACCCTGATTGTCAGCCCTCCCAACGCGGACGGACGGGCGCTGATGCGCCCACCATGGGCTTGAATGATGGCCGCGCAAATCGCCAGCCCCAACCCGCTGCCGCCTTTTTCTCGACTGCGCGCGGCGTCGGCGCGGTACAAGGGGTCAAACAAACGGTCCAAGTCGGCGTGGGCCACGCCCGGAGCGCTGTCATCCACCGTCAGCACAACCCGGTCGCGCACCCGCCGACAAACCACCTCGACCCGGCCGGGGGCGTCCGTGTAGCGCAGGCTGTTTTGCAGCAGGTTGCCCAGCACCTGTTCGATGCGGGCGGCATCCCAGTGCACCGGCATGGGCGATGTATTGACCTCAGGCCCGCATAGGGTGAGGTCGGCTGTGAGTGCCAGCGCTGCGTAACGGCCCAGCACCCGAGCCACAATTTGAGGGGCATCGGCCTGGCCAAAGTGGCACGGTAGCGCGCTCAAATCGGCCATGGCCAGTAGATGCAGGTCTTCTACCAAGCGCCCGAGTTGCAACACGTCTTCGCGTAGCGAGATCATGGCGCTGGCGCTGAGCGGTCGAACACCATCCACCAGCGCTTCAATTTCGCCGCGCAACACCGTCAAGGGGGTGCGCAACTCGTGCGACAAATCGGCCAGCCAGCGCCGACGGGCACCCTCGATGCGCTGCAGACTCTCCGTCATGGCGTTGACGTTGCGCATCACGTCACCGATTTCGTCGCTGCGCTCGATCGAAATGCGCACATTCAGCTCGCCGTGGGCGATGCGTGCCGTGGCCGCCTGCACTGCGGCCAAGGGTCGCACCCACTGGCGGGCCAGCCAGGTTGCCACTGCGGCAGCCAGCAGCAGCAAGACTGTTGCGACGATCAGGATGCCGGTGTACTGGTTCTGCAGAAACTGGGTTTCCTGCGCTTCGGGTGCGCGTTCACGTGGCCGCAAGCGAGCCAGCGCTACCACCGCGCCCTGTACGATGACCGGGCGCTCGACCAGATCCGCATCCCCGGCTTCCAACATCGGACCGATCCAGTGCTGACCATCGGGTCGCAGCAGGCTCACGCGTGCGCCAAAACCATCGCTGCGCATGGGGGGCGGGGGCAGCCTGTCGCGTGGCGGCAGCCAGTCACCCGGCGGCGCTGCGCCTGGTCCAGGCCTACGCGGCTCAGCCTGCGGCGTAAACGCATTGCCCTCTTGAATATCGAGCTCACGCAACACGGCGAGCATGTCGATGCGGTTGGCAGGCTTAAGTGCTGCGGCGGCACTGGAGCCCAGTTGGCCCTCTAGGCGCGTTGCCACCAGTGCGACGAATTTGTCCAGCCGCTCCACGTCGCGCGCTTGTAAATAGGCGCTGAATCCCTGGCGCAGATTCCAGGCAGTTACGCCGCCCAGGGCCAACACGCTCAGCGCCACGGCGCTGAGCAGCCAAAAGGTCAGTGTGTAAGCCAGTCGAGATCGCATGCAGGGCCGTAGTGTGCCGGTGAATTGTGGAGAACCGATGGAGACCTGCGCGTAGTTCTTCCACATTTGCCGATCAAACTGCAGGTTTTAAAGGAGCTTCCTTATGCAAATCTCTTCTGTTCAAACGCCACGCGTACGTCAAGCTGGTCGCGTCCTGCTGTCACTGGCATTGGTTTGCCTCTCAGCCGGTGCCATGGCACAGGGGCCGAGCGGTGGGGGCAACGGCGGCCCACCTGCGGGCGCGCCTGCCGAAGCACTGACTGCGTGCAAGACGGCGAAATCCGGTGACGCGTGCAGCTTCACCGGCCAGCGCGGAGCGGTCAGCGGCACCTGCCAAGCCCCCGAAGGCCGGCCGCTAGCCTGTCGCCCAAAAGGTGCGCCATCCGGCAACTGATACCCAATAGGTAACAAATCATGAAACATCTCACACACGCAGTGTCCCGTCCGGGCCTTTTCCCTACCGCGGCCTTGGGGCTCATGGGTCTGGTTGTGGCTGGTGCGCTGTCGGCCTGCGGCGGCGGAAGCGATGCCACCACAGCCTCAACGTCCACCACAGCAGATACCACCACAGCAGATACCACTACAGCAGATACCACCACAGCGACGACTGCCTCATCCGTGGCTGGGTGCGATTACGCCTACAGCGGCTTCAACAGCTCGGCATCCGTCAACAACACCAGTACCGCCAGTTGGTCATGCAGCACCACGGCCCGTGCGTTGTCGGCCAATGGCATTCCTGACCACGCGGTGGGCACCTTCCCCAATGCCGACAACCCCAACACTATCAGCGCTCAAGTGGTGACGGCAAGCCTCACACTGACCCCCACGTTGACCACCACCGCCACCCAACTCGGCGGCCCGCGTGGCGTGATTGCCTATGTGCTCAACGGCATCAAGGTCGATGCGGGCACCAATGGCACCTGCAACGACAGCGGCAGCAATTGCGATTTGGCCAACGGCGGCACCGGCAGCTGGAATGTCGAAGCACTGGGCCAGAGCAGCTTCAAATTCGGCACCGACAGCAACAATGCCCACGTGCAGCCTGACGGCGCCTACCACTACCACGGCATGCCCGAAGGCTTTGTCACCCAACAGAGCAAGGGCTCAACCACCCGCATGACGCTGATCGGCTGGGCCGCTGACGGCTTCCCCGTCTATGCGCGCTACGGCTACAGCGTGGCCACCAATGCCAGCTCGGGCGTCAAGGTCATGACGGGTAGCTACCGGCTCAAAACCACACCAAGCACGAATCGGGCGGCGGTGTCGCTCTACCCCATGGGCGCCTTCACGCAAGATTACGAGTACGTGGCCGGCTACGGCGACCTCGACGAGTGCAATGGCCGAACTGGTGTGACGCCTGAGTTCCCCAATGGCACCTACCACTATTACGCGACCGACACCTACCCGTTCCTGCAGCGCTGCGTGAAGGGGTCCGTGAGCACCAGCACCACCGTGCCCCCCCGCCCCGGAGTCTGACCCGTGCCATCACTCACGCTGCGCCCGCTCCGGGTGATTCTGGGAGCCCTGCTGCTCTGGCTGGGGGGGCTGTCCGTCGCCCAGGCCCATTTGATGGTGGCGCAGCGGGGGACGCTCAACTTGGTCAACAACGGTGCCTACATGGTGCTGTCGCTGCCTGCCTCGGCCTTTCAAGGGGTGGACGACGACCAAGACGGCACCCTGTCCAACGCCGAGTTGAGTCGCCATGCGACCCGCATTGAGCAACAGGTGCAGCAAGGCGTGCAACTGCTGGACCACGGCACGGCATTGCCCTTGGAAGGGGTGATGCTGCAGCCCTCACACACTGACGCGGGCCAGCCCGACACGGCCGCCCAGATTCTCGTGCTGGGCCGCTTTGCGCTGGGGGCTGAGCCGTCGGGCCTGCGGCTGCGACTGAGCTTGTACGGCCACGGGCCCGGCGAGCAATCACAGTCCATCACCGTCAGTCAGGGCGCCCACGCCGAGCGCTTGGTGCTGACCCAAGCCAGCCCCGAAGGCGACGTGCTGCCCAACGAGTGGCGTAACTTCACCCGCCACCTTGAAGAAGGCATGACCCACGTGCTGAGCGGCTTTGATCACTTGCTGTTTCTGCTGGTGGTGCTGGCTACGGGTTGGGGTCTGCGACAGATCGGCCTGGCGCTGACGGCGTTTACAGTCGGCCACGCCATCACGCTGACGGCCAGCGTTTTCGGGGTGGTGAGGGTCTCCCCCGCAATCGTTGAACCCGCCATTGCCGCCACCATTGTCGGCATGGTGCTGTTTGACCGCTGGTCTCAACGCCGCGTGGCGACAGGTGCCGCGCCGTGGCCGCAGGGAATTCGGCTGGGGCTGGTGTTTGGCTGCGCTCTGATCCACGGCTTGGGGCTGGCGGACGCATTGGGTGGTTTGGGCCTGGACACCGCGAGCCGGTTGTGGAGCCTGGCGGGGTTCAACATCGGTATCGAACTCGCACAACTCACGGTGGCAGTTGCAGCGGGTGCATTACTGTGGTCGTGGCAACGCCTGCATGGCCTTCAGGGACTGGTGCCCGCTCAGCAGGTGGGTGCCACCCTTGCGGCGGTGGTGGGTAGCGTTTGGTTCGTCGATCGGATATTTGCAATGGCTTAAAGACATGCTTTGGCTACTGACATGACACCTTGCTTTTACGGTGTGGCCGTTTTCAGGGTGGTGTTGAGTGTCTGGGTATTGATTTTTCGCTCACAGCGCGGAAAACCGCGCTGCGTCAGACCCCGCCCGAGGGCGCGTTGTTGACCGAATAGAAATACGACAGCCGCTGCTGCGGGTTGAGCCACTGCAGCACCTCGGGTGGCAACGTAGCCGGGCGGATCGCCTCGATGATTTTCAGCTCTGACTCGCCCGCCAGCTCAATCATCGGCGCGTCGCTCTTGGGTATCTCGGGGCAGTAAATCAGCACCTTGGGCTGCAGGCTGTGCGGCCCGGGCGAAATCACCAGCGCCAGCGATTCGTCGCTGAGTTGTACTACGGTGCCCGGCGGGTAAATGCCCAGCAGTTTGATCAACGAGCGCAGCAAGATGCCATCGACCTTGTCGGCTTGGTGCTTGAAAAGGGTGGCCAGCGCCTCGGCCGGCATCAGCGGCTCGCGTCCAATGGCTTCAGGCGAGCACAGGCGGTCATAGCGGTCCACAAGCGCCAGGATGCGCGCTCCCGTCGACATTTCCTTTTTGCCCTGCGGCCAACCCGAACCGTCCAGCGCTTCATGGTGGTTGGCAATGATGGCCAGTGTCCCGGCGCTGAAGGCATCCGATTTGGTCGCCAGTTCAACGCTGAACTGCACATGCTGGCGATAAAAATCTTCTTCGTGCCGTTTGCGCGGCCAGGTTTTCAGTATTTGCTGTGGGATTTGCGCCTTGCCGGCATCGTGCGCCAAGGCACCCAGCGCCAGGTCAGCGAGTTCGGTCTCCGACAACCCTGCCTTCTTGCCGACCAGCATGCTCAGCGTCATGGTGTTGAGCGCGTGAAACTGCGGGCCCTGCTCCTTTTTATCGCCTAGCAGGTGCAGCAATATCTCCTGACCCTGAGCGATGGTGGCGGCAGTTTCGCGCGACAACACCGCCAGTTGCTCGCCCGCTGTCTTGGGCGAACGCGCCATGTTCAGCAAACCCTCGCGGGCGGCGCGAGCGGCTTTCTCCCAAGCTCGGTCAGCCCGGATGGCGGCATCTTTCTGCAGGCGAAACTGATCCTTCTTGCTTTTTTCGATGCGCGCGATCTCGGCTGTCAGCGCCGACTGCTGGGCCGATTGCAGCATGGCTGCGGTCTCCACCGCGGCATCGGCCAGCGGGGTTTTGATGACAGGCTTGGGCTGGCTGGTGCTGCGCGCGGGGTAATAGAAAAGGCGACCGATGGTGTTGTACGAGCGAATCAGGTCGATGTCATGCGCGGTCTTGATCAGCATCCGGCTGGTCAGGAAGGCGTGCTCTTCCCAACTTAGATTGAGCCATATATACAAGCCAGGAACCAATTGCGCGGCATCAATCGGGATCGGTGTACCGGGGTTTTTCCACATGCCTTGCCTTCTGCCCTTTTGAGTTCATTGAGTTTTACTCAATGTTACGTCAACCGCAGGTTTGCCCGCGTGGCTGCTTGCAAGCATTAAACAACCGGTAGCGCCAATTTCTCCCGACTACCGACAGTGGCGGTATTCATGGTGCCAAACTTGATGTCGCCGGTCAGTTGGCCACCCTCTTCGATGATCAATTTGCCATAGCTCACCTTGCCGGTGACTTTGCCGGTGGCGTAAATGATCAATTTTTGGCGCACCGTCAGGTTTCCATCGAAGTTGCCGTGAATCTCGGCAATGTCGATCTCGGCGGAGCCTTTGAAGGCACCCTGTTGGGAAATCTGGATCACCCGGGAATCCATCGTCGCCTCAACGGTTCCTTCGACAACCAGCGTATCGCAGTCGGTAATTTCAACCCCTTTGAGCTTGATGTTGGGCCCCACCGTCAGCTTGCTGCCACCCTCTGGTGCTGGTGAAGCATCAGCAGGCACTGCCTTGGGAGTGGCAACGGGTTGAGTTGACTGACTCGGCTGATGGGTGGTGTTACCCGAAATGCTAGCGCCGCTAGGGGCCGGGTAGGGTTCGCGTTTACCGAAGAAATTGGGAGCCATGGCCATGTGTTTTTCCTTAAAAGAACGATGGTAGGGGCCATGCGCCCGCAAAGCTACATCACAAATGCAAGAGTAGTAACAAAGTGAATGGACGCAGCCCTGCTTTACTCAATCGCAAATATCTTCCCTGGATTCATGATGTTGTCGGGGTCCAGCGCTTGTTTGATGGCACGCATCATGGCAATGGCACCGCTGCCTGCCTCAGCCACCAGAAAATCCATTTTGTGCAGCCCGACACCGTGCTCGCCGGTGCAAGTACCGCCCAATTTGAGGGCGCGGTTGACCAGTTGCGTATTGAGTTGCTCGGCAATATCTCGCTCTTCGGGCTTGTCGGGGTCAATCAGGTAGCCCATGTGAAAGTTGCCATCGCCAACATGGCCGACCAGAAAGTAGGTCAGACCACTTTGCTCAGCCTCGGTCACCGAGTCGAGCAGCGCATCGGCGAGGTGCGAGATTGGCACGCAGGTGTCGGTGGTGATGGCTTTACAGCCCGGGCGCGACTGGATGCCGGCAAAGTAGGCGTTGTGTCGGGCGGTCCACAGGCGGGTACGTTCTTCAGGGGTTTGCGCCCACTCAAAGGTTTCGCCGCCAAATTCGGTGGCAATTGCTTGCACCGTTTCGACCTGCTCCTGCACACTGCTCGGCGAGCCGTGAAACTCCATCAGCAGCATGGCTCCCTCACGCAGGGTCAGATGCGAATGCTTGTTGACCATGCGGATGGTGTTGGCATCGAGCAGCTCACAGCGGGCAATTGGCACACCCATCTGGATGATCTGGATGGTGGTGTTGACCGCATCGGCCAGCGTATTGAACGAGCAGGTCGCCGCCATGACCGCCTCGGGCAGCGGGAAGAGCTTGACGGTCACTTCGGTGATCACGCCCAGTGTGCCCTCACTGCCCACCATCAAGCGGGTCAGGTCGTAACCAGCGCTGGACTTTTTGGCGCGGGTGCCGGTGCGAATGATGTCGCCCTGCGCGGTGACGACTTCGAGTGCCAGCACGTTTTCGCGCATGGTGCCGTAGCGCACCGCGTTGGTGCCGCTGGCACGGGTGGCGGCCATGCCGCCGATGGACGCGTCGGCCCCGGGGTCGATGGGAAAGAACAGCCCTTCGCTTTTCACTGCCGCGTTGACCGCCATGCGCGTCACCCCGGCTTGCACCGTCACGGTGAGGTCTTCGGCCTGAACCGCGAGTACCCGGTTCATGCGGCTCACATCGATGCTGATGCCGCCTTGCACCGCCAGCAAATGGCCCTCCAGCGAGGAGCCGACGCCGAACGGAATCACCGGAACGCGGTGCGCAGCGGCGAGCTTTACCGCGTCGGCCACATCTTGCGTGCTCTGTGCAAACACCACGGCGGCTGGCGGTGGCACGGTGAACGCCGACTCGTCGCGCCCGTGCTGATCACGCACCGCCTGTGCGGTGGAGCACTGGGCGCCGAAGCGAATCTGCAGCGCCTCAATCAGCGCTGCTGGGGTCTCGCGCAACCGCAGTTCGGGCGTGAGGTGGGCGAGGTCAGCGGGGGCGTTCATGGCGGTCTCCAAACGGCTGGCATGAGAGCCGATCAGTTTAGCGCCGGCCCCCTGGTGGAACCCACAAACAACAGCGGCGCGGATCTTTCCGAAACCGCGCCGCCTGGGGTTTGCGGTGGGGCTTACCTCTTCATGGCGGTGCGGAACTCTTCC
>JBBQZI010000043.1:0-17375 GCA_038207855.1 Burkholderiales bacterium
AGGCAGGTCGGGCGCAAAGCTCTGGTCGTAGGCACTCAGGCCAGCGTGGCGCACGCTATCTTGGGGTTAAAGCGCCAGTCAAAGTCAGCCAGGCTTAGTCGCTCATCAAATCCGGATTGTTTGAATTGGCGCTCTGTCAAATGCGAGCGGCGCCGGTCCAGTTCGTCCTGCAGCATGGCGCCAAAGGTGTCCAGTTGACCCTTCTCAGACTTTCCAGCCTTCGAAGTCAGAAATGGGCATCGGTCTTGGTCAATTCAAAGGCAGATTTACGGTAGACCAGATTGAACCCGATAAAAATTTCATTTGGGTGTCAACGACAGGTATCGGGCGGGCATTTCAATAGTCTGGCTGTCGGGAAAGGGCACTATGCGGTTACTGGCGACGGTCAGGTTTCTGGCATCTTGTTCAGGCAAATTTCAAGTGCTCCAGACCGGCCATTGACGACCGACAGCTACTGGCCCAGACCGGCTAATTCAGATAAGCGACGGCACCTCCCCATCCTCTGCCACCCGCAGCCCTTGGCTCAAACCGCTTCCACCCCCGCCGCGCCCCACAAGCGCGTGCCCGATACCTCCAGATGCGTCAAATACACCCGCACTTCAAATTCAAGCTGGTGGTAGCGCGGCTCCATGTAGTTGCAAAGTTGGTAAAACGCCTTGTCATGGGCACGCTCTTTCAGGTGCGCCAACTCATGCACCGTGATCATGTTCAAAAATTCGATGGGGGTATGTTTGAACAGCGATGCCACGCGGATTTCGCGCTTGGCCTTGAGCTTGTTGCCCTGCACGCGCGCGATGGTGGTGTGGGTGCCGAGTGCGTGCTGTACCACCTGCAGCTTGTTGTCAAAAACCACCTTGGCCAGGGGATCGGCACCGCGCAGGTGCTCGGCTTTAAGTGCCTGCACGTAGTCAAACAGGGCGCGGTCGGTGCGCACAGCGTGGGCTTGCGGATACTTTTTTAAAAGCCAGTCGGCGACGCGGTCTTCTTGTAGCAGTTGCTCGACCTGCGCCAGCGTCTCCGCCGGATAGCCCTGCAGGTAGCGCAGTGGTTGCAAGATATGGCTGGATGCTACACTATTCATAGCTACTTGCGCAATGGATACGGGGGCTAGAGGTCAATTTTCTTTAAACTTCCCGGCGCAGGGCCGGAAACAGAATCACATCGCGAATACTGGCGCTGTCGGTCAGCAGCATCATCAGCCGGTCAATCCCAACGCCGCAACCGCCGGTGGGCGGCATGCCGTATTCGAGCGCGCGGACAAAGTCGTGGTCGTAATACATGGCTTCGTCATCGCCACTGTCTTTGGCGGTGACTTGCGCCTGAAAGCGCGCCGCCTGTTCTTCGGCATCGTTCAACTCGCTGAAACCATTGCCAAATTCGCGCCCGGTGATGTAGAGCTCAAAGCGCTCGGTCACACCCGGCTTGTGGTCGCTCTCGCGCGCCAGGGGCGAGATTTCGACCGGGTGCTCGCAAATAAATGTCGGTTGCCAGAGTTGCTCTTCAACGGTTTCCTCGAAGTACAGCACTTGCAGGCTGGCCAGTGAGCGCGTTGACAGGTGGTGCTTGGCTTCGGTCATGCCAAGCTTGCGCAGAGCCGGTATCAGCCACTGGGCACTGTCGACTTTCAAGCCCGTGTTGTCGTCCTGCATTTGGCCGGCTTCGGTGAATTTGCAAATGGCTTCATGAATCGTCAGACGCTCAAAGGGCTTGGCCAGATCAACTGGCTTGCCGCCGTAGCTTAAGTGCAGTGTGCCCACCGCCTTTTGTGCCGCATCGCGCACCAGCGCTTCGGTGAAGGTCATCAAATCCTGGTAGTCCCAATACGCCGCGTAGAACTCCATCATGGTGAACTCGGGGTTGTGGCGAACCGAAATACCTTCGTTGCGGTAGCTGCGGTTGATTTCGAACACGCGGTCAAAGCCACCGACGATCAGGCGCTTCAAATACAGCTCGGGCGCAATGCGCAAAAACATCTGCTGGTCCAGCGCGTTGTGGTGCGTGGTGAAGGGCTTGGCATTGGCACCACCCGGAATCGGGTGCAGCATGGGCGTTTCAACTTCCAGAAAATCGTGCGCCACCATGAACTCGCGAATGCCGCTGACCGCCTTGCTGCGTGCCACAAAGCGCTTGCGCGTGTCTTCGTCGGTCATCAGATCGACATAGCGCTGGCGGTATTTGACCTCTTGGTCGGCCATGCCGTGAAACTTGTCGGGCATCGGGCGCAGGCTCTTGGTCAGCAGGCGGATGTGGCTTGCGTGAATTGACAGCTCGCCGGTCTTGGTCTTGAACACCAGGCCCTCAGCGGCCACGATGTCGCCCAGATCCCAATGCTTGAAGCTGGCGTACACCTCAGCGCCGACGTCTTCGCCCTTGACGTAAATCTGGATGCGCCCGGTACTGTCTTGCAGCGTGCAAAAACTGGCCTTGCCCATGACGCGTTTGAGCATCATGCGGCCCGCCACTTTGGCGCGGGCGCCTTGCTCGATCAGGCCTTCGGGGGTTTGCCCGGCGTGGGCGGCAAACAGGTCAGCAGCGTGGTCAGACGGCTTGAAATCGTTGGGAAAGGCAACGCCTTTGCCCTCTGCCTGGGCTTGGCGCAGGGCTTTGAGCTTTTCGCGGCGTTCCAGAATCAGCTGGTTTTCATCTTGTGGTGCAGGGGCGATAGGGGCAGTGGTGTGGTCAGACATGAAAAGTGATCAATATAAAAGCGGCATGAGGATGCAAGGATTCGGTTTGAACACGCTGGGTGTGCACCGCCGCTAGGGGCTTGTACACATCGTGCGTGAGGTGTTCCGCAGAACATCGCATTTTAAATGGCAGTCGTGTCGCTATCATTGGGCAGATCAAGTCTTTCCTGCCCCTATCGTCCATGCTGTACCAAATTGTTTCATTGTTGCTCGAAGTTGTTGTTGGTTTTCTCAGCGGTGCCTGCCTGTTGCGGCTGTACATGCAGTACCAGCGCATCCCGATGTCAGCACGCTCGGGCAACCCGCTGGGGCGCTTTGTTTTTGCCATGACCGACTGGATTGTGTTGCCGCTGCGCCGCGTATTGCCATCGGTTGGCGCGCTCGATACGGCCAGTCTGGTGGCGGCTTTTCTGCTGCAACTGGCTGAGTTTGGCTTGCTGTGGCTGCTGGCGGGTGCTGGCGGTGGCTTGTTTGCGGTTCCGATTCTGGCTGGCTTTGGCCTGCTGCGCATGGCCATTTCAGGCATGACCGGGGCTGTGATTGTGTATGCCGTGCTGTCCTGGGTGCAAACCCGCTCGGTCATGGCCGATGTGATTGAACGACTGGTGGCACCCTTGTTGGCACCGATCCGGCGCGTGCTGCCGCTGATTGGTGGCATTGACCTGTCGCCGTTGGTGCTGCTGGTGGTGTTGCAAATTGCCGCCATTGTTCTGGGCAATCTGCAGGCCGGTGCGTTGCTGGCGTTTTGAATTACAAGAGGCCGTCCACATTGATTCAGATCTTGCGAACATGTTGCCTGATCAACGGGCGCCCAACTCAGGCAACGGCATGGGTAGACTGCTATGTATAGAGGTGTTGAATGTTGAATATTGCTAACAAAACGGATGGTCAGCGCAAGCCGGTCGTGTTGATGTCGATGGGTGCTCAAGAGCGCAAGGGGCACGACTACCAGGTGATGACGAAAAAATACATGACACCCCTGGTGGAAATCGCCGGTTGTGTGCCGCTTCTGGTGCCGACTTGCTTTGGTGTTGAAGACCTCAGGCAATACTTGTCGATGGTCGACGGGGTCTATTTGACTGGCGCGGGCACCAATATTGACCCGGCGCTGTATGGGCAGGAAAATTTGACGCCCACCAAGGTTCAGGATCAGGGACGCGACTCGTTCGATTTTTTGCTGATCAAACTGGCGCTGGAGATGGGCTTGCCGCTGTTTGTCATTTGTCGTGGCATGCAGGAGATGAACATTGTGTTTGGTGGCGATATGTACCAGAAGGTCTACGCAACGCCAGGATTCAATGATCACCGGGAAGATGGCACGGCTGCGGTGGCAGACCAGTACGCACCGGCGCATTCAATTCGCCCGGTCGCTGGAACCTGGTTTGCCGAGTTGATGCAAGATAGTGAATTACGGGTGAATTCACTGCACGGACAAGGCATCAAGACCCTGGGGCTAGGCTTGGAGGCTTTGGCTCACGCGCCAGATGGTCTGGTTGAGGCCTTGCATGCGCCAACCTATCCGCAATTTACCTTGGGCGTGCAATGGCATCCTGAGTGGATGGCTGCACAAAATCCGCACTCGGTGCGGCTGTTTCAAGCTTTTGGGGATGCCTGTCGTCAGCAGGTTAAAAAGGGGGCTTAACCCACCGCATCGGCTGGCTGCCGGGTCAGCATCGCCAAGGTGTTGGAGATGGTTTTGCGAAGTTCGCGGCGGTCGCAGATCAGGTCGACCGCGCCTTTGGTCTGCAAAAACTCAGCACGCTGAAAACCTTCGGGCAGGGTGACGCGCACAGTTGACTCAATCACCCGCGGGCCGGCAAAGCCAATCAAGGCCTTGGGCTCGGCAATCACCACATCGCCCAAAAAGGCAAACCCGGCGCTAACACCACCCATGGTCGGGTCGGTCAGAACGCTGATGAAAGGCAGGCCTTTTTTGGCCAGATGCGTCAGCGATGCGTTGGTCTTGGCCATTTGCATCAGGCTCAGCAGGCCTTCTTGCATGCGGGCACCGCCGGTAGCGGTAAAGCAGACAAAAGGGACTTTTTGCTCGATGGCCGTGTGCACGCCACGTACAAAGCGCTCGCCCACCACCGAGCCCATGCTGCCGCCCATGAATTCAAATTCAAAGCAGGCCGCCACCAGGCCAATGCCCATGACGGAGCCGCCCATGACGACCAGTGCATCGGTCTCACCGGTGTTTTCTAGCGCTTCTTTCAGGCGCTCGGGGTATTTGCGGCTGTCTTTGAACTTGAGCGCATCGACCGGCAAAATTTCCTGCCCGACTTCATAGCGGCCTTCGTTGTCCAAAAAGACGTTGAGTCGTGCACGCGCGCCGATGCGGTGGTGGTGGCTGCAGCTCGGACAGACGTTCTGGTTTTGCTCCAGATCGGTTTTGTACAACACGGTATCGCAGCTTGGACACTTGATCCACAGACCTTCGGGCACGCTGCGCCGCTCGGACGGGTTGGTGGCCTGGATTTTTGAGGGTAGTAGTTTTTCGAGCCAGCTCATAGGGTGTCTCCGGTCAGAGGAATAGGTTGGATTATGAATCCAGCGCGGTGCGAATTTCGCGCAGGAAGGTTTGAGCGGTGCTTGCCACCTGGTCTCTGGGCTGCTGCTCGATCAACTGGATGATCTTGCTGCCAATCACCACGGCATCGGCTACTTTGCCAATCGCGCGGGCGGTGGCTGCATCACGAATGCCAAAGCCCACGCCGACCGGCACCTTCACAAATTGGCGAATGCGCGGCAGCATGGCTTCGACCGCGCCGGTGTCGAGCGCACCTGAGCCGGTCACGCCCTTGAGTGACACGTAGTACACGTAGCCGCTGGCAATGCGGGCCACTTGTGCCATGCGCTCATCGGTACTGGTGGGGGCCAGTAAAAAGATCAAATCCATGCCATGGGCTTTCAGGTCGCTGGCAAAGTCTTCGCATTCTTCGGGTGGATAGTCGACGATCAGCATGCCGTCCACGCCGGCTGCAGCCGCATCGCGCACAAAGGAGCTGGTACCTGAGGCTGCAGGTGCGCCATGGGTCTGGTTGTAGCGCTCCACTGGGTTGGCGTAGCCCATCAGTACCACCGGCATGCTTTGGTTTTGCTGGCGAAACTGGCGCACCATCGCCAGCACCTGGGTCAGGCCAATGCCAAAAGACAAGGCTTTGTCGCCGGCTTTCTGGATCACCGGACCATCGGCGCTGGGGTCAGAAAATGGCACGCCAAGCTCGATCACATCGGCACCACCCGCAACAAAAGCGTGCATCAGCTCAGGCGTGATGTCGGCAAACGGGAAGCCCGCCGTGACGAAAGGAATCAAGGCCTTGCGGCCTTCGCTCTTCAGTTGCTTGAAGGTGGCTGCGATGCGGCTCATTTCGATGCCCCTGAAATAATAGCTGTCTGCGCTTTCTGTATAAGGGCTACAGGCTCATTTGACGTATTTCCTTTGACCGATTGCCCCTGACAGCTGGGTCGGCAGAAGAAGTCGGCACCCGACAGGTCGGCCACCGTGCCAATGTCTTTGTCGCCACGGCCCGACAGGTTGACCAGAATGGATTGGTCCGGCCGCATGGTTTTGGCCAACTTCATGGCGTAGGCCACAGCGTGGCTGGATTCAAGCGCCGGGATGATGCCCTCGGTGCGGCACAGGTAGTGAAAGGCTTCCAATGCTTCAGCATCGGTGATGCCGACGTATTCGGCGCGGCCGATGTCGTTCAGAAAAGCGTGTTCCGGGCCGACGCCGGGGTAGTCCAGCCCGGCGCTGATGCTGTGGGTTTCAGTGACCTGGCCGTTGTCGTCCTGCAGCACATAGGTACGGTTGCCGTGTAGCACGCCGGGGCTGCCGCGCTGGATGCTGGCTGAGTGGCGGCCAGAGTCCATCCCGGCACCGGCCGCTTCCACGCCAATCAGTCGCGTGGCTTCATGCCCGATGTAGGGGTAGAAAATGCCCATCGCATTGCTGCCGCCGCCCACGCAGGCCATCACCACGTCGGGCTGATCGCCGCCGCAACCTGCGGCCTTGAGCATGTCGGGCATTTGCACCAGGCATTCCTTGCCGATGACACTTTGAAAATCGCGCACCATCATCGGATACGGGTGCGGCCCGGCCACGGTGCCGATGATGTAAAAAGTATTGTCGACATTGGCAACCCAGTCACGCATGGCCTCATTGAGTGCGTCTTTGAGGGTGCGGCTACCGGAGTTGACCGGCACCACGGTGGCACCGAGCAGCTTCATGCGGTAGACGTTGGGGCTTTGGCGCTTGACATCTTCGCTGCCCATGTAAACCACGCATTCCAGCCCGTAGCGCGCGCAGATGGTGGCGGTGGCGACCCCGTGTTGGCCGGCGCCAGTTTCAGCAATCACGCGCGGTTTGCCCATGCGCTTGGCCAGCATGGCCTGGCCGATGGTGTTGTTGATCTTGTGCGCGCCGGTATGGTTCAAGTCTTCGCGCTTCAGGAAGATTTGCGCGCCGCCTTGCTCGCGGCTCATGCGTGCGGCGTGGTAGACCGGCGACGGGCGGCCAACAAAGTGGGCCAGCTCGTAGTCAAATTCGGCTACGAAGGCCGGGTCGAATTGGTACTTGGCGTACGCGTCCTTGAGCTCGTTGATGGCATGCGTCAGTGTTTCGGAGACAAAACTGCCGCCGTAGATGCCAAAGTGGCCACGTAGATCGGGTTGTTGGTATTCAAACATCATTTATTAAAATTAATAGTGCCCTGCGCTTATGCGACAAGGGCTAGAGGGCTATTTGGCCTGTAAGAGCTGGTCGGCTCGGCGAACCGCGGCGACAAACTCACGAATTCTGTCGGGGTCTTTGATGCCTTTTTGACCCGCCACTTCAACACCCGAGCTGACATCCACGGCCAGCGTTTTACAGCGCGGGCGTACTTGCGTGATGCCGTCGATCACGTTGGCAGCGTTGAGCCCACCACTCAAGACGAGGTGAGCGTTGACGTTTGGAGGAAGCAGTGACCAATTGAATGTTTGCCCGCCACCGCCGTACCCGTCAATATGCGCGTCCAGCAAAATGGCCTGAGCCTGTGAAAAATTAGAAGCGTATTTTAGGAGATCAAAGCCGCGCCCAGCATCGCCTTGGGGAATTCGCGCCGCGCGCAGGTAAGGCCGTTTGCCCTGCTCGCAGGCCAGCCAGCAGTCGTTTGGCGATTCATCACCATGAAATTGGGCTATAGCCCCCGTCACGCTTGCGCAAGCAGCTATGATTTTTGATTTATCTTCATTGACAAAAAGCAGCACCGGCGTGACAAACGGCGGCAGTCTTTGGGTCAGTTCGCGGGCACGCTCAAGGCTCACATGGCGCGGACTCTTTTCATACATCACGAAACCGATGGCATCCGCACCTGCCGCCACAGCGGCATCGACGTCTTGTTCGCGTGTCAGGCCGCAAATTTTGATGCGGGTGCGGCTCTGGCCTGGGTGCATTAACGCGCTGTTGGTTGAAAGAGTTGGATCGGCTGGTGTGGTCATCATGATGCTCCGGGCAGTCCGTCAAGCAGGCTTGGCTGGTCGGGCAAACCCCAGTGTGCGTCGTAGCGCGGCCCGACAAAGTACAGGCCATGTGGCGAAAAAGTGGGGGCGGCGGCATCGCGGTCGCGTGCGGCCAGCACGTCGCTGATCCACTCCGGTGGTTTTCGTCCGTCGCCCACCATGATCAGGCAACCCATGATGTTACGGATCATGTGGTGCAAAAAGGCGTTGGCTTCAAACTCAAAGCGCCAGTAGGCACCGCGTCGGGTGATGCTGATGTTGAGTAGGGTTTTGACGGGCGACAAGGCCTGGCAGGCACTGGCGCGAAACGAGGTGAAGTCGTGCTCGCCGAGAAACAGTTGAGCGGCTTGTTGCATTCGATCCAAGTCCAGTGCGCGGTAAACCCAACCCACGCGGCCGGTGTCGATGCTCGGTCGCACTGGCGAGCACAGCACGATGTAGGCGTAGCGTCTGGACTGCGCGCTGGCGCGGCAATGAAATTCACGTGGCACAGCTTTGGCCCATTGCACGGCAATATCGTGCGGCAGCAGCGCGTTGGGGCCACGTACCCAGGCTGAATCAGGGCGCTCCAGCGGGGTGTCAAAGTGTATGACCTGGCCCAATCCGTGTACGCCGGAGTCTGTGCGGCCAGCGCACAGGGTGGATATTTTTTGGTTGGTGAACTGGCTCAGTGCTTTTTCAAGCTTGTCCTGAACCGTCAGGCCGGACAACTGACTTTGCCAGCCCTGGTAGGCCAGCCCGTTGTAGCTGATGCCCAGCGCCAGTCTCAAAGCTTGCCTAGCGCCCGTTGCGCCTTGGCTTTCATGTCGCCGGTGGCTTCGACGATCACTTCTTCGATCAAGGCACGCGCACCGTCATCATCGCCAATCGCCCTGAATTCATCCGCCAGTGCCAACTTGGTTTCGAGCGGGTCTTCAGTGTCTTCGGGGAACGCGCCGGCCTCGGTCACGTTGTTGTCACCCAGATCCAAGGACAGCGAGGCCAAGTCAAATGGCATCGGACTGGTTTCCCCGGACGGAACACGGCTCTGGGGCGTGTCGTCGACTTCAGCGTAATCCTCCAGCTCAAACATCGGCTCAATCGGCTCTGCTGGGGTGGGTGCGCTGACCTCGGGCAGCGACAAGGCAAAATCTGACACGTCAAAGTTCAAATCAGCGATTTCTGGCGGCTCGGGTTCGGGCTCAGGCTCTGCGACAGTTTGTAGCGCTGGCGCTGGCTCTGGCTCGGCTTCGGCCTCAGGTTCCGGCTCAGATAGGTCAGGCGGAGTCGGAGCGGACAGTTCAGACCACAGCGTTGGCAGTTGCTCGGTTTCTTCCAGCGCTGGCGGTGCCAGCTCGGGTGCCATGGCTGCGGAGGGCTCTTCGGGCTCATCCAAAGAGAAATCAAGGTCCAAGTCCATGTCAAGGCTGCCGTCATCAGGCCGGCTGTGCGCATCTGCGTCGGCTTCGCTCACGAGTGGAATTGGCACAGTTGCCTCGGCTGTTGCCGGGCCCGCCGTGCTCTTTGGCACAGCAAGCGGCTGGCCGCCGGGGAGGTACAAAACGTTGTCTGGCTCTAGTGACAACCCGTCTTTGCAGATGTTTTCCCATGCTGATCCAGTGCCATCCGTCAAGTTAAACACCAGCGTGGCGATCGACTCGAAGCCCTTGGCATCGCGTCGTTTGGCATAAATCTCCAGCAGCTTTTGGTAGATGGCCAGCCGCTGGGGGTTGCTGCGCAGTGCGTCCTTGAGGATTTCTTCAGCTTGCAGATCACGGCCGTAGGCGAGGTAAACGTCGGCTTCGGCAACCGGGTCAACATCATCGACTGCGTCGAGCTGGCTCGGTGAGTAGACCATGGAGGAGCCGGTTGTCAGGTTGTCGTTGGTGTCGACATTTTGGCCACCACTGGCTTTGAAAAATGATTCAGGTTGCAGGCTGCTTTCGTTGAAGGTGCTCTCCAACTGGCTGGCTTTCTTGCGCTGGCGATTTTTGTAAAAACCAAAACCAGCCAAAAGGGCAATCAGTCCCCCAGCGCCAATCGGCAGCAGGGGATTTTCCAGCAAGGTATCCAGGAAACTCGGCTCGACAGGGGGCTCGGGTTCTGCCGCTGGCTTTGCGCGGGCAGACACCGGCGGCTTGGGTAGGGATGCGGCAACTGCCGGTGGCGCGGGCGGTGGCACAGGTGTTGATGCGGCAACTTCAGGTTCAGCAGTTGCTGTAGGCACTGCGGGAGCCGATGGCAGTCCCGGGCTTGATGCCTTGGCAGCGACCGATGCCGCAGCGCTGGCACTGGAGGCGGCAGCCAGTTTGCTCAAGTCACTGATGTTCTTGGCTAATTCATCGGCCCGGCTGGCGGCTTCCTTGGCGTTGCGCACTTGTGCAAGCTGGTCTTCGCGGGTTTTTTCCTGGACGGAGCCTTTTGACAGGGTGAGCTTGTCGGGTGCAGGTGCAGCGGGCTTTTTTTCATCCACAGTGGCTTGCACTTTGCCGATGACATCGCGGCTGGCTGGGGCCACTTGCGTTGTCGGAACGCTGCTGGCCAATTTTCTGCGGAAATCGTTGAAATCACGACTCTGCGCGATGATGGTTTGGGTTGCCTCTGCGGCTGGCATTGCGCCTGCCTGCTCTTCAGACGGAAGCGTCACTACGGCACCCGCCTTGATGCGGTTGACGTTGTTGGAAATGAACGCTTGCGGGTTGGCACGCAGCAGGGCAATCAGCATTTGGTCAAGCGATACGCTGGCCGGCTTGGTGGCCGCGGCTATTCTGCCAGCGGTGTCGCCGGCTTTGACGGCGATGGTCTGAGTTTCGGGTTGGCGCAGTTGTGGCGCTGGTTTGGGTGTGGCAACCGGTTTGGCCTGGACAACAACAGGGGCTGGTTTGACAGCTGGCGCAGTGGGGGCTTGCACCGGCGCTGCCGCTGGAAGTTGGGTTGTGGCCGGTATGGTTGCCGGAGTTGATGCGGTAGCGCGGCGCAAATTTGGCGGATCAAACAGCATGGTGTAGTCACGCACAATTCGCCCGGAGGACCAATTGGCCTCCAGAATCATGTCAACGAACGGGTCGTTGATAGCCTTGCTGCTGCTAAGCTGAATGTAGGCGCGTCCGTCGGGGCGGCGTTGCAATTTGGCTTGCAAACTGGTCATGGCGGCGTTGTATTCGAGTCCGGCCGCCTTGAAGGCATCGGGGGCTGCCACCCGCGTGGTCAGGCTCGCTGCCTCATCCGCGTTGATGTCCAGCACATCGATTTCGGCTTTGAGTGGCTCACCCAGGGCTGATTGCACATTGATTCGACCAAGCGACAACGCACTCGCATCGGTTGCCCATATGCCCAACAGTGCCGCGACTGCAACAGTGGTCAGTTGCCATTGACAAGACTTAGCAATCAATGTGTGAACTCCGGTTTATGGCCAGTTGCAGATCGCGTTTCATGCGCATGTAGGTGTGAATCTGAAAACAATGAAAAGCACAATAGCATCAATGCGTTAGCCTGACAAGTTAAGACAGCTTCTGAACTTGTTGGCGCGCCTATTAATCAGGACTAATGCGATTCTATGTTGTAGTCCGACAACGACCAGCGCCGCACTCCGCTGGGGCAAGGCTGGTCGCAAATCAAACGGTGGCAATTAAGCTTGCAACAAAATTCGCAGCATCCGACGCAGTGGTTCAGCCGCACCCCATAGCAATTGGTCGCCCACGGTGAAGGCACCGACGTATTCTGGCCCCATGGCCAGTTTGCGAATGCGTCCAACCGGAATGGTCAGCGTTCCGGTAACCGCGACCGGGGTCAAGTCTTTGACGGTCGCTTCGCGGGTGTTGGGTACCACTTTGACCCATTCGTTGTCGGCCGCGATCATCGCCTCGAGGTCGGCCGAGGGGATGTCTTTTTTCAGTTTGAAGGTCAATGCCTGGCTGTGGCAGCGCATGGCACCCACGCGCACACAAAAACCGTCCACTGGTATCGGGGCAGAGCCAAAAGCGGCACCTTGGCCCAAAATTTTATTGGTCTCGGCCATGCCCTTCCATTCTTCCCGCGAGGTGCCCCAGCCGTCTTCGTCAGACTGTTTGCCCAGTCCCAAATCCTTGTCAATCCAGGGGATGAGGGAGCCACCCAGCGGCACGCCAAAGTTGGCGGTCTCAGCAGCGCTCAAGGCGCGTTGCTTGGCGATGACCAGACGGTCAATTTCCAGAATGGCAGATTTTGGGTCGTCCAAAAGCGCTTTGACTTCGGCATTCAAGGTGCCGAATTGGGTCAGCAACTCGCGCATGTGCTGGGCACCACCGCCACTGGCGGCCTGGTAGGTTTGGGTGCTCATCCATTCAACCAGCCCGGCTTTGTAGAGCGCACCCACACCCATCAGCATACAACTCACGGTGCAGTTGCCACCCACCCAGTTGTTACCGCCTTTGGCAAGCGCAGTCTGGATCACAGGCAGGTTGACCGGGTCGAGGATGATGACGGCATCATCTTGCATGCGCAGGGTTGATGCAGCATCAATCCAGTGGCCGTTCCAACCGGCTGCGCGCAACTTCGGAAACACGTCGCCGGTGTAGTCGCCACCCTGGGCGCTGATGATGATGTCGCATTTCTTCAGGGCAACGATGTCAAAAGCATCTTTTAGGGTGGTCTCATTTTTTGCCCATACTGGTGCTTTGCCACCGGCGTTGGAGGTTGAGAAAAATACCGGCTCGATCAGGGCAAAGTCACCCTCAGATTGCATACGGTCCATCAGTACCGAACCGACCATGCCGCGCCAGCCCACTAACCCAACCAGATTGCCAACTTTCATCACGTTTCCTTTTTAGACGGGGGATTCAAAAATTACCGAAGCGCCTTGACCACAGCGTCACCCATTTCAGCGGTGCTGACACGTGTTGTGCCGCTGCTGTAAATGTCGGCGGTGCGAAGACCTTGTGCCAGCACGGCTTTAACCGCTGTTTCAATACGCTGGGCGGCTTCATCCTGGTTCAGGCTGAAACGCAGCATCATCGCTGCGCTCAAAATGGTCGCCAGCGGATTGGCAATGCCTTTGCCAGCAATGTCTGGCGCGCTGCCGTGGCTGGGCTCGAACAGGCCTTGGCTATTGGCGTTCATGGAAGCCGATGGCAGCATGCCAATCGAGCCGGTCAGCATCGAAGCCTCATCGCTCAAAATGTCGCCAAACATGTTGCCGGTGACGACCACGTCAAATTTTTTGGGCGCTTTGACCAATTGCATGGCGGCGTTGTCGACGTACATGTGGTCCAGTGCAATATCCGGATACTGCAGGCCAACTTCGGTGACGATGTCCTTCCAGAATTGGAAAGTCTCCAGAACGTTGGCCTTGTCAACGCTGGTCACGCGGCCCTCAGAACCGGCTGCTTTGCGTTTGCGGGCGGCCTGAAAAGCCACGTGGGCAATGCGCTCGATTTCCGGACGGCTGTAGCGCATGGTGTCAAACGCTTCCTCGGCTCCTGGAAAATGCCCATCAACAGCAATGCGCCGACCGCGAGGTTGGCCAAAGTAGATGTCACCCGTAAGTTCACGAATAATCAGAATATCCAAGCCAGCAACCAATTCAGGCTTCAGGCTTGAGGCATCCACCAGTTCCTTGTAGCAAATGGCAGGGCGAAAATTGGCAAATAGTCCCAGGTGTTTTCGCAGTCCCAAAATGGCTTGCTCGGGGCGCAGGGGGCGATCCAGCGTGTCGTACTTCCAGTCGCCCACGGCACCAAACAATATCGCATCGGCTTGTTTCGCGAGCTTCAGCGTGGACTCGGGCAGCGGGTGGCCATGCGCTTGATAGGCGGCACCACCGACCAGCGCGGTTTCGAGCTCGAACTTGAGGTCGAGGGCGTGCAAGACCTTGACCGCCTCGGCGACGATTTCAGTGCCGATGCCATCACCGGGTAAAACTGCAATTTTCATCTTCTGGCTCTTTCGTGGTACGTTGGGTTATTCAGTATTTATAGCAAACTACGCAAGCATGGTATGGGCTAGCCATGGTTTTTGTGCCAAACGGTGGGCTTCAAATGCTTTGATTTTGTCGGCGTGACGCAGCGTCAGGCCAATGTCGTCAAAACCATTGAGCAGGCAATACTTGCGAAACGCCTGCACTTCAAACGACAACTCGTCACCGCTGGGCTTGATGACCACTTGGCGCTCCAGATCAACCGTCAGCGTGTAACCAGGGAAAGCGGCCACCTCGTCAAACAACTGGCCGACCTGCATTTCACTCAATACGATCGGCAGCATGCCATTTTTGAAGCTGTTGTTGAAGAAAATGTCGGCGTAGCTGGGCGCGATGATGGCGCGAAAACCATACTGGTCAAGCGCCCACGGTGCATGTTCGCGCGACGAGCCGCAGCCAAAATTCTTGCGTGCCAGTAGCACAGATGCACCCTGATAGCGCAGCTGATTGAGCACGAAGTCGGGGTTTGGCTTGCGGCTGAGCGGGTCTTGTCCAGGATACCCGGCATCGAGGTAGCGCCACTCGTCAAACAAGTTCTGGCCAAAGCCAGTTTTGCGGATGGACTTGAGAAATTGTTTGGGAATGATCGCATCGGTGTCGACGTTTTCCCGGTCGAGTGGGGCAACCAAGCCCTTGAGGAGGGTAAATTTTTGCACGGGATGGCCTTATTTCTTGGCAGCGCCTTCGATGGTCGAACCGGCTTTTTGCAAGTCCTGACCGACACCTTTGACGGTGTTGCAGCCCGTTAAAGCCAACAGGGCAGCAGCCACGAACAGCGAGATGATGAATTTCATGGTGAGGTTCTTCCGATTAGACAAATTTTCTGACATCAACGAAGTGGCCATGAATGGCCGCAGCAGCCGCCATGGCGGGGCTGACCAGGTGTGTGCGGCCACCTGCTCCTTGGCGACCTTCAAAGTTGCGGTTGCTGGTGGATGCGCAGCGTTCGCCAGGCTCCAGACGGTCGGCGTTCATGGCCAGACACATGGAGCAACCGGGTTCGCGCCATTCAAAGCCAGCTGCCTTGAAAATCTCATGCAAGCCCTCGCGCTCGGCTTGCTCTTTGACCAAGCCGGAACCTGGCACCACCATCGCCAATCGGATGTTGGGTGCCACTTTGCGGCCCAGTGTTTTGACCACTGCAGCGGCTTCGCGCATGTCTTCAATGCGGCTGTTGGTGCAAGAGCCAATAAACACCTTATCCACATACAAATCATTCAGCGCCTTGCCGGGCTCCAGTCCCATGTAGGTCAGCGCGCGCTCAATGGCACCGCGCTTGCTGGCATCTTTCTCACGATCAGGATCTGGCACATAGTCGTTGATGCCAAGCACCATTTCTGGCGAGGTGCCCCAAGTGACTTGTGGCACCAGGGTTGACGCATCCAACGCAATGGTTGTGTCAAATGCTGCACCCGCATCGGTGTGCAGCGTATTCCAATAGGCCACAGCCTGATCCCATTCCACCGATGCCGCCATCGCATTGGGTGCGTTGTAACCGGGGGACAGTGGGCGACCTTTGACGTATTGAATGGTTTTGTCATCAACGGCCACCAAACCGGCGCGGGCACCGGCTTCAATGGCCATGTTGCATACCGTCATGCGGCCCTCCATGCTGAGTGCACGAATGGCTGCGCCGCCAAATTCAATGGTGTAACCGGTGCCGCCGGCTGTGCCAATCTTGCCGATGATGGCCAACACGATGTCTTTGCCGGTGCAGCCGCGCGGCAGCGTGCCGTCGACCCGGATCAGCATGTTTTTGGCTTTTTTGGCCAGCAGTGTTTGCGTGGCCATGACGTGTTCGACCTCGCTGGTGCCGATGCCATGCGCCAGTGCGCCAAAAGCGCCGTGGGTCGAGGTGTGCGAGTCGCCACAAACGACCGTCATGCCAGGCAAGGTCGCACCGTTTTCAGGGCCAATGACGTGCACGATGCCCTGGCGCTTGGACATGAACGGAAAGTAGGCGGCCGCGCCGTATTCCTTGATGTTGGCATCCAGCGTCATGACCTGCTCTTTGCTGGTCGGGTCAGTAATGCCGTCGTAGCCAAGCTCCCACCCGGTTGTGGGCGTGTTGTGGTCAGCGGTTGCCACGATAGCGCTGATGCGCCACAGTTTGCGATGGGCTTGCCTTAACCCTTCAAAAGCCTGCGGACTGGTGACTTCATGTACCAGATGCCGGTCGATGTAGAGCAGGGCAGTGCCATCATCTTCGGTATGGACAATGTGCTCATCCCAGAGCTTGTCATAAAGCGTGCGTGCGTGCGGGGTCGATTCCATGCGTTCCATTCAGGTTTCTTGACGAACTGACGATTTTAAACGGCGTAAATGCATTGCGCTGGCCAAATAAAAACGCCCGCCGGTGTTGCCAGCCGGCGGGCGTTTTTAAGGATGGCTACTTAGCGTTCAGTAACCGGCTTGACGTTGCGCGTCGTAGAGCCGGTGAATAACTGGCGCGGACGACCGATCTTGTATTCCGGATCACTGATCATTTCATTCAATTGGGCGATCCAGCCAACAGTGCGGGCCAAGGCGAATACACCGGTAAACAAATTGACGGGAATGCCAATGGCGCGCTGCACGATGCCGGAGTAGAAGTCGACGTTCGGGTACAGCTTGCGTGAGACGAAGTAGTCGTCTTCCAGGGCGATTTTTTCGACTTCCTTGGCCAGTTTGAACAGAGGATCGTTTTCAAGACCCATCTCATGCAGCACTTCCTTGCAAGTTTCCTGCATCAGTTTGGCGCGCGGGTCGTAATTTTTATAAACCCGGTGGCCAAAGCCCATCAGCTTTACGCCGGAGTTTTTATCCTTGACCTGTTTGATGAAATCGCCGATTTTCTCGATGCCGCCTTGCTTCTGGATGTCGCCCAGCATGTTGAGTGCAGCTTCATTGGCGCCGCCGTGGGCGGGTCCCCAAAGGCAAGCCACCCCGGCAGCAATGGCCGCGAATGGATTGGTGCCGGATGAGCCGCACAGGCGCACTGTGGAGGTTGATGCGTTTTGCTCATGATCTGCGTGCAGGATAAAGATGCGGTCGAGCGCACGTTCCAGCACCGGGTTGACGGTGTATTCTTCACAGGGCGTCGCAAACATCATGTGCAGAAAGTTGCCTGCATAGCTGAGAGAGTTCTTGGGGTACATGTAGGGCTGGCCCATGGTGTACTTGTAGGCCATTGCAACCAGCGTCGGCATTTTGGCAATCAGGCGAATCGCAGAAATCTCACGATGCTCGGGGTTATTGATGTCGGTACTGTC
>JBBQZI010000044.1:0-17264 GCA_038207855.1 Burkholderiales bacterium
GAACATTCCCGACCTGCAAAAGATGGCAGTCACTTTCATGCAGATGGGCAAAAATGCTGACGGCTCAGGCACTGGCGGCACGCTGGAAGAACTGCGCGAGCAAATCATCAGCCTGGCGCTGGACCGGGCCTTTTTGCTGGAACCGCTGCCGACCGACGAGTTCGCTTTCAAGCGCCGTATCGACGAGGGCCGCGGCCGCTTAACGCTGATTTGCACCGAAGTAGCGCGCCTGACGGCGGTCATTCTGGCTGAATATGCCAGCGCCGCGCGCAAGATCAAGGACACCAAAAACGCCCCTGAGGCGACGCTGGATGCGGCCCAGCAGCTCGCCCGCCTGATGCCCAAACGCTTTTTGGCAAACACACCGTGGCCCGCGTTGCAGCACTTTGCCCGCTACCTCAAGGCGATCACCGCGCGGCTAGAAAAGTACCGCGCCGACCCGGCCCGCGATGCGGCGCGCCTGGCCGAGTTGCGACCGCTGGAGCAACGTTATTGGCGGCTGGTGGCTGAGCGCAAAGGTGTGGTCGATGAGCGGCTGCAAGAATTTCGCTGGTTGCTCGAAGAGCTCCGTGTGAGCTTTTTCGCACAAGAATTGCGCACACCGCAGCCCGTCAGCATCAAGCGGCTCGACAAGGCCTGGGCACAATTGGTCTGAGCCTGTCAAATTGTCAGTTTGCTGGATTCTTGCGCGGTAACAATGCGGCATCACAGGTGCAGTCGATGAAAGAAGTTTCATGAGCGATATATTGATCGTAGGCGGTGGCATTGGCGGCTTGTCGGCCGCGCTGGCGTGCGCCCAGGCCGGCGCAGATGTGCAGCTGTTTGAGCGCGCGGCTGAATTTTCCGAAGTCGGGGCGGGCATTCAACTCGGGCCCAACGCCATGCGCGTGTTGCACGGTTGGGGCTTGGCAGAGACGCTGGCCGAGGTGGCCGCTTTCCCGGACCGGCTGCAGGTGCGCAGCGCTACAGCGGGCACCGAGCTGGGCACTTTGCGCTTGGGCAAGGTGTTTGAGCAGCGTTACGGTGCGCCTTACGCCACCATTCACCGCGCCGATTTGCACGCATTGCTGCTGTTTGCGCTTTATCCGATGAATCAGGTGCAACTCAACCTGAACAACAAGGTGACCGATTTTTCACAAACGGACACGGGTGTGACGGTGCAATTTGGCGACGACAACCAGGCGCAGGGTGACGTGTTGGTGGGTGCCGATGGCGGCGCAAGTACCATTCGTCAGCAGTTGCTGGCTGATGGCGCGCCGAAGCCTACGGGCCACCTGGCCTACCGCACCATGGTGCGACAAAGCGATTTGCCCCAACACCTGCGCAGCCAGCAAGTCACAGCCTGGCTGGGGCCGCGCCTGCACGTGGTGCAGTACCCGGTGCGCGGTGGCGACTGGCTGAACGTGGTGGCCATCATTCACGGCAAAGTGCAAGGTGACATGTCGAACTGGGATCACAGTGCCAATGTGGCTGACTTGCAAAACGCCATGGCGGCCACCTGCGCACCCCTGAATGACTTGATTCACGCCATACCAGACTGGCGGCTATGGTCATTGAGCATTCGCCCACCGATGTCCGGTGCCCATGAGCACGGCAGTGGCAGGGTGGCCTTGCTGGGTGATGCCGCACACCCGATGGTGCCCTATCTGGCACAAGGTGCAGCCATGGCGATTGAAGATGCCAACTGCCTGGCCACGGTCCTGGCGGCCGTCGGCATGAACGCCAGGGTGCCAGAAGCGCTGGGCGACTATGCCCAACAACGCTGGCAGCGCAATGCGCGGGTTCAAGCACGCGCCATTAGAAATGGCCAGATTTTTCACATGACCGGCCCGATGCGCTTGGCGCGTGATGCGGCTATGCGCCTGTTGGGGGAGAGCTTGCTGGACATGCCGTGGTTGTATGGCTCGGATAAATGACTTTAAAAGTAATAGCTGCTTGCGCACTGCTTTCCAGTCAACCAACTCTTGTCTATAATAAGAACCATTCTCATTTGGAGTGGCTTATGATCCTGCAACAACAATCAGTCTTGGCCCGCGGCCCGGAACAATTCATGACGACATCAGAAGAATCTGCAGCACAGCACGGCAAGCTGCTCGGCTTGCACCAGTTGGCGCGCCAGACCCGGGCTGTGGTGGTTGGGATGAACGCCACACAAGACGACGAAGAGCGCGGCATTGCGTTGCGTCTGCTTGAAATTGGCTTCTTGCCCGGCGAGGCGGTGCGCGTGATTGCCCACGGCTTCCCAGGTCATGATCCGCTAGCTGTGCGTGTCGGTCACACCACCTTTGCGCTGCGCAGTCACGAGGCGGCGCTGGTTCAGGTTCGGCTGGTTTGATCTGACGCGAGAAAGCTGCTATGTCTGATCACCAAACTACCCAGCCGCTGCGCATTGCGCTGCTGGGCAATCCCAATTGCGGAAAAACCGCGCTGTTCAACCTGCTCACCGGTAGCCGCCAAAAAGTGGCCAACTATGCCGGTGTGACGGTCGAGCGCAAGGAAGGTCATCTGCAAACGGCATCCGGCCGCTCGGTGGTGGTGCTGGATTTGCCGGGTGCCTACAGTCTGAATCCCTTGAGCGCAGATGAGCAGATCACGCGCGACATCGTTACCGGGCAGCGTCCCAATGAGCCCTTGCCGGATTTGGTGGTGTGCGTGGTTGACTCGACCAATTTGCGCCTCAATCTGCGCTTGGTACTGGAGGCGCGTGGGCTTGATATGCCATTGGTTCTGGCGCTCAACATGAGTGACGCAGCGCGCCACAGTGGCATTGCCGTAGAGCGTGCTGTGCTGTCCAAAGAGCTGGGCATGCCGGTGGTTGAAACCGTCGGTATTCGCCATGATGGTGCCGCAGAGTTGCTGGCCTATCTGGACCAGTTTGAACTCGCGCAGGCAAAAGCGCACGTTCGCCAGACCGAGCATTGGCATGCCTCTAGCGTAGACGAAGTGATGGCCACGCAACAAGAGGTGCGCCGCCTGGTCAAACTGGCGGTGCGTGAACCGGCTGACAGTTTGCATACCGATGACACGATTGACGCTGTTTTGTTGCACCCGCTGTGGGGCATGTTGGTGCTGGCGCTGACGCTGTTTTTGATGTTTCAGGCGGTGTTCAGTTGGGCGGTCTGGCCAATGGATGTCATCAAAACCGGGATGGAGGCCATAGGCGGCATGGTTAACAGCCATATGGCCGAGGGGCCGTTGCGCAGTCTGGTGGTGGATGGCGTGCTGGCTGGTGCCGGTGGCGTGCTGGTGTTTTTGCCACAAATTGTGATCTTGTTTTTTTTCATTCTGACGCTCGAAGATTCAGGCTACTTGCCGCGTGCGGCATTTTTGCTGGATCGGGTGATGGGCACCGTGGGGCTGACGGGTCGCTCGTTCATTCCCTTGCTGTCGAGCTTTGCCTGCGCCATACCGGGCATCATGGCCACACGCACCATCACGCACTGGCGTGATCGGCTGGTTACCATCATGATTGCTCCGCTCATGACGTGCTCGGCCCGCTTACCGGTGTATGCCTTGTTGATTGGTGCATTTATCCCCAATCAGACAGTCTGGGGTCTGTTTAACTTGCAGGGATTGGTGATGTTTGCGCTGTATATCAGCGGTATTTTGTCGGCCATGGCGGTGGCAGCGGTTGCCATGATGTGGCGCACCTCTGCCCGGCCGACGCCATTGGTGATGGAGCTGCCGTCCTATCGCATGCCCAACTTGCGTGGTCTGGCGCAAGGGCTTTATGAGCGGGTATCCATCTTTGTCAAGCGCGTGGGGGGCATCATTTTGTCGCTGATGGTGGTGCTCTGGTTTTTGGCCACATACCCGGCACCGCCAGAAGGTGCGCTGGATGCCGCCATTAACCACAGTTACGCCGGCATGTTGGGGCACGCGCTGCAGGTGGTGGTGGCACCCATTGGCTTTAATTGGCAGATTGCCGTGGCGCTGATACCCGGCATGGCGGCCCGTGAGGTGGCGGTGGGGGCGCTGGGTACGGTTTATGCCTTGTCTGCCACGGGCCAAGGTGTGGCAACGGAGTTGTCGCCGCTGATCGCCCAAAGCTGGTCGCTGGCCACCGCGTTGTCACTGCTGGTGTGGTTCATTTTTGCGCCCCAGTGCGTTGCGACTTTGGTGGCGGTACGCCGGGAGACCAATTCCTGGCGTTACCCACTACTCATGATCTCGTATTTGTTTGCGCTGGCTTATCTGGCCAGTTGGGTCACCTACCGGGTGACATTGGCTTGGACAGGAGGCTGAGATGGTGGAAAACTGGATTGTCGGTGTGCTGGTGGTTTTTGCGGCTGGTTACAGCCTTTGGTACCTGTTGCCCAGTGCCGCTCGCCGGTATCTGGCGCGCCTGCACAGCGCGCTGGGCCCTGCGCCTTCGTGTGCTTCAGGGTGCAGTAGCTGTGGCAAGTGCCCCGGTACGGCTCCCGCAGACGCAAAATCCGTTAGCCAAAGTCAGGTCCATCCTCTGACGTTTCACCGCAAGGCATAGTCACACAGGGTTACCCCACAACAGCGGGGCTTGGGACTTCAGCGGTTGCTGTGAATCGGCGAATCTTTGCTAATGCCCCAGTCGGTTGAGGGGCTCTCTGCATTGGGTTGGTAGGTTTTGAATTCTGCCGTGTAGTAAAGCCCCACGCTGATCAAGCCGAGCACAACAGTGACGATAAGCACCAGCTTGACGGCCTTGACCCAGAATTTGGGCTCTTCGTCGTCACTCATGCGAGCCGACCCAGCAACAGGTATTCCATCAACGCTTTTTGCACGTGCATGCGGTTTTCGGCCTCATCCCAGACCACACTTTGCGGGCCATCAATCACATCAGCGGTTACTTCTTCACCCCGATGTGCGGGCAGGCAGTGCATGAAAAGGGCGTTGGGTTTGGCGACCGCCATCATATTGGTGTCCACACACCATGCTGCAAAGGCCTCTTTGCGCACGGCGTTTTCGGCCTCATAACCCATGCTGGTCCAGACATCGGTAGTGACCAGATCGGCATCTCGGCAGGCATCCATTGGGTTGCTATATTTTTGATAGTTGTCCGTGCTTGTGCTACCTGCGATACCTGCAATTTTCTCGTCAACTTCATAGCCATTGGGCGTACTCACGTTGACCTTGAAATCAAGTAGCTTGGCCGCCTGCAGCCAAGTGTTGGCCATGTTGTTGCCATCGCCAACCCAGGCCACGGTTTTGCCCTGGATCGGGCCACGCTGTTCAATAAAGGTGAAGATGTCTGCCAAAATCTGACAGGGGTGGAACTCATTGGTCAGCCCGTTAATGACCGGTACCCTGGAATGCTCGGCAAAACGTTCAATCTTGGTCTGCTCAAACGTGCGAATCATCACCAGATCAACCATGCGACTGATAACACGGGCACTGTCTTCAATCGGTTCGGCACGGCCCAACTGGCTGTCGTTGGTCGTCAGGTGCAGCACTTCACCCCCTAGCTGGTACATGCCGGCCTGAAAGCTGACACGGGTGCGCGTTGAAGCCTTCTCAAAAATCATCGCCAGCGTCCGGTCCACCAGCGTGTGGTGTTTTTCATAAGCCTTGAATTTCTTCTTGATGACCGATGCCCGATCAAACAAATAAGCGTATTCGCTGGCAGTCAGGTCGGTGAATTGCAGGTAATGCTTCATGGTTTGGGCCTAGGTTGGGGTGACGGGGTTCAGGCAGTTTGCAACAGCGCTTGAATCAGTGGGCACAGAATGCTCACCACTTCATCGGCCTCGGCTTCGGTCATGATCAGCGCTGGCACCATGCGGACCACGGTGTCGGCCGTCACGCTGATCAGCAAGCCTTGGTCAGCACACTGTTGCGTGAGAACCGCACAGGGTTTTGCCAGTTCCACGCCAATCATCAGGCCTTGGCCACGAATTTCCTTGACGGCGCCAGATGCCAGTTCGACCGCCAACTGTGTGGTCAGCGCTTGGGCGAAGTGGCGACCGACGCGGGCGGCGTTTTCCAGTAATCCGTCTTCTTCCATGATACGAATGGTTTCCACGCCAGCGCGCATCGCCAGCGGGTTGCCGCCAAAGGTGGTGCCGTGGTTGCCGGGCTGGAAGATGTTGGCAGCTTTGGGGCCCGCCACGACGGCACCAACTGGCACCCCCGAGCCCAGGCCTTTGGCCAGCGGCATCACATCCGGCACGATGCCAGCCCATTGGTGGGCAAACCATTTGCCGGTGCGGCCCATGCCGCATTGCACTTCGTCGATCATCAGCAGCCAATCGCGCGCGTCGCACAATGCGCGGACTTCACGCAGGTAGTCCAGTTGCATGGGGTTGACACCGCCTTCGCCCTGGATGGCTTCCAGAAATACCGCCACCACGTTGGGGTTGTTGGCCGTGGCGGCCTTCAGACTTTCAATGTTGTTGATCGGCACGCGAATGAAACCCTCAACCAGTGGGCCAAAGCCGGCCTGAATCTTCGGGTTGCCGGTGGCGCTCAGGGTGGCAATGCTGCGGCCATGAAAGGCTTTCTCATAGACCACAATTTCCGGGCGCTCAATGCCTTTGTCATGGCCAAATTTGCGGGCCAATTTAAGCGCTGCCTCATTGGCCTCCAATCCGGTGGAACAGAAAAACACATTCGTCATGCCAGAGAGTTCAACCAGCTTTTTGGCTAGCACCTCCTGGTTGGGCACGTGGTAATAGTTGCAGCTGTGGATGATTTTGCTGATCTGGTCTTGTAGCGCGGGCACCAGCTTGGGGTGGTTGTGGCCCAGCGTGTTGACGGCAATGCCACCGAGCGCGTCCAGGTAGCACTTGCCGTTGACATCCCAGACGCGGCAGCCCTGGCCGTGCGACAGTGCAATCGGCAGTCGCCCGTAGGTGTTCATCACGTGCGGTGACTGGGCTTGGATCAAGGGGCTGGCAGTAGACATGGCGGTTAACTCCGGGGTACATCCAAAAACAAAGCGGCCCAACGAAAAGGTTGGGCCGTTGAAACGAGATTTTAGACCGATCAATGGGACGTTTTCCAGCAGGTTTGCCCGACAGCTTGGTGGCGGCAGGAAGTAAAGTCTTATATAAGACATAAGATTAGATTAGAATCGGGTGGCGTTGCAACATCCAGTCAACGTCAACAGGTCAGGCTCCACAAAATGGTTTCTCACACTTTAAAAAAGTTTTATATCCTTGGTGTCACCAAGTCCGGCCGTGTTTTTCGGCCAAGCGATTGGGCCGAGCGCCTGGCCGGAGTGATGAGTTCATTTCGACCCGGAGGCGCACGCCCCGGTAGTCATCTGGGCTATTCGCCCTGGTGTGTGCCCAATAATGTTCATGGCGTGCGGTGCGTGGTGGTTCATGAGGACTTGCGTGCCCACAATGTCATGGCCTGGGACTTTTGTATGAATTTTGCCAAAGACAATGAATTGCAGGTCGTGCATGGCATGCCACCTGCGCCAGTCCAGACAAAGCAGTCGCCAAAGACCTGAGCCTTATCGAACTCGCCGCTCTGCAGCGGTAAGGGTGCATTTTTTTGCAACCGTTGGAAATACCCGACACCACGGTGATTTGGGCGGTGCTACCTTCTCGCCACTTCCATTTTTACCGAGAGCACCATGCCCAAAACCCTGATTGAGCCGTTTCGTATCAAGAGCATCGAACCCATTCGCATGACCAGCCGGCCTGAGCGGATTGAACTTCTCGAAGCGGCCAAGCTCAATGTTTTCAAACTACGCGCGCAAGATGTGCTGATCGACTGGCTGACCGACTCCGGCACCGGTGCCATGTCCAGCCGCCAGTGGGGTGCGATTATGGAAGGCGACGAAAGCTACGCCGGCGCGCGCAGTTTCTATCGCCTTGAAGCGGTCGTTCAGGACATCACCGGTATGCAGTTTTTTGTGCCCACGCATCAGGGCCGCGCAGCCGAAAAAGTGCTTTTTACGGCGGTCTGCAAAAAAGGCAATGTGGTGCCCAACAACAGCCACTTTGACACCACCCGAGCCAATCTGGAATACCTCGGCATTGAGGCGCTGGACCTGGTGATTGCCGAGGGCTTGCAGCCCGCGCTGATTTACCCGTTCAAAGGCAATATTGACTTGGACAAGGCTGAGGCGCTGCTCAAGACGCAGGGCGAGCGCATTCCGTTTGGCATGATCACCGTCACCAATAACACCGGCGGTGGCCAACCGGTGTCGATGGCCAACATTCGGGCCTATTCGAAACTGCTCAAGGCGCATGGCAAACCACTGATCATGGATGTGTGCCGCTTCTCGGAAAACGCTATGTTCATCAAAATGCGTGAGCCGGGCTATGAAAACACACCGATCAAAGCCATCGTGCAAGAGATGTTCTCTTATGCCGACGGTGCCACCATGAGCGCCAAAAAAGACGGTATGGTCAACATTGGCGGCTTTATCGTGTTGCGCAGCGAAGAATGGATGGACGCGGTGCGTAACGTGCTCATCATGACCGAGGGCTTTCCCACTTACGGCGGCCTGGCCGGTCGCGACCTGGAAGCGCTGGCTGTCGGGCTGGAAGAAGGCATGGATGAAGACTACCTGCGCTACCGCCTGCGCACGGCCGAGTACCTGGGTGAACGGCTCGAAGCGGCGGGTGTTGGCTTTGTCAAACCCACCGGCGGCCATGCGGTTTACATTGATGCGCGCACTGTGCTGCCCGACATGCCGGTGGCGCATTACCCGGCTTGGGCACTGTGTAACGCACTTTATCTAGAGGGTGGTATTCGCGGTGTTGAGATTGGTTCGGTGATGTTTGGCAAACGGCTGGCAGACGGTACAGAGACCTACCACAGCATGGAACTGGTGCGCCTGGCTTTCCCGCGGCGCATGTACACGCAAAGCCACTTTGACTATGCCGCCGAGGTGATTGACGAGGTCAAGCAGAAAGCTGCCAGCATTCGCGGTGTGAAAATTACCAAACAGCCGCAGTTTTTGCGGCATTTCACCTGCGAATGTGCGTGGGTCGACGCGGCCTGACCAGCATGGCACATCTGCTGCAAGTCGTGGCACAATGAAATGACACTTTAGCAACGATCTGAAAATCAACTACACCACACCGAAGGCGCTGGACAACTTTGGGTTTCAATCACGCATCACATGACACGCTACAACACCCCTTTTGAAATCCACGTGCATGGCCAAGTGGCCTTGAGACCTGATGTGCGCTTCGAGCAAGTTCAGGATGCGCTCAAACCACTTTGGAAATATGCGGGCGCGCGCTCATTGACTGATGCTGCCGGCAGCTTTTACGAGGATGAGCCTGGCATTCAGTTCGATGACAAGACACACTTGCTGCAACTGTGCTGGACGGTTGAAGGCGATGACGATTTCCGTCAGGCACTGGATGAAATGTGCATGAACCTCAACGATGTGGCCCAGTCTGGCGCGGCCATTGAGGTGACTTTTTATGACACCGAATTTGACGACGAAGACGAGGAGCCAAGTGGTCCGTCCGAGCTTGAGTCGCGCGATGATTTCGTCATGCTGTTTGTCGGGCCCGACCCGGCATCCATCATGCAGGTTCAGCGCGATTTGCTGGTGCAAGATGTGATCAACCTGATGGAGCGCCATTTTGAAGGGGCTGAGCTGGGTGGCGTGGTGGCGGCCATTGATGGCCTGTTCAGTCAGCGCTTTGACGATCTGGTCAATTCCCTGCAACTGGGCAAGCCCCCGCGCGGTTCGGGCGGCGGCTCAGGCGGCATGGGCCATGGTGGTGGCGGTCGCAAGCCGCGCCATTTGCACTGAGTATTTTTTAGCCGCATGAATCAGACCGCTACAGCTTCGGCTGAGCCCAGTGCGCCCAAGGTGCCTGGTCGACCCGAAAAGCTGCGCTTGGGGGATGTACTGGTGCAGCAGCGCCTGATCTCTCAAGAGCAATTGCAGCAAACCTTGGTGCTGCAAAAGCAGACCGGCAAAAAAATGGGCCGCTTGCTGATCGAGACCGGCCTGATCACAGAAGAGCTTCTCGCTAACGGCTTGGCTCGTCAGCTGCGCATTCCGTTTGTCAATCTCAAGACGTTTCCATTCCGGGCTGATGTCATCAAGCTATTGCCCGAGTCGGCAGCGCGGCGCTTTCGGGCCTTGGTGCTGGAAGACAAAGGCGACACCCTGCTGGTTGCGCTGGCAGACCCGCTGGATTTGTTTGCCTTTGACGAGTTGACACGTGTTCTTAAACGCAATATTTCGATTGCAGCAGTGCCTGAGAGTCAATTGGCATTAGCCTTTGACCGGCTCTATCGTCGCACCGAAGAAATCAGTGGCCTGGCCCGCGCGCTTGAAAAAGACCTGGGCGATGCGGTTGACTTTGGTGAATTGACCGCCACGGTGGGCACCGAGGGTGCGCCGGTGGTGCGCCTGTTGCAGTCGCTGTTTGAAGATGCCATGCAGGTGGGCGCGTCCGACGTGCACATTGAGCCGCAAGAGTCCAGCCTGCAAATCCGCGTGCGGGTTGATGGCGTATTGCAAACCCAAACCCAGGCCGACAAGCGCATTGGCGGTGCCCTGGCGCAGCGCCTGAAATTGATGGCCGGTCTTGATATTTCTGAAAAGCGCCTGCCGCAAGATGGCCGTTTCAGCGTGCGCCTGCGCGACACCACGATTGACGTGCGCCTGTCCACCTTGCCCACCAATTACGGTGAGTCCGCAGTCATGCGCTTGCTCAAGCAGGGCTCGGGTATGAAGCGGCTCAATGACATTGGTATGCCCGTAGACATGCTCAAGCGCTTTCGTGAAGTGCTTGGCCGATCGGCCGGCTTGGTATTGGTGACGGGCCCAACAGGCTCTGGTAAAACCACCACGCTATACGCAGCGCTGGCTGAGATTAATGCGGCTGAGCTGAAAGTCATCACGGTTGAAGATCCGGTTGAATACCGCCTGCCGGGGCTGACGCAAGTTCAGGTCAATGAAAAAATTGAGTTGACGTTTGCACGCGTTTTGCGTGCTTGTCTGCGGCAAGACCCGGATGTGATTTTGGTTGGTGAAATGCGCGATGAAGAAACTGCTGAAATTGGCCTCAGAGCGGCTATTACAGGGCATTTGGTGCTATCAACCTTGCACACGCGTGATGCCATCAGTACGCCGTTTCGATTGCTTGACATGGGCGTTCCGCCCTTCATGGTGGCAACCTCCTTGCAGGCCGTCATCGCCCAGCGCTTGGTGCGCCTGAACTGTACGGAGTGCTCTGAGCCACTTGACCCCAGCCCGCAGGAGCAGTCGTGGCTGAACAGCCTGCTTGAAACCGGTGACTCGGTGACTGCCATGCGCGGGCGGGGTTGCTCAGCGTGCAACGGTACGGGCTATTCGGGTCGCCAGGGCGTCTATGAATTGCTGGAAATGGATGCTTTGTTGACGCAGGCCGCCTCGCGCTCAGACCCGGCGGCGTTCATGAAGCTTGCACGGGACCGTATGAAGGGCCATTCGATGGCATTTCATGCACTGGAACTGGTGCGCCAGGGTCGCACGTCATTGGCTGAGGCTTTGCGCATCGGCTTTGATGTTGGCGATCAGGACGATCAAGACTAAATCCCCCTACTTATGGCTGCTTATGCATGGCGTGGCCGCAATGCCCGCGGGGAATCGGTTCAAGGGCAGCTTGATGCCATGAGCGAAAACGGCGTGGCCGATCAACTCATGGCCATGGGTGTGGCGCCGGTTCACATTGCGATTGCGGCAGCTGAAGTCAAAAAGACCGGCGACAGCTGGTTTGATCGTCTCAACCGGGCCCCCGTGGTGGTTGAAGACATTCTGATTTTTTCGCGCCAGATGTACACGCTTAACAAAGCTGGTGTGCCCATTTTGCGGGCCTTTGCCGGGTTGGAGGCCTCCAGCACCAAACCGGCCATGGTCGATTTACTGAAAGACATTCGATCCAGCCTGGATCAAGGACGGGAACTGTCGGCTGCGCTGGCGCGCCATCGCGATATTTTTGGTGATTTTTACATTTCCATGATCCGCGTGGGCGAGATGACTGGACGCCTGACCGAGGTGTTTTTGCGCCTCAACGAACACATGGAATTTGAGCGCGACGTGCGTGAACGCATCAAGCAAGCCATGCGCTATCCTATTTTCGTCATGATCGCCATGGCGGTGGCGGTAGTCATCCTGAATATCTTCGTCATTCCCACTTTTGCCAAAGTGTTTGCTGGTTTCAACGCCGAACTGCCTTTGATCACGCGCGGGCTGCTGGCGTTTTCAGCCTGGATGCTGGCCTGGTGGCCGCTGCTGATTGCCGGCGGCATCGGCCTGGGCATGCTGGTGCGCGGCTACATTCGCACCCCGGTCGGACGCTACAACTGGGATTCGCGCAAGCTCAAACTTCCCATCATTGGCGAGATCGTCCTCAAGGCGACGCTGGCCCGTTTTGCCCGCAGCTTTGCGCTGTCAAGCCAAAGCGGTGTGCCGCTGGTGCAGGCGCTCACGGTGGTGGCGCAAACGGTAGACAACGCCTTCATTGGCAGCCGCATCGAGCAAATGCGCGACGGCATTGAGCGCGGCGAAAGCATTTCACGCTGCGCTGCGGCCACCGGCGTATTCACCCCGGTGGTGCTGCAAATGATCAACGTGGGCGAAGAAACCGGTGAGTTGGACAACCTGTTGTTCGAGATTGCCGGCATGTACGAGCGCGAGACCGACTACAACATCAAGGGCCTGTCGGCCGCCATTGAGCCGATCTTGCTGGCCGTTATCGGCGTGCTGGTGTTGTTGCTGGCGCTGGGTGTGTTCTTGCCCCTGTGGAACCTGGGCGGTGCCGCCATGGGCAAGGGCGGCGGCTAGCCATGGCTGAGCGCGCCTTGCGCCCTTTGAGTTTGCCGACCTGGAGCCGCACGCTGGAATGGTCGGTGATGGGCATTGTGGTGGCCGTACTGGTGGCAGCGTTCATGCACTACACGCGCATCGTTCAAGGGCAGGGCGAGTATGCGGCAGTGCGCAGCACCCTGGGCGCACTGCGCACCGCGCTGGTCATTGAGCACTTGCAGCGCAGTGCAGCCAAAGCGTCCACCACTGAAACCGCTGCTGCGGTTGAGAATGGGCAGCGCAACCCTTTTGATTTGCTGCAACACCGACCGGCAAATTATTCAGGCATTGGCAGCAGCCAGCAAGTCGATTCAGTCGTGCCGGGCACTTGGGTTTTTGACCCCGTTTGCCCCTGCGTAGGCTACCGCCCGGTAGACGACCTGTGGTTTGACAGCCCCAGCGGCGAGCTCATGGCCTGGTTCAAACTGCAAGGCGCTCCGGGTCCGCTGCAACTAGAGGGGAAGGAAATCTACCGTTGGCAGAAGCAGCTGCTCGACTGATTTAGGAATTCGATAAGTTGACTGCCATATACTCAAAGCTTGAAGCGCTATGAATTTTGAATTCTGTATGGCACGCTTTAGTCTTTGGAATCTCTTTTTTAATAAGGTGGACAACATGAAACAAGTGCAACGCGGTTTTACTTTGATCGAATTGGTGATGGTGATCGTGATTTTGGGCGTGCTGGCGGCCGTGGCCTTGCCTAAGTTTGTGGATTTGAAGGGGGATGCGGTTTCAGCTGCAACGCAGGGTGTTGCGGGTGCCCTTTCCTCTGGTGCATCGATTAACTATGCGTCCAGAAGTATTAGCTCGACCAGGGGTGCTGCAGTTACCAATTGCACGAGTGTGTCTGATGCCAATATCATGCAGGGCGGCTTGCCAACTGGGTATACCGTTACGGCTGCGACGGTAGCGGCTGGTGCCTCAGTGACTTGCGAGTTGAAGAATACAACGGTCACACCTAACGTGACAGCATCGTTTACTGCAATCGGTATTCTCTGAAGCCTTTTGCCGACCGGGTGATCTGAAAAACCGCCCACTGTGGCGGTTTTTTTACATCTGTGAACGGTAGCGTTCGGGAACCTGACGGCGAAAATTTTCTTTTTGTTCTGCAGGCACAGCAGCAAGTCCCATCCGGAAGGCAGCTAGCGCCTTAGAACTATCTTGAACTGCCGGATCGGCATAAATCGTTCCCAACCTGAAATAAGTGTCTGCGGCTTGCTCTGGCCACTGCTGGTTGCGCAACTCCAGGGCGCGAATAGCGAGTGACCATTGTTTCGTTTGGATTCCAATGGCGTAGCCTGTCTGGACCATGTCATAGTCATAGCTGCCGTTGTCGTAGTAGGTATTCAACAGAGCGCGGGCCTTTTCTTGTTGGCCTGAGCGGTTGAGTAAGTTCACCTCCAGCACGCGGGTCCCCATTGCATCAGGCTTGAGCCGCTGGACGTGTGCAAAGGCGAGTTGAGCCTGATCATGTTGCCCCAACTGAGAATAACCCGTCGCCAACCCCATCCATAGCGCGGCGACGTGGGGTCGCGAGGTGACAATGGATTCAAGTATCCAAATAGCGTTCTCCCAATCGCCGGTAGTTGCCAGCACCACTGCAACCTCTGCACTAAGTTTGCGGTAGTGAGGATTGATGGCGATGCCGTGTCGCTCTGATTGCAACAGTTGAGCCTTGCGCTCTGCGAACGGCGGTGCATCGGCACGCTGAGGCTTCTTCAAGGATGCTGACAACTCAATCGCATGCACTAGTTCACGCTCTGCCTGCGCGGCCTGCCAGGTGATGTAGCCCGCCAGGGTAGTGCATCCGGTTAGCAATGCCAATGCCGACCGGGCATAGATTGGCTTCCAATGCAGAAACGTCGCAAAAAATCGCTCCTGCTGGCCCAGTCGCGCATCTGACCCTGCCAAAATTGCCAAACCCAGCGCCAGCAAAGCCCCGCAGCCCGCCAAGTGCCAAGGAAACCCCGCGTTGCTCACGATCAACAAGGCCAGCAAACTCGTCAATGTGAAAGCCCGCAGTGGTGCTTCTTGCCGATCTGCGCCCTGCAGCCGCCAAGTGCTGCCCGCCGCGTGCAAAAAATAGGCCAGCAAAAACGCCAGAACCAAACCACCCACCATGACACCGTATTCACTGAGCAACTGCAAAAACTCGTTGTGCGCGTAGTAGTCAGTTTCCAGCACTGTGTAGGTGCGCTGGTAAAGCGGAATTTGCACTTCCCACGCGCCAGCGCCTACACCGGTCAACGGGTTCGCCAGCATCATGCGGGCGGTGGCCATCCACATTTGGGAGCGGATCGAAAAAGACCCATCGGTGTACTCGCTGCGCTTCACCATGGAGGCGGTTCGCAAAAAGCTGCGTTCCAGGGCCGTGGTGCCGTTGGCTTCTTTGATCAGTTGTGCGTTGTGGGTTGGCAGCGACCCCAATCCTCCCACAATCACTATAAAAATAATAGCTGTTCGCGCTTTATGGACGGGGGCTAGATGCCAAAATGGCAATATATGTCGGTACTTGACGACGATCACCACCAACACGGGCACCAGCACCAACAGCGCCACCAGCGCAGACCGGGTGCCCGTCATCATCAAAGCCAGCACGTTGCAGGCGATGCTGCTCGCCATCAAAGGCATCCAGCGCGATGATCGCAGGCTGGTGAGCAAGCACACCGACAAAGGCAGCACGCAGATGGCGTATTCGGCAAAAAAATTGCGGTTGACGAAGGACGAGGCCGGCGTGGCACCCTGCGGGAAAAAACGCCAGTCAAACCAAAACTGCAGTGCCACCCAGACCGAGGCCACCAGCGCTCCCAAATGAACGCCCCACAGCAGCGTTGGCAGGTTCTCGCGCGTCAGGGTGTTCAGGCCCAGCCACAGCAGCAAGCTCAAAATAAACCAGCGTATGGCTTCCACGCCCGCCAGGTAGGTGTGGCTCCAAACCATACTGCCCAGCGCATAGGTCATCAGCGCCAAGGGCAGCCAGACCAGACCATGCCAACGCAAGGGCGTTGTGCGCTGGCGCTGCTGCCAGAAACACACCAGCGCGGCGACCAGCACCCCAAACGACACCAGTGCGGATTTAAGCGTGTCTTGCAGCATCAACTCGCTGGGCACACCTAACGCGGCCACCAGAAACATCATCCAAGCCAGGATGGTGATGGGCTGAATGGATGGCGAGGGCAGGTTTTGGGTGGGCTTCATGGGAAATTTCGGACTGGGCGCGTATTGTCACAGCACGATGTCGATCAGGGTTTTGCCTGCCCACGAGGCTCGCCAAACGCCTGCCAGTATGATGGATGGTTACATGCATCCACGTGAGGTCAAACCATGCAGCATGCCTTCAAACCACGCCTGACTACTGATGATTACCTGAGCGGTGAACTCAGCAGCGAACTACGTCACGAGTACGTTGACGGCGAGGTTTACGCCATGGCTGACACGGGCGAGTCGCACAACCTGATTACTGGCAACGTGGCGGCATTTCTACGCAACCAGGTGCGCGGCGGGCGGTGCCGGGTGTTTATCTCGGACATGAAATTGCACGTAGCGACGTGGAAAGCGTTTTATTACCCGGATGTGATGGTGGTTTGCGATGCGGCCGATGCGCAAACCTATTTCAAGCAAAGCCCTTGCCTGGTGGTGGAGGTGCTGTCGCCGACCACCGAATCGATCGACCGGCGTGAAAAAATGCTGGCTTATCGCACCTTGCCCAGTCTGAGTGAATACCTGCTGATTGCCCAGGATAAACACCAGCTTGAGCTTTATCGGCGCGCCGAAGATGGCGACTGGATTCTGGCCGAACGGGTAGATGCCGGTGTGGTGCAGCTTGCCAGCGTCAACGCCAGCCTGGCGCTTGACGTGGTGTATGAAGATGTCAAATTGGGCGCTGCCGCAGCGCACAGCTAAAATTTGCTGCCGGGCTGTATAAATTTATGAAAAATTGGCCTCTAGCCCTTATGGATATTGCGTGAGTAGCTCTTGTATTAATAGCGAATCAGTTTTCTGAATGTCAACCCTGAGTATCAAAGTGTTTGCCACGATGCCCGGCCAAAGGTGGCAGCAGCGCGCTTTGCTGCGTCACACACGGGGCTTCACGCTGATTGAGCTGATCATGGTGATCGTCATCATGGGCGTGCTGGCTGTGTTTGCCGCACCGCGTATTTTCAATAGTTCTGACTTTTATGCGCGGGGCTTTCAGGACGAGACGCGGGCGTTGTTGCGTTATGCACAAAAGTCTGCAGTAGCGCAGCGGCGTATGGTGTGTGTGACATTCGACTCCTCCAGCACGCCCAACACTGCGGTTCTGACTCTGGAGAATCCGACTCCCATCGCTACGCCCATGCCGGTTGTGAGCTGCACGATTAGCCTGGTAGGACTAAAGGCCGACGGCACCGCCAAAGTCACCGCAAAGTCTGGCACCGGCTATAGCGCCATCAAAACCGGTACAGCCAGTGTGACCAGTTTGATTTTCAACGGCCTTGGGCAACCCGTCAGCACGTCGCGAACTGTGTTG
>JBBQZI010000045.1:0-16888 GCA_038207855.1 Burkholderiales bacterium
GCGCTCAAGTCGGCTTCGCCCCAGGCCTCGGTGCAGGCCGCTTTGAAATCAGGGGCACGGCGCAAGCCAATGCTGTAGTCGGCGTTAACCTCAATCAGCAAACTGCCCAGCATGCGCGAGCGTTGTGAGCGTGCCAGACGATGCTTGTTGAAGGCCTCGGCCATCGGCACCGGCTCTGCGGCTTTTTTAAGCTTGCGCTTGGGAACCTGGTCGGCCCGCCGTCCCAGCGCCTGCAGCAGTTGGCGGGCATTTTGAAAATCACCCCGCCAAAGCATGCCAGTGCCTTCGCAGGCCAGTCGGTAGGCGCTGTCGGCGGTGATGGTGTCATCGGCTATGACGACCCGTTTGGGCGGCGCGCTGCCACGCTCCGAGCGCCAGCGGGCGCTGTGGGGCTGGTCTGCCTCGGTCCAGTTGATGGTTGCAGGGTTTGGGGTGGTTGAGGTGTGGTGCATGGATAAGCGATGACGCGAAAGTAATCAGGAGGTTGTAACAGATACGCCGTGCCGCCAGCAGCAAGTTGCCAGCCCGAAAGCGCAATTGCTTCGGGCTGGGGGCGTTGCGTCAAGTTTCTAATATGCTATATAATTAATAGCACTTAACGCTTGTTCTATAAGGGCTAGAGGCCTATTTTACTTAATTTTAAAGCTGCTTACCACGCGCTCCAGATGCCCGGCCTGGTCTTGCAGCGAGTGGGCAGCGGCGGCGGCTTGCTCGACCAGCGCAGCGTTTTGCTGAGTGACCTGGTTCATCTCGTCAATGGCGCTGCCAACGCGCTCAATGCCGTCGGTCTGATCGGCACTGGCACTGGCGATTTCGGCCATGATGTCGGTCACATGACGGATGCTGTCGACGATGTCGGTCATGGTGCTGCCAGCTTGTTGCACCAAGCTGCTGCCAGCCTCGACCTTGTTCACCGAGTCACCAATCAGGCCTTTTATTTCTTGGGCGGCATCGGCTGAACGTTTGGCCAGACTGCGCACTTCGGCTGCCACCACGGCAAAGCCGCGACCTTGCTCGCCGGCGCGCGCCGCTTCAACCGCTGCATTGAGCGCCAAAATATTGGTTTGAAAAGCAATGCCGTCAATCACGGCGATGATGTCAACAATGCGCTTGGACGACTCGTTAATGGATGCCATGGTGTCAATCACCCCTGCTACGACACTGCCGCCACGCACGGCTACGTCAGATGCGGATTGCGCCATCTGGTTGGCTCGGCGGGCGTGTTCGGCGTTTTGATTGACCGCCGCTGTCACCGATGCCATCGAGGCTGCGGTATTTTCCAGCGAACTAGCCTGCAGTTCGGTGCGATTGGATAGGTCCAGGTTGCCACTGGCGATATCGCTGGATGCGCTGAAAATGGTATCCGTACCAACGCGGACCTGACGCACAATTTTCTCCAGGTTGGTGTTCATGTCCTGCAGGGCTTGCTGAAGCTGGCCCATTTCGTTACTGGAGCGCACGTCCACATGTTGCGTCAGATCACCGGCGGCAATGCCACGGGCAATTTGTGTGCAGTATTCAAGCGGCTCGGTGACCACCCGGCGGATGAAGGGGTAGATCAACATCAGTACGGGAATGCAGGTAATGAGTGCCGCCAAAATGGATTTCAGGCGTTGGTCGGCCAGACTGGCATTCACTTTGTCCAATGAAACCTTCATGCTCACCACCCCCAGCACGGTGCCTTCGGGCACCTGGTGGCAAGTCGTGCAGTCTTTACCCAATGAGTTTTTTGAGGCCAACGCCGGGCGCACCGCGCGCAGGTATTCGCCCTTGCCATCGGACTCGACCGTAGTAACGCCTTTGCCGCCATTGAGCACTTGCTGCTCCAGCGCGTCGGGCTTGGAGTCGTCTTTTTCAGTGCCCGCACCGAATGTTTTGATGACAGCTTCGCCGCGCAGCACCCGCACATCACGGATCGAGCCCAGTTGTTTCATCTGGTCCAGAAAGACATCTCGCTGGGCCACCGTGCCGGTGACCATCATGCCGGTGAGCCCGGCCATGGTGGCATCGTGCATGCTGCTGGAAAAATCAGTCGCCTGCTCTAGTGCCGCCTGCCGAGTGACGTGGCCTTGCCAGATGATGACGCCGGTCCATACCACCAGCAATGCAGCGCCGATGGTGGTAAGGAGCTGAATCCAGATTTTGTGTTTGGTGGTGTGCACAGCGATTGCGTTCATTTCAAAGGGGGCAAATATACTCCACAATAAAAGGGCTCCCCAAAGGCTACTTTCATGTGACAGAATTTGAGGTCTTCCAGATGAAATTTTTCAGACACACCGAGCACCCGCAGCACCATGAGTCCTGATCTTTCATTGCGCTTGGCTGCTGCTGTTGACAGCATGCCGGCATTTCCCAAAAGTGTTCAAAAAATTCTGACGCTCACCCGCGATGTAAATTGTTCGCCCAAAGACCTGGTACAGGTGATCGACAAAGACCCGGTGGTGACCGTCAAGGTACTGAGGGTGGTCAATTCAGCTTATTACGGGCTGAACCGGCAAATCACCTCGGTGGACCATGCGGTGGTGTTTTTGGGCTTTAACACCATCAAAAATTTGGCCCTGAGTATTGCTGCCGTTGGCATGCTGCCCAGCGGCGCGCAGGCCGGTTTTGATGCCCAGCGCTACTTGCTGCATTCACTCACCACGGGGGGCATCTCGCGGGTGCTGGCACAGCGCATGCCCAACGCTGATCCGCACGACTGTTTTATTGGCGGCTTGCTGCACGATTTTGGCAAGGTGGTGATAGCCCAGTTCATGCCGGCAGAGTATGCGCGGGCGCTTGAAATCAGTTTGTGGAGCAATGTGCCGTTACACCAGGCGATGAGTCAGGCGATTGGTACAGACCATGCATCCGTTGGAGCCATGTTGGCCGAAAAATGGCGTTTTGCGCAAAATTTGGTGGACACCATTCGCCACCAGCATGCGCCAGGTGAATGTGATACCGACATGATGGCCTGCGTTTTTGCCGCCAATCAGATCAGCAAGCAATTGGGTTATGACTTTGGCGGTAGTCTGGTGCTGGAGCCCTTGCCGCCAACGGTTGTGCAGCGACTGGGTGGCACACTGGAAGAGGTGGTTGTGAGCTTGGGAGATATGAGCGCGTTGGTAGAAGAAGCCAAAGTGTTTTCCAATCTTTAAAGTTAGCCAAGCCCGACGGAGCCTGATCAACATGAGCGAAACCGACATCGACACCGCAGCGGCACCAGTATCGACCACTGGCATCATCTTGTTCGTCGATGATGAGCCCAGCATCCTGTCTGCATTGCGCCGCCTGTTTCGCGCCAAGGGCTTTCAGGTTCGGGTGGCCGAGGGTGGCTTGGCCGGGCTGGCGCTGCTGGAAGGCGAAACGGTTGATCTGGTGATTTCTGACATGCGCATGCCCGAGATGGATGGCGTGAGCTTTCTGGAGCAGGTGCGCACCCGCTGGCCCGATACCATGCGCTTGCTGCTGACCGGCTATGCAGACATTACCTCGATCATGGGTGCCATCAATCGGGGCGAAATTTACCGCTACATCGCCAAGCCATGGGATGACAACGACATCATCCTGATTGTGCGCAGTGCGTTGCAGCAGCGTGCCATGATGCTTGAGCAGCGGCGACTGCAGGCGCTGGTGCAGACGCAAAACGAGCAGTTGAAAGCCCTCAACGCCAGTCTTGAAGCCAAGGTTGAGGCGCGTACCTCAGCGCTTCAACAAGCCAACACCGCGTTGCACAGTGCCAATGACCGGCTCAAAACCAATTTCATCACTTCAATCAAGGTGTTTACCAGCCTGATCGAGCTGCGCAACGACAAGCTGGCCGGTCACTCACGTCGTGTGGCCGATCTGGCCCGACGCATCGGTATCCAGATGGGTCTGGAAAATCGCCAGGTACAGGAGATTTTTGTCGCCGGCTTGTTGCATGAAATCGGCAAAGTCGGTTTTGACGACGACATGCTCAATGCACCGGTGGTGATGCTGGCTACCCGACAACTCGATATATTTCACAAACATCCGGTACGCGCGGCTCAGTTGCTGATGCCATTGGCTGAGCTCCAGGGTGCGGCTGACATCATCAGCAATCAGCTTGAGACCTTCGATGGTGATGGCTACCCGAGTCGACTTGCAGGAACCCAAATTCCCATCGGTGCCAAAATTTTGACTGTGGCGTGTGATTACGACAGCTTGCAAATTGGTGCGCTGGCGCAGCGTCAGTTTTCCTCTGGCCAAGCCAGAGAGGCCATTGTGCAGGGCAGCGGCAGGCGCTACGACCCGGCGGTGGTGCGGGCGCTCATTGCCGTGTTGGGGCAATCAGCCCTGGAACCACAGGCCAAAGCCGAACCTGTCGAGCGCGCTGTTGCGTCAGTGAGTTTGAGTCGTGGCATGGTGTTGTCGCGTGACTTGATGACCCCCAACGGCTTGTTGATGCTGGCGGCTGACCATGTACTCGACGACGCGGTGATTGACAAGATCATCAGCTTTGAGCGCTCAATGGGTTTCAAGCTGGCAGCGCAGGTCTGGCAAAGCAGCATGGGGTGACACAGCATGAATAGCAAAGCCAACATGGCCACTCATCAGCAAAAGTTGCTGATGCTTTATGAGGTGCTCAGTGACTGCGACCGGGCCATTTTGCGCAGTAAAAATCGCGCTGACTTGTTCGCCGGCGTGTGCCGTCATGTGGCGCAATTGCAGGATGTGAAACTGGTGTGGATTGGCACGATGGATGTGGGGGACCCAAAGATTTGGCCGCAAGCACATTTTGGTAAAAACCAGAACTATGCTGAGTTCATCCAAACCATGGTCAACCTGCCGCAAGGCGACCGGTTTGACCCGCTGAGTCTTGCAGTTCGTGAAAATCGGCCAGTTTGGATGCCAGAGGTGCATGGTGATTCGACAGCACCGGGCACGATTAATCACGCTACTGATCGCTCCAGGGTAGCGGGTTGGCAGTCAGGAGCAGTGTTGCCCCTGACAGTGGGCGGTCTGCCGGTTGGTGTTTTGGTGATTCATGCCAACACCGCCAGCGCGTTTGACGCAGTCGCACGCAAACTGCTCACGCAACTGGCCTCCAACATCAGCTATGCGCTGGATTTTTTTGAACATGACCGTCAACGGCAGGAAGCCGAGGCGACTTTGGCCGAAAGTGAGGTTCGGTACAGCGCCTTGTTTGCCAGCAGTAGCATGCCGATGGTGTTGGTTAACCCCGATAGTGGACTCATTGTTGATGCAAATATTCGCGCGGTCAATTTTTATGGCTGGGATCAGGCTACTTTGACCGCCAAGAAAGTGATGGATATCAATGTTCTGAGCGCCGAGGAAATCAGGCGCGAGATGGCGCTTGCTGTCAGCACGAAAAAGTCTTATTTTGACTTCAAACACCGCCTGGCAAGCGGTGAAGTCCGTGATGTCGAAGTTTTTAGCAGCCCTGTGAGCTTTGGCGGCCAAACCTATTTGTTGTCCGTCATTCACGATGTGACTGAGCGCAGGCGCGTTGAAGCGCGCGTGCACAGCATGCAAACCCTCATTCAGCAATTCATTGACGAGTTGCCAGGCACAGCCTATTTGAAAGATGCGCAAATGCGCCTGCTGATGGTCAATAAGAGCCTGGGATTGGCGCTGGGGGTTGATCCGCAGACGCTGATTGGCAAGACCGCCCATGATATTTTTTCGCAGGAGTTTGCCGACACCATCACCGAGCTGGACAGGCAGATGCTCAGCCAGGGTGGTCGCAGAACGGTCGAAGAAACCTATCTGGGTCGGCACTTTGAGACCAGCATGTTTGCACTTGACAGCGAGACTGGCGAGCGATTGCTGGGTGGGTTGAGTCGGGATGTGACGGACCACTACCGGGCCGTCGAGCGTACCCGGGCGCTGCTGAGCATCAATGAACTGGGTGGCCAGTTGCCCGAGAAGGCCTTCCTGACCCGGGGGCTTGAAATTGCCCAGGCATTAACGCAAAGCACCATGGGTTTTTTGCACTTTGTCAATGAAGACCAGGAGACGCTGGAACTGGTGACCTGGACTGCGGGTGCCCTCAAGGGCTGTTCGGCTGCCTACGATTCTCATTACCCAATCAGCCAGGCCGGTATTTGGGCCGATTGTGCGCGGGTCAAAAAGGCTGTGATGTTCAATGATTACGCCAGTTACCCTGCCAAACACGGTTTGCCTGAGGGCCATACCCCGTTGACGCGCTTGATTTCCGTGCCCGTCATCGAGGGCGGTAAGGTCCGCTTGATGATGGGCGTGGGCAACAAGGCGGGCGACTATGACACAGTCGATGTGGATGCTTTGAGCCTGATTGGCAATGATTTATGGCGCATTGTGTGCCGGGCCAGGGCTGAATCTGCCTTGCACAAGCAGGTTGCTGATTTGGTGCAGGCCAATCAAAAATTGGCAGAGGTTCAATTGCAGTTGCTGCAGTCCGAAAAAATGGCATCCATCGGCCAACTCGCTGCAGGCGTGGCGCATGAAATCAACAACCCGGTGGGCTTCGTCAAGTCCAACCTCGGGACGCTGACCAAGTATGTGGATGATTTGCTGGCCATTGCAGAGGACTACGCCAGTATTGAGTCAGAGCTGGATGCGACTGCGGCAAGCCGCTTTGAGCGGGTTCGCCAGCACAAGGTTGCGGCTGATTACGACTTTTTGCTGACCGACTTGCCGCAGCTGATTCAGGAGTCGATTGATGGCGTTGAGCGGGTTGGGCGGATTGTGCTGGACCTGAAGATTTTTTCGCGCTCCGGTGAAACCGAGTGGGCTTGGGCCGATTTGCAAGCCGGTATCGAGAGCACCATCAATGTGGTTTGGAATCAACTCAAATACAAAGCCAAGTTGACCTGCGAGTGGGCTGACTTGCCACAGGTCTACTGCGTGTCCTCGCAAATCAACCAGGCTGTGATGAACCTGCTGGTCAACGCTGGCCAGGCAATTACCGATCAGGGGCAGATCACGGTGCGCACCGGGCTCGATGGTGATCAGGTCTGGATTGAAGTGCAGGACAACGGCTGTGGCATTTCACCGGAAAACAAGGCGCGGATTTTTGATCCCTTCTACACCAGCAAGCCAGTCGGGGAGGGGACCGGTTTGGGCTTGTCAATCTCGTTTGGCATTGTCCAGCAACACCACGGCAAGATCGTGGTGCACTCTGCGCTGGAGGTTGGCAGCACGTTCCGGATTGTGCTGCCGGTGGACTGGCGGACGCAGGAGCTAAAACCATGAAGCTGATGGCCTGGAGCACCTATTTTGAGACCGGCTTGCCGACGGTGGACGCGCAGCACCACGCGCTGGTTGACATGGTCAATGCAGCGGCACCGCACCTGGCGCTCAATGACGCGGTGGCCAAGCAGGCGGTTGGCCCGTTGCTGGACAACTTGACACGCTACGCGCTGGTTCATTTTCGGGACGAAGAGCAGCTGATGGTGCAACGGCAGATGTCGCCCGAGTATCTGGCCCATCACCATCAGACGCATCAGGCGTTCATCGACGAAGTGACGCAGATGCGCCGGCAGTTTGAGCAGGAAGGCAGTCTGTCCGGAACCGAATTGCTGCGGTTTTTGGGTAGCTGGCTGAGTTTTCACATTTTGGTGGAAGACCAGAGTATGGCCAGGCAGCTATCGGCCATGTCGGCCGGGCAAACGGCGCAGCAGGCCTATCAGGGCGTGAGTCAGCCGCCCGATGCAGCGCAAGCGGCGTACACACAATCCTTGCTTGAGTTGTTTACTTTGCTGAGTGAGCGCAATCAGAAGCTGTCGTTGGCCGTGGCTCAGGTGCGCAACGCGCAGGCCGCTTTGGAGGTAGCCAATGCGTCACTAGAGCTGCGCGTGCAGGAGCGCACGCGCGACTTGGCCGCCACGGTGGCGCGGCTGGAGCAAACTCAAAACCAGTTGCTGCAGTCCGAAAAAATGGCGGCCGTCGGGCAGCTCGCAGCCGGTGTGGCACATGAAATCAACAACCCGATCGGCTTTGTTACCTCCAACCTTGGTTCGTTGGCTGACTATGTGGGACAACTGTTTTCATTGCTTGATGTGTACCAGCAGACCTCGCTGGCACTGCCACCCGAGCAGCGTACCAGTCTTGATGCGGCGCGTCAGAAAATTGATTTGGCGTACTTGCGCGAGGACATTCCCAGCCTGCTGGCAGAGACCCGCGACGGCTTGGCACGGGTCAAGCGCATTGTGGGCGATTTGCGCAATTTCTCGCACCCGGATGAAGGCCAGTGGGAGCCCACCGATCTGAATCAGGTGCTTCAAAGCGCCCTCAATGTGGCGGCCAACGAGACCCGATACCGGGCAGATATCGTCACGGAGCTGGTGCCATTGCCGCCGATTAGCTGCAACGCGGCGCAGCTCACACAGGTGCTGGTCAATTTACTGGTTAACGCAGCGCACGCCATGGATGCCAAAGGCACCATCACCGTGCGCAGCGGGGCGCAGGGTGATCAGGTCTGGCTGGAAATCAGCGACACCGGCTGCGGCATACCCGAAGATGTGCAAAAGCGCATTTTTGAGCCTTTTTACACCACCAAACCGGTGGGCAAGGGGACCGGTTTGGGGCTGTCCATCAGCTGGGAAATCGTCAAGCGCCACCATGGCCAACTTGACGTCCACAGCAAAGTGGGCCAGGGCAGCACCTTTCGCATCACCTTGCCAATGTCGCCCCCGGCGCAGCTGTGATCGCCGCTGCCTTGGGTGGTATTTTTTCTAAAAAATTGAAAGTTTTTTAATGTTTGAATCTGCTGAAATTGGTCACAAGGTTACGAAAGCAGCGTTTAAAGAAGCTGTTCCGGTGCTGCGGGCCGCTTTGCTGGAGGCTCAGGTTGATCTGTTTACCCAGCACAAAACACCCGTGGTGGTGCTCATCAGCGGGCAGGATGGTGCCGGCAAAGGTGAGACCATCAATGTGCTGTACGAGTGGATGGATCCGCGGTACATCTCTACGCTGGCATTTTCGGAGCCCAGCGATGAGGAACGAGAGCGCCCGCCGATGTGGCGCTATTGGCGTTCGCTGCCGCCTATGGGGCGCATCGGCATTTTTGCCGGCTCGTGGTACTCCGACCCGATTCGCGAGCGTATTGAAGGTGAAATTTCGCTCAAAGAACTTGATGCGCGGGCCGAGCTGATCAACCGGTTTGAGGAGATGCTGGTCAATGAGGGCGCGCTGGTGCTCAAGTTCTGGTTTCACCTGACCAAAGACGCACAAAAGGCACGGCTCAAGGCGTTGGAATCCGATCCGCGTACCGCCTGGCGGGTCACGCCCTGGAATTGGGAACGCCTGAAAACTTATGACCAGTTGCAGGATGTAGCGGGCCACCTGCTGCGCATCACCAACACGGCCTCCGCCCCCTGGATCATGGTGGAAGGCACGGATGACTATTACCGTTCGTTGACTGTCGGACAGGTTTTGCTGGACGCGTTGAAAAACAAGTTGACTCAACCCGCAGACTGCCTTCAAACTGCCGTGGCACCGTCAGTTCGGTTAGACCTGGATGGGCGCACTGTGCTGTCTGAGTTGGATATGACGCATGTGCTGCCAGACAAGCTTTATAAAGATGAATTGGCCAAGTGGCAAGGCAAATTGTCTGAACTGATGCGTGACGAGCGTTTCAAAACCCGATCGCTGGTGTGCGCTTTTGAAGGTGCCGATGCGGCTGGCAAAGGCGGTGCCATTCGGCGTATTGCGGCGGCCATGGACGCACGCCAATACCAGGTTACCCCGGTGGCTGCTCCGACCGACGAGGAAAAAGCGCAGCCTTATCTGTGGCGTTTTTGGCGGCATTTGCCGCGCCATGGTCATGTGGCTATTTTTGACCGGACCTGGTATGGCCGGGTGCTGGTGGAGCGGGTCGAGGGCTATTGCAGCGAGACCGACTGGCTGCGTGCCTACGGTGAAATCAATGATTTTGAACATGAAATCATTGATGCGGGTGTGATCGTGGTCAAATTCTGGCTGCAAATCAGCCAGGAAGAACAGCTCAAACGATTTGAGGAGCGCGAAAAAATCGCCTTCAAGCGCTTCAAGATTACCGAGGAAGATTGGCGCAATCGCGGTAAATGGGAAGACTACCAACAAGCCGTTTGCGACATGGTGGACCGCACCAGCACCGGCAATGCGCGCTGGACGCTGGTGGAGGCCAATGACAAAAACTACGCGCGTGTGAAAATTTTGCGCACCCTGTGCGAGCGGCTTGAGCGGGAGTTGTCGATGCCTGTCAGTGTGACACCGCCTGTGCGGTCAGAGGCCACTGCCAAAACGGGAAAACACAGCAAGTCCCATAAATCAAAATCCTGATGCCCTGACCCTCAGGGCCGATGGCGATGCCAGCCCTATTGCTTGGCCCCCAGCGCCAGTGCTGCGCCGCGTGAGGCGGCTAGGGCAGCGGTATCGGGCTGCGTTTGCGTGGGCCAACCTTGCAGGTGCCCTTCTGTGATGGCGCATAAGGCGTTGATCCAGGCCGGGTCATCGTTCAGGCAGGGTATGTAATGAAATTCTTTGCCGCCGGCGTGCAAAAACGCCTCACGCGCTTCCATGTTGATTTCTTCAAGTGTTTCAAGGCAATCGCTGGTGAAGGCCGGGCAAACCACATCAACCCGTTTCACGCCGCTTTGTCCCATCGTGATCAGGCTTGGCTCGGTGTACGGTTCAAGCCATTTGGCGCGGCCCAGTCGGGACTGAAAAGTGACTTTGTATTGTTCCTTTGACAGCCCCAGGGATTCGGCCAGCAAGCGTGCGGTCTTCATGCATTCGCAATGGTAGGGGTCACCTAGCTGCAGGGTGCGCTCGGGCACACCATGAAAGCTCATGACCAGCACGTCCGGTTGGCCGTTGGCTACCCAGTAATCTTTGACCCGCCCGGCCAGCGCGCCAATGTAGCGTGGGTGGTCGTGGTAATGGTTGACAAAGCGCAGCTCCGGAATCGCCCGAGTACGCCCGGCCCACTGGTAAACCGCGTCAAACAAGCTGGCAGTGGTGGTGGCTGAATACTGCGGGTAGGCTGGCAAGATCAGCACGCGGGTGGTGCCGGCAGCCTTGAGGGCATCAAGCTGCGATGCAATCGATGTGCTGCCATAGCGCATGGCGTAGCGCACTTGCACATCGTGGCCACGCAGCGCCAGCCAGCCCTGCAGCAGCTTGGCCTGCTTTTCGGTCCAGACTTTAAGGGGCGAGCCCTCCTTGGTCCAGATGCTGGCGTATTTGGCCGCCGACTTGGCCGGGCGCACCCGCAAAATGATCCCGTGAAGAATCAGCAGCCAGATCAAGCGGGGGATTTCGACCACGCGCGGGTCACCCAAAAACTCCGCTAAAAACCGCCGCACATCGGTGCTGGTCGGGCTGTCGGGCGTACCCAGATTGCAATACAACACGGCAGTGCGCGCGGGTTGTCCGTGGGTGAAAGTGGGCTCGGATGAAAAACGTGAAGTCATAAGCAGGCGCAATGCAGAAGGTGGGGAGGGAGCCAAGTCTAGGGTGCTTTGGCGGCGGGTGTGGCCAGTGCGGGCTTGAGCGTCAAGGTACTGCGGGTATTAGCGGCTACATCGGGTTCGTTCAGGTACTGTTGCATATAGCCGCCCACCATGTAGGCGGCCGCCTGGTCGCTGTAATGGCTGTCAAACGGCACGCCACTTTGCCCGACCGGATTGATTGAGCGGGCTTGTCCTGCATCGGCAAAGTCGATCACGCGCCGGGTTGAGGGGCCGTAAGTTACCGCCCAGGGTGCCGGGCCAATCGCGTAGGACAGGTTGTTGGGCACTTCACGGCCACCTGGGGCATCAAACGGCCCAACATTGAAGAGCCAGTCAAAGGGTTTTTGTGAGGCCATCGGGTGAACGTGCGTCAGCGTGTGGGCCTTGCCCCAACCCCAGTTGTTGGGACTTTTGCCTAGTGTTTCTCTGAGGTGTTTCATGGTGTTATTCCAGGCGAGGCGCACGATGTCTTTGCGGGTTTCAACTTTCGCGGTCTTGACGTTGTCCCACCAAGGCGAGTTTTCATCGGCGGCCAAGCGCGGCAGCGCCAGGTCCAGCGCGCGTGTGCCCAGCAGGTTTTTGAACTGCTCGTCGCCCAACTCATCGGCCATGGCCGCTTTGGTCAGCTCGTACACAAATTGACTGAAGACGGTCGGCGGAATGTTAAGCGTGCTGTATTGACCGTCCCATAAAGTCAGGCTGTCAAATACCGAGCGCTCCAGCGGCACCCGCACGGCGTCGCTCAGATCGGGCATCAGCGGCTCCAGCACGCGCCAGTAATAGCCGGTCTGGGTGCTGAGTTGCAGCGACTGGGTGTTGAGTGCGTTCCACTGAATGGTGTCGTTGCCCAATCGGTCTTCCAGTGCCTGCGCCCGGTCATACAGGTTGTAATAACCCGGCACCGGCAAACCGCTGCTGGACTTGGGTTGCTGGTTGGCTGAGACGATGTAGCCCCGCGCTGGGTTTTCTTCCTGCGGGTTGTCGCTGAAGCGGTAAAACCCGAGTTTGTCTGCTTCAGTGGAGCCACCGTCCAGGATGAAGGCCGGGTTGACCATGAACGGCCGGATCGGCAGCTTGGCAGCGGCCCACCAGGCAATGTCGCCGCTGGCGCTGGCCCACACCACGTTCAGGCCGGGCGCGTGAATCAGGCTGGCCGCTTCGCGCCCCTTGGCCAGCGTGTCGGCTCGGTTAAGCTGGTAAAAGGCATCCAGCAGCGGGTTGTCGGTTTGCAAAAACGTCCACCACAGGGCCACCGGTGCGCCGTCTGCGGTGTCGCTTAGGCCGTCACGAAAAGCATTGCTGATGATCGGCCCTTGAGGCGAGCGCAGCACCGTCAGATTGACCGACTTGGCACCTTTGACCTTGATGATTTCTTCCACGCTTTGCAAATCCACCCATTGACCCTTGAACCAAACCTGATGGGCATCAGCCGGATTGACCTTTTCGGCAATCAGGTCAATGTCGTCGTTCTGGAACATCGTCAGCGTCCAGCCAAATTGCTTGTTATGGCCCAACAGCGCCGAGGCAATCAGCGGGTGAAAATGCCCGTACAACTCGAAGCCCGGTGCGCTCAGGTGGGCCTCATACCAGACCGCAGGCAATGAAAAACCAATGTGCGGATCACCCGCCAGCATCGGCCTGCCGCTGGAGGTGCGCTGGCCAGACACCGCCCAGGCGTTGCTGCCTTCAAAGGTGGCCACGCCGGTAAGTTGCGGCAACTCGCTGGTGATTTGTGCGAGCTGGCTGAGTGCCTGCCAGTCGGGTGTGCGGGCGGCGGTGGGAGCCGGGCTGAGCACACCCTGCGGATTCCAGTCCAGATCAAACACGCGCAAATAGTCTGCGCCCAGGTAATCGCGCACATAGGTCAGTAGCGGCTCGGTCTTGAAGGCCGCCGCCAGGCTGTAAGCCAGGTAGCCCGTTACCGCAATCGTGTCTTGTGCGGTAAAGGGCCTTTTGGGAATGCCAATCAGGTCAAATTCCATTGGCGCCGGGTGGCTGGCCTGAAACTGGTTGATGCCATCCAGATAAGCGTTGAGGGTCTTGATGGCCGGGCTTTGCGGGTCAAAATTCGCCACAACCTGCGCAGCATGATCACGCAGGCCCAGTGTGCGAAACAAACGGTCTGTTTTGACCAGCTTGGGCCCCAAAATTTCGGCCAGCTCGCCGTTGGCCAGTCGGCGCAGCATTTCCATCTGAAACAGGCGGTCTTGTGCATGCACATAGCCCAGCGCCCGGTACAGGTCGGGCTGGTTGGCGGCCTTGATGTGCGGTATGCCACGCTCGTCATAGCGCACGCTCACCGGTGCCGACAGGCCAGTCAGGGCCAGCTCGCCATCGCGTTGGGGCAACTTGGTAAAGACATACCAAAAACCGCCGCCACCAGCCGCCACCAGCACAGTCAGCAGCAGGGCTGCGATGATCTTGAGGGCAAGTTTCATGGGGAGGGTGTGCAAAAAGTCGGCTTCATGGTCAGATCATAAAGGCCGGCGTGTGCTGACTTGTAAACTTTGCGCAGCCGCCACACCGCTGCGCACTGCGCCTTCCAGCGTGGCCGGGTAGGGACCTTCCACATAGTCGCCACAGGCCAGCAAACCCGGTGCAATGTGCTGGGGTGGTCGCAGCAAGTTCGGCGTGCAGGCAAAAGTGGCGCGCTTTTCCACCACTGTTTGCACTGGCTGCAAGGTCAATCCCAATTGCACCTGGGCCTGTGCCAGCACTTGCGCTTGCAGTGTGGCGCGGTCGCCTTGAGCGGCACTCACCACAAAGGCCAGCAAACCGGCCGGGCCACCCAGTTGGCCCCGGTCGAAAGCAAATTGCGCGGGGCAGGCATCGGTGCTGCGCAGCGCCAGCATCGGCTGGGCCAAGGTGGCGGCGGGCGCCCAGGCGTAGACCGTGGCGATGGCTTCAAAGCGCAAAGCCTGGGCTGTTGCCGCCCATTCCCGCATCTGGTTTGATATCGAAATAGTAGCTGACTGCGCATATTCCATAAGGGCTAGAGCCGTATTTGATGCTGAAGTGGCGAAAATGACTGCATCGAACCGATGGCCGTCCACCAGCCACTTGGTGTCGCTCGTTAGCCCCTCTTGCAGCACGCTTTTCACCCGTGATCTGGTGTGCAGCGCGGCACCGTGTTGCACCAGCCAGGCAAGGGCTGCATCGGGAAACAGTGCGCTCATATCTGTTTTGGGCAACAGCAGGTGCGAGCCACCCGCCACGCCGAACAACGCATCTTTGAGCACACGCAAAAAAACGCTGGCACTGGCCTGTGCTGCCGGCGTGTTCAGGGCTGACACGCACAGCGGCTCAATCAGTTCGGCGTTGACGCGCGCGCTCAGACGTTGGCACAAGCTGGCCACGGTTTGCGATCTGTCGCATTGAAAACCCTGCAGTTGCCAGCCTGTGGCGGTGCGCAGCAGCGACCATTTGTCAGCCAACGACCAGCCTTGCGCGCGCGCGATGCCGCCCAACGCGTCCAGCGGTGTCGGCCAATCGGGAAATTGAATGCCCCGCCGGTCTGCAAACTGCAGCATCATGGGCACATCAAGCAACGCGGAAGACGGATCGACACCGACCAAGCGCATCAGCCGCCGTGTTTCGGTATAGGCGCCAATCAAAATGTGCTGGCCGTTGTCGAGCATCACCGGGCTGCCATCTGGTAACAAGGCTTTTAGGGCTCTAGCCCTTCCACCGATTGCGCTAGCTGCTTCGAAAACAGTAGCATCATGGCCAGCTTCGGTAGCCGTGGTGGCGGCCGCCAGCCCAGCCCAGCCAGCCCCGATGATGGCCACTTTCAGGGGTGTGGCGATGCCAGTCACAAGCGGCCCAGCGCCTGCACCTTCCAGGCCAGCCAGAATTTGCGCAACGGGGTCAGGCTGATGCGCTGGTGCAGCACCTGAAAGTTGTCGTGCTCAATCTCGCGCAGCAAGGCCCGGTAAATGCTGGCCATCATCAGCCCCGGCTTTTGGGCGCGGCGGTCAGCGCTGGGCAGCAAGGCCAAGGCCTGGTCGTACAAGCCTTGGGCGCGTTCGCTTTGAAAGCGCATCAGCGCGGTAAAGCGGTCTGAGTAGTTGCGGTTCAGGATGTCTTGCACGGTTACGCCAAACCGTTGCAGCTCGTTCATTGGCAGGTAAATGCGCCCGCGCATGGCATCTTCACCGACATCGCGAATGATGTTGGTGAGTTGCAGCGCCTGGCCCAGCGTGTGGGCGTAGGCCGTGGTTTGCGTTTGCGTCTGGCCAAAAATCTGCGCTGCCACCTCCCCCACGATGCCAGCTACCAAATGGCAATAGCGTTGCAGGCCGGGGTAGTCGAGGTAGCGGGTTTGCGTCAAATCCATCTGGCAGCCGTCGATGATGGCCTGCAAATGCCGCGGTTCAATGCCGTAGCTTTGCGCCAGCGGCATCAGCGCCTTCATCACCGGGTGGCTGGGCTGGCCGGCAAACGCGGTGGCTACCTCATGCTGCCACCAGGCCAGCTTGGTGGCGGCCACGCCGGTGTCGGTGGTGTTGTCCACCACATCATCGACCTCCCGGCAAAACGCGTAGAACGCCGTGATGGCGGCGCGCTTTGGGGCTGGCAGGAACAGAAAAGCGTAGTAAAAACTGCTGCCCGACGCGGCGGCTTTTTGCTGGACATAGTCTTGGGGTGTCGTGTGTGCGTTTGGCATGGTTGGCGAGTTTAAACACAGTTGTGCGCGCAGTTTGGTGAACTTAAGCGGCTTGGGCTTGCGGAATCTCAAATGTTGGCCCGCCGTACTTCCTACGATTGCCGCAATGAATACCCCTGTGCCCCGCAACACTGAAAACGTTTTGATTGGCCCGCCCGGACTGTCCGGTGAATTGGTGCTGATGGACAACGCGGTGGGGGTTATTGTGTTTGTTGATGGCCGCGCGGGCGGTCGGTACAAGTTGCGCAACGATTTTGTCGCGCGCGTGCTGCGCTCTTATGGGCTGGGCACCCTGTTGGTGAACTTGCTGACGGATCAGGAGCTGCGTGATCGGCGCAAGTTATTTGACAAAAATCTGCGGGTCATGCGATTGATGGATGTCGCGCGCTGGCTCGGCCTGCGCCAGGATACGGCTGACGTGCCGGTGGGCTTGTATGGCGAGGGCAGCGGTGCGGCGATAGCGCTGATGGTGGCCGCCCGTCTGCCAGAGCGCATCAACGCCGTGGTGGCGGTTGGTGCAGGGCGTGCGGAGTTGCCGGTCGAATGCCTGCCTCAGGTGCGCTCGGCGACCTTGTTGGTGGCAGGCGCTGCAGAACCCGATGCGCTTGAACTCAATCAACTAGCCCTCCAGAAGCTGTCTGGCCCAAAGAAACTTGAAGTGGTGGCTGGTGCCACGCAATTGTTTGAAGAGCCGGGCTCGCTTGATTTGGCGGCCAGCTTGGCCGGTCACTGGTTCGAGAGCCGATTCAACCGGCAGCCAGCAGCTTGAGCGAATCGATTTCAA
>JBBQZI010000046.1:0-16591 GCA_038207855.1 Burkholderiales bacterium
GGTCGCCCGCAACCGCTACATTCAGGCGGTGCAAAACTACAACGTGCTGGCACGCAGCTTTCCCAGCAACCTGACCGCGATGGTGTTTGGCTATAAGACCAAGGAGAACTTTGCGGTGCAGAACGAGGCCGCGATTTCAGCACCCCCGGTGGTTGATTTCAATAAGAAATGAAGCGCCTGCTGGTCAGTTTCACGGCGCTGCTGCTGGGGTGGCTGCTGGTTTTTGGCAACGCGCTGGCGCAGTTGGCGGTGCCAGCACTCAGCGCGCATGTGGTGGACAGCACCGGCACATTGACGGCGCCGCAGCGAGACCAGCTTGAGGCCAAGCTGGCGGTGTTTGAGCAGACCCACGGTTCACAAGTTGTCGTGCTGCTGGTACCCACCACGCAACCGGAAGACATTGCCAGTTATGCCAACCGGGTGGCCAACAGCTGGAAAATAGGTCGCAAGACCATCGGCGACGGTGTGCTATTGATCGTGGCAATGCAAGACCGCCAAGTCCGCATTGAGGTAGCCAAGACGCTTGAGGGTGCGATACCCGACCTGGCTGCGAGCCGCATCATTGAGCAGGCGATCACCCCGCGCTTCAAGCAGGGTGACTATGCCGGTGGGTTGGACGGCGGGCTTGGTCAAATCATGGCGCTGATTACCGGTGAAGCCTTGCCTAAACCAGCGTCCGGCAAGGCCAACACTAAAGCTGGCTTTGACCCGATGCAGCTCGGAATATTTCTATTCATTGCCGTGCCAGTGGTCGGTGCGATAGCCAAGGGTATTTTGGGCAGTCGGCTGGGTTCGGTTGCCACGGGCGGCCTCTCAGGTGCCATCGCCATGATGATCACCAGCAGCTGGCTGCTAGCCGGCGCGGCCGGTATCGGCGCGTTACTGTTCACGCTGTTGTCCAACACGTCTGGCGGCGGCCGGGGCGGAGGTGGCAGCATGGGTGGTTTCGGCGGGGGCCGAGGTGGTGGCTTTGGTGGCGGAGGGGGCTTTGGCTCTGGCGGCGGTGGAGATTTCGGTGGCGGTGGTGCCTCGGGGAGATGGTGATGCTGACACGACTGAGACGAATTTTCAAGCACCGCTGGCAAGCTGATGCCAGGCACACGCTGGCGCCGGCCATGCTTGCGCGACTGACCCACCGCGTGACACAAAGTGAGCAGTGCCACAGTGGTGAAATTCGCATCTACGTCGAAGCCGGCCTGCCCCTGAGTTACCTTTGGCAGAGCGCATCGTTTACGTCCGTCATACGGACCAGGGCGCTCTCCTTGTTCAGCAAGCTGCGGGTGTGGGACACCGCCAACAACAATGGTGTGTTGATTTATCTTCTGTTGGCTGAGCGGTCCCTTGAGATCGTGGCTGACCGCGGCTTGAATGCGGCGGTTTCCGAGCAACACTGGCAGCGGATCGCAGCTGACATGCGAACGGCTTTCACAGCGAATGATTTTGAAGGCGGCTTAATGCACGCGGTGCAAGAAGTCGAGCAATTATTGCTCCTCAATTTTCCATTGAGCACCGGCAACAAGAACCCAAACGAATTGCCTGATCATCCAGTTTTGGGTTGATATTCTGCGAAAAAAAACCGCTCCTATCGAGCGGTTTTTTTATCGGGCAAAGTAGCCAGCAGGGACTACTCAAGACTAGCGCTTGTCCCGGTATTTGCGCAAAGCTGCAATTTGCGCCGCCATAATGGCCAACTCAGAAGAGGCGCGTGCCAGATCCAGGTCGGTCTTGGCATTTTTAACAGCTTCTTCAGCCGCCAATTTGGCAGCGTTGGCTTTTTCGTCGTCCAGATCTTTGCCACGGATAGCCGTGTCGGACAAAACTGTGACGCTGGTGGGCTGAACCTCGAGTATGCCGCCAGCCACAAAGATAAATTCCTCTGAGCCATCGGCCTTTTCGATACGGACAGAACCGGCCTTGATACGGGTTATCAGCGGCGTGTGGCGTGGGTAGATACCGAGCTCGCCTGCTTCACCGGGCAACGCGACAAAACGCGCTTCACCCGAGAAGATAGACTCTTCGGCACTGACCACATCAACGTGGATGGTGTTCATGTTGTTCCTAATCGGTTGAAAGCCGCGTTAGATCTTCTTGGCTTTTTCGAAGGCTTCGTCGATCGTGCCAACCATGTAGAACGCTTGCTCAGGCAGGTGATCACACTCGCCGGCCACAATCATCTTGAAGCCGCGGATCGTCTCTGCCAGCGTGACATATTTACCAGGCGAACCGGTAAACACTTCAGCCACGTGGAAGGGTTGCGACAAGAAGCGCTGAATTTTCCGGGCGCGAGCCACGGTCAATTTGTCTTCAGGTGCCAATTCGTCCATGCCCAAAATCGCAATGATGTCGCGCAACTCTTTGTAGCGCTGCAACGTACCCTGCACAGCACGGGCAGTTTCGTAGTGATCCAGGCCAACCACATTGGGGTCAAGCTGGCGGCTGGTGGAATCCAGCGGATCGACCGCAGGGTAAATACCCAGCGAGGCGATGTCACGGCTCAGCACCACAGTCGAATCCAGGTGGGCAAAGGTGGTGGCAGGGCTCGGGTCGGTCAAGTCATCAGCTGGAACATAAACAGCCTGAATGGACGTGATGGAACCTGTCTTGGTGGATGTAATACGTTCTTGCAAGCGACCCATCTCTTCAGCCAGCGTGGGTTGATAACCCACAGCCGACGGCATACGACCCAGCAAGGCGGAAACTTCCGTACCAGCCAATGTGTAGCGGTAGATGTTGTCCACGAAAAACAACACGTCTTTGCCTTCGTCGCGGAACGACTCGGCAATGGTCAGGCCCGTCAGGGCCACCCGCAAACGATTACCTGGGGGCTCATTCATCTGACCGTAGACCATGGCAACTTTGGAGTCTTCGAGCTTCTCAAGGTTTACCACGCCGGAGTCGGCCATTTCATGATAGAAGTCATTGCCTTCACGGGTGCGTTCACCCACGCCAGCGAACACGGACAAACCGCTGTGCGCCTTGGCAATATTGTTAATGAGCTCCATCATGTTCACGGTCTTGCCGACACCGGCACCGCCAAACAAACCGACCTTGCCGCCTTTGGCAAACGGGCAAACCAGATCAATCACCTTGATGCCGGTTTCAAGCAATTCCTGAGATGGACTCAACTCGTCATAAACCGGTGCCTTGCGGTGAATCGGCATATGCAGGACTGCATCGACCGGACCGCGCTCATCAATGGGCGCGCCCAGCACATCCATAATGCGACCCAATGTGGCCGTTCCAACCGGCACTGAAATCGGCTTGCCGGTGTTCGACACCATCAGACCACGGCGCAGGCCGTCGCTGGAGCCCAAAGCAATGGTCCGAACAATGCCGTCACCAAGTTGCTGCTGAACCTCTAGGGTCAAGGTAGACCCGGCCATCTTCAGCGCATCATAAATATGCGGCATGTGGTCGCGCGGAAACTCCACGTCAACCACAGCGCCAATGCACTGGACAATCTTGCCTTGAACGTTTGCGTTCGTGTTTGCGGTATCCTGAGCCATTTGGTTCTGCTCCAATTAATTTGAATCTTGTTCGCTGCGTGACAGGGTGTCAAGCAGCAATTGCGGCGGCGCCGGAAACGATTTCCGACAGCTCTTTGGTAATGGCGGCTTGGCGTGTCTTGTTATAGACCAGCTTCAACTCCCCAATGACACTGCCTGCGTTGTCAGTTGCCGCCTTCATGGCGACCATGCGAGAGGCGTGCTCAGAGGCCATATTTTCAGCGACAGCCTGAAACACCAGCGCCTCAACGTAACGCACCAGCAGGTCGTCAATCACGGTCTGCGCATCAGGCTCGTAGATGTAATCCCAACCGTGCTTGGTACCGGTAGCGGCCTCGCTGGCGCGGGCTTGCTCTTGCATCTGAACAGCCGACAGGGGCAACAGTTGCTCCATCACTACTTCCTGCTTCATCGTGTTGATAAAGCGGGTGTAGGACAAATACACCGCGTTGACTTCGCCTTTGGCATAAGCATCCAGCAGCACTTTGACAGGGCCGATCAGACGCTCCAGATGTGGACGGTCGCCCAACTGGGTCACGTGCGCCACCACCTTGGCTCCAATGCGATTAAGAAAACCCAAGCCTTTGTTTCCGATAGCCACTGCCTGCGTTGTCATGCCAGCGGCTTGAACATCGCGCAGCTTATTGGTGACACCACGCAGCACGTTGGTGTTAAGACCCCCGCACAAGCCTTTATCGGTAGTTACCACAATCATTCCAACGACTTTGGCATCGTTGGGTTTCATGAAGGCATGAACATACTCCGGATTGGCCTGCCCAAGATGCGCGGCGATATTGCGCACCTTTTCCGAATACGGGCGGGCTGCGCGCATACGCTCTTGTGCTTTACGCATTTTGGAGACAGAAATCATCTCCATGGCCTTGGTGATCTTCTTCGTACTCTCGAAGTTTTTGATCTTGCCGCGTATTTCCTTGCCTGTTGCCATATCAGTCTCCTTGTTTGTTACGAGGTGACCTTAAGCGAACGTCTTCTTGAAGGCGGCAATGGCAGTAGTCATCTCGGCCTCGGCATCCTTGTCCATGGCACGAGCGGCTTCCAGCTTCGCCAGCAGTGGGGCGTGTTTGTCTTTCAGATAGGCGTGCAAACCGTGTTCGAATGCCAACACTTTGTTGACCGCGATGTCATCAAGGAAGCCCTTGTTGACGGCAAACAAAATAGCACCCATTAGCGAAATAGGCATGGGGCTGTACTGAGCCTGCTTGAGCAGCTCGGTCACGCGCGCACCTCGATCGAGTTGCTTGCGGGTTGCCTCGTCCAGATCCGATGCGAACTGTGCAAATGCAGCCAATTCACGGTACTGTGCCAAGTCGGTACGAATACCGCCAGACAGGTTCTTGATCAGCTTGGTTTGCGCTGCACCACCGACGCGGGACACCGAAATACCTGCATTAATAGCCGGCCGGATACCTGCGTTAAAAAGAGATGTCTCCAGGAAAATCTGGCCATCAGTAATCGAAATCACATTGGTAGGCACGAAAGCAGACACGTCGCCGGCTTGAGTTTCAATGATTGGCAGCGCGGTTAATGAACCGGTTTTACCTGTCACAGCGCCCTTGGTGAAATCTTCCACGTACTTTGCATTGACACGTGCGGCCCGCTCCAGCAAACGGCTGTGAAGATAAAACACATCGCCTGGATAGGCTTCGCGGCCTGGCGGACGACGCAACAACAGTGAAAGCTGGCGATACGCCACGGCTTGCTTGGACAGATCGTCATAGACGATCAAGGCATCTTCGCCACGGTCGCGGAAGTATTCACCCATGGTGCAGCCAGAATAGGCCGCCACGTATTGCATAGCAGCCGACTCGGAAGCCGTAGCAGCCACGACGATGGTGTATTCCATCGCGCCAGCTTGCTCCAGTGAACGCACTACGTTTTTGACGCTAGAGGCCTTTTGGCCAATCGCGACATAGACGCAGGTCATGTTCTGACCTTTTTGATTGATGATGGCATCAATCGCCACAGCCGTCTTACCGGTCTGACGGTCACCAATGATCAGCTCGCGCTGACCTCGGCCAATAGGCACCATGGAATCGATCGATTTCAAACCGGTTTGCATCGGCTGATCGACGGACTGACGAGCGATCACGCCAGGCGCAACCTTCTCGATCACGTCGGTCATCTTGGCATTGATTGGGCCTTTGCCGTCAATCGGTTGACCCAAAGCGTTTACCACGCGGCCTTTGAGCTCAGGCCCGACCGGGACTTCCAGAATGCGCCCGGTGCACTTGACCGTGTCGCCTTCGGAGATGTGCTCGTACTCACCCAAAATAACGGAGCCGACAGAGTCACGCTCCAGATTGAGCGCCAGACCATAAGTCAGCTGTCCATCGGAGCCAGCTGGGAATTCCAGCATTTCGCCCTGCATCACGTCAGACAGACCGTGAATACGGACGATACCGTCGGTCACGGAAACGACTGTGCCTTGATTGCGGATGTCAGCGGTAGCAGACAGACCTTCAATACGGCTCTTGATCAGCTCAGAAATCTCTGCGGGATTGAGTTGCATGACTCTTTCCTTCTTTCTTTAGTTTGGCCTGCGATTTGAAGCGATGCTTCAAGCCGTCAGTACCACTTTCATTTGTTCCAAACGAGCCTTGACTGATGTGTCAAGAACTTCGTCACCTACGACCACCCTGATGCCGCCAATGAGCTCAGGTTGCAATTGCACCGACACGTTGAGCTTGCGCGCAAAACGCTTTTCAAGCGTCTGCGCAATCTCGGTCAGCGCTGCGCCATCGATCGGGAAGGCACTGTAAATTACAGCGTCACGCGAACCGGTTTGCGCATTGGCCAACGCCCGAAACTGCGTGGCAATTTCAGGCAGAAAAGCCAGCCGACTATTGGCGATCACGGCTTGCAGAAAGTTTTTCCCGTGCGCGTCAAGCGTCGTCTTCATCACACCCGTGATGACACCGTAGACTTGCTCGGAAGTGGCCAGAGGACTGTCGGCGAACTGCTGTAGCTGCTGCTCACCTGCAATACTGGCCAATTCATCAAGCCAAACGAGTACAGCTTTTACATCAGACGCGCTCGCCTTGAACAAGGCTTCTGCGTATGGGCGGGCAATAGTGGCAAGTTCAGCCATGTCGTCCCCTTTAAAGCTCGGTCTTCAAACGGGTCAGCAGCTCGGTATGGACACCAGCGTTGACTTCCTTGCGAAGAATCTGCTCAGCACCCTTAACCGCCAAAGCAGCAACCTGCTCACGCAATGACTCACGTGCCTTGACGGATTGCTGCTCGGCCTCAAGCTTGGCAGCGGCAACAATTTTGCCGCCCTCCTCCGTGGCTTTGGCCTTGGCTTCCTCAATGATGGTCAGGGCGCGACGCTCTGCATCAGCCAGACGGACTGTAGTTTCATTGCGTGACGTTGCCAGCTCTGCCTCAACCCGCTTGTTGGCGGATGAAAGTTCAGCTTTGGCTTTGTCGGCTGCGGCTAGGCCGTCAGCGATTTTCTGAGCACGATCGTCCAGCGCTTTTGCTATGGGTGGCCACACGAATTTCATCGTGAAGATCACCAGCATGAAAAACACCGCCAGTTGCGCGAAGAATGTTGCGTTAATACTCACAACAACACCTCTCTATAAAAGTGAAAGGCGAAAGGAATTACTTCAGCACAAACGGGTTGGCGAATGCAAACATCATGGCGATACCAACACCGATCAGGAAAGCAGCATCAATCAGACCAGCCAACAAGAACATCTTGGTTTGCAATTCATTCATCAATTCAGGCTGACGTGCAGCGGCTTCAAGGTATTTGCTACCCATGATGCCAATACCAATACAGGCACCAACAGCACCCAGACCAATGATCAAACCAGCGGCCAGTGCCACAAAACCGAGAACGTTTTCCATTTAAAAGCTCCTATGGATTCAAGTTGAAAAGAAAAAAGAAAAAACTACTGACAAAACTTTAGTGATGATCGTGCGCTTGACCGACGTAGACCAAAGTCAACATCATGAAAATGAAAGCCTGCAACGCCACAATCAAAATGTGAAAGATGGCCCATCCGGTACCAGCCACGACATGGCCAAACCACAACGCGATACCGGTTGTCGACCCAAAGCCAACCGCACCCATCAAAGCGATCAGCATAAACACTAATTCGCCAGCATACATGTTGCCAAACAGTCGCATACCATGCGACACCGTCTTGGCGGTAAATTCAATCAGCTGCATGGCCAAATTCAAAACTCCGAGAATCAAGGCAAATATCGGGTTTTTGCTGGTGCCAAAGGGTGCCGTTACGAGCTCATGAGCCCAACCACCAGCACCCTTGATCTTGATGTTGTAGTACACGCAGACCAGCAACACCGAGCAAGACATGGCCAGCGTGGTGGACAAGTCAGCAGTGGGAACCACACGCATGTAAGCGTGATTAACATCATGCCCAGCCGCGCCGTAAATCATTTGCCAGATCAGTGGAATCAGATCCACCGGCAAAAAGTCCATCGAGTTCATCAGGAAAACCCAGACAAACACGGTCAAGGCCAATGGCCCGACAAATTTGCGTGATTCAGCGTTGTGAATGATCCCCTTGGCTTGGGTGTCCACCATTTCAAGCAGAATTTCAACCGCGGCTTGCATGCGCCCCGGAACGCCAGAAGTAACGCTTTTTGCAACGCGCCACATAAAAAACAATCCAACCACACCCAACAGGACCGACCAGAAGATGGAGTCTAGGTTGAATACGGAAAAATCGATGACACCGGACTGCTTACCGGTTTGCAAGTGTTGCAAGTGGTGACCAATGTACTCACCGGCCGTCGGGCCGTGTTGCGCAATGTTTTCTTCAGCAGCCATCAGTTACTCTTTAATCAGTTACTTTTGCCGTTAAGCGTTAATTACTTGCACCGACTAGGCTTTGCGTTTAAACGCCAGCGCCAGCCAGTACACCTTCAGGGTAACAACCAAGCCAACCAGCATGGCCGGCCAACTCAAACCCTGTACCAGACGATGGGCTGCAAACAATACAGCCACCGTCATCACAATCTTGATCAGCTCCCAAACAAAGAAGCTCATCACTGCCGCACCCACAGTGGACTTGGCAAACTGACTGGTTAAACCTCGCGCAAACAATGCGCCCGGAATCACCACCGCCAAAGCCCCGCAAGCCACCGACTTGCCAACAAGTTCGCCAAATATCGCCCAAGCCAACAAACTCGCCACTACGCCAACACCCAGCTGGCCAGTCACCACCCACCAGGGAGAAGTGACAGGATTTGCGGCTTTGACCACTTTCGCCTGTTGGGCCGTCAAAGGAACAAAATCAGACGATTCGCTGTCAAACTCTCGATACTGCATGCTTCAAGGCGCTATTGTCACTATTTACATTACGCGTACTTTACAGTTCGCTGCGATAAGTTCAGCCATCGATTATACGTAGAAACTTTTGATCAAATTTCGCCGGGCGGCACGGTCACTCACCCAGCTGCTGGCGCAACAGGCGAACCGCACTGGCGGGTGTTGTCAACACCGGTAGTCTCAAGGCTTGCTGCGTTGCAGCTTGAGCGCGGGCCATGCTGAACTGTGCCAGAGCAATCAGGTCACAGCCCTGTTGGGCCAGCCAAGTGGCGGCCTCAACCACCAAGGCATCGTGCTCCGCCAAATCACCCCTGTTGAGGGCCTCCAAGGCGCCAGGTGCCAGTCGGGGTACAACTTCTACCCCGCCCGGAAACTCCGAAGGCATACTGGCGAGCGTCGGGGCGAAGGAAGCGACCAGGCCAACCTTGCGACCCATGAGAGCGGCCTCGGCAATCATTGCCTCATTGGGTTTGAGCACTGGCATCCCGGGGCGGCGTGCTGCCACCGCATCAATGCAGGATCCAAAGGCCGAACAGGTAAAAAGAATGGCTTGAGCGCCGGTGCTTTCGGCGTAGCTTGCCAAAGCTTCAAAGCGCTGATGCATCTTTTCGTCGAGCCCCCGACCACCGCGGGCAAGGTCAGCGGACAGGCTATCGTCCAATAGATTCATCCGCTCACACTGCGGCCACACGCGGGCCATCTCTTCATTGATTGGCGCAACCGAATGCGCCAACGCGTGAATCAGGGCAACCCGTTTCATGCCGGTTTGCCGCCACTCGCGGCGGCCGGCACAACTTTGTTTCGAACCGCACGCCGACGCTGCAACAATACGATTAACGCCAGCAAAGCGGTGGCCAACACAAACATCCATTCCTTGTCGGGCCGATCAGCCACAACCTCAGCCGAAACGATGCGAAAACCCTGCTCCAAACCAAGTTTGTCCGCACGGCTCTTGAACCGGACTTGCGTGATCAGCAGTTCCTTGCCTTGCGGCATAACGCTCAGGCCGGCGCTGTCCAGGCGCGCGCGCTCGGTGCCTTTTGCGCCCAGGGGCAACAGCACCCCCTTGCGGACATCCTTGCCTTCAAGCGTGGTGCCCTCAATCCACAGTCGCTTGGATGCACCCTCCGGTGCATCGACAATCATCTGGCTGATTTCAGAGGCGGGCACCTCATTGAACGGCGGGTACACCATGTCCCACCAAAAACCAGGGCGAAACAGGGTGAACGCCACCAGCAACAACGCCACGGACTCATACCAGCGCGACCTGACAATGAAGAAGCCCTGCGTTCCGGCAGCAAACACCAACATAGCCACCACCGCGCTGACCACCGTCAACAACAAATGCACCGGCCCGTCCAACCCGATCAGCAGCAACTGCGTATTGAAGATAAACAGGAACGGCAAAATGGCCGTGCGCATGCTGTAAAAGAATGCTGTGACACCCGCCTTAATCGGGTCACAGCGGGCAATGGCTGCCGCAGCGAACGATGCCAGTCCGACCGGTGGCGTCACGTCCGCCATCAGTCCAAAATAAAACACAAACATGTGCACCGCGATCAAGGGCACGATCAAGCCACTTTGCGCGCCCAACTCCACCACCACTGGTGCCATCAGCGTTGAAACAACAATGTAGTTAGCCGTAGTCGGCAACCCCATACCCAGAATCAAACTGATCACGGCCACCAGTATCAACATCACCATCAAGTTACCGCCGGACAGCAGCTCCACCAGCTCGGTCATGACCAGTCCGATGCCGGTCAACGATACGGTGCCGACAATAATGCCTGCTGCTGCTGTGGCTACGCCGATGCCAATCATGTTGCGCGCGCCCGTAGCCAGGCCATCAATCAGGTCGTAAAAACCCTGCTTGACAGCTTGATCCAGGCCACCGTGACCCCGAAAGGCAGCCAAGATCGGCTTTTGAGTCAGCATGACGAAAATCATGAACAAGGTAGCCCAGAAAGCCGACAGCCCTGGTGACATCTGCTCGACCATCAAGCACCAGATCAGCACCACCACGGCCAACAAGTAATGCAGACCCGATTTGACTGTGGGGCCAGTTTCTGGCAACTCAAACACCGGCGCGTTCGGGTCATCAAGCTCGAGTGCCGGCTGCTTGGCGCCAAACCACAACAAACCCACATAGGAGGCCAGTAATCCGACGCCGACAATCCAGACCGCCGCCGCACCAGCCACATCTTTGATCCAGCCAATACCCCAATAGACCAGGCCAGAGAGCACGACAAACCCTGCCACCGTCATCGCCAGCGATAGCAAACGCGATCCAGCGGAGGCCGTGCTGCGCCGTGGCAAGCCGACCATATTGGCTTTAAGCGCTTCCAGATGCACGATGTACAGCAGCGCAATATAAGAAATGATGGCCGGCAAAAAGGCGTGCTTCATCACCTCGATGTAGGGAATACCAACATACTCGACCATCAGAAATGCAGCCGCACCCATCACTGGCGGCATCAACTGCCCATTGACAGAACTCGACACCTCGACCGCTGCCGCCTGATCCGGGCGGTAGCCCACCCGCTTCATCAAGGGAATGGTGAAGGTGCCCGTGGTTACGACGTTGGCAATTGACGAACCAGAAATGATCCCGGTCGCAGCAGATGACAGCACCGCCGCCTTGGCCGGACCACCGCGCATGTGGCCCAACAGCGCAAAGGCTGACTTGATGAAGTAATTGCCGGCACCGGCCTTGTCGAGCAAGGAGCCAAACAGCACGAATAGAAAGATGAAACTACTCGAAACGCCCAGTGCAACACCAAACACGCCTTCGGTCGTCAGCCACTGGTGGCTCATGGCGCGTGCTAATGAGAAACCGCGATGGGCAATCATGTCAGGCATGTAGGGGCCACCAAAGGTGTAACCCAGAAATACCAGCGCCACGATCACCATCGGCAAACCCAGCACGCGTCGCGTAGCCTCCAGCAGCAACACCATACCGACCAAACCGGTGTACACATCCATGGCGGTGGGCTGGCCTGGGCGCGTGGAGAGCTCCCGGTAAAAGAGAAATATGTAAAGTGCGCAAAACGTCCCAACGAGCGCAAATAGCCAATCCGTCAATGGCACACGATCGCTTGGCGAGCGCTTGAACGCCGGATAAGACATGAACGATAAAAACACGGCGAAGCCAAGATGGATGGCTCGCGTTTCGGTATCGTTAAATACCAAAATTCCTGTGCTGAACGGCAGTGGCGAGGCGATCCACAACTGAAACAGAGACCATGCCAATGCCACACCAAGCAAAAAGCGGTTCATCACTGGGCCGGGGGAACGTCCGCCCGTATCGTTGTCTGCAACGAATTTGGCCACGTCAATTTCAGGAATTTTGTCGGTACTATTTTGTGTCGTCATAACGGCCTCATGCGTATCCGGTGTTTGGAAAACAAAAAAGCTCTGACTTGTCAGAGCTTTTTTGACCCGCGTCAGGTGAAGTTCACCAAGTCCGGCTTACATCCAGCCCTTTTCCTTATAGTACTTCACGGCACCCGGGTGAAGCGGGGCAGACAGGCCGTCCTTGATCATATTTTTGGGCTCAAGGTGCGTAAATGCGGGATGCAATTTTTTGAACTCGTCAAAGTTCTCAAACACCGCTTTGACCAACTCATAGACGGTTGCATCAGACACCTTGGCTGAGGTTACAAACGAGGCCAACACGCCGTAGGTGGGTGTGGGGTTCGGGTGACCGGCATACAAACCGCCCGGAATGTTGACCTTGGCGTAATAGCTGTTTTCCTTGACCAGTTTATCAACCGCTGGGCCGGCCAGTGGCACCAACCTGGCACCGCAGGTGGTGATCGGGTCCTGGATATTGGCCGAAGGGTGGCCTACACCGTAGAAGAAACCATCAATCTTGTTGTCGCACAGCGCTGCGCCATGCTCATCCGCCTTGAGTTCGGATGCCAAGCCAAAGTCGCTGATCTTCCAGCCCATGGCCCCGAGGAGTTCATCCATCGCCGCACGCGAGCCGGAACCCGGATTGCCGACGTTGAAGCGCTTGCCCTTGAAGTCTTCAAACTTGGCGATGTTGGCTTCCTTGCGGGAGAGCACGGTCATCGGCTCAGGGTGGATCGAGAACACCGCACGGAGATCAGTAAATTTCCCGTCTTTCTCAAACTGCTTGCGCCCGTTGTACGCATTGAATTGCACATCAGACTGCGCCACACCGAAGTCGAGCTCGCCGGCCTTGATGGTGTTGACGTTGACGACCGAACCACCGGTGGATTCCACCGAACAACGAAAGCCATGTTTGGCGCGATCCTTGTTGACCAGGCGACAAATGGCACCACCGGCCGCGTAGTAGACACCGGTTACACCACCGGTACCGATGGTCATGAATTTTTGCTCTGCATGCACGGTGCTCAGCGGTGCCGCCAAGGCGAACGCAGCAACCACCAAGCTAAGTCCGGAGGCCGAGGTTTTTAGAAATGTCTTCAAAATATCTCCTGTCAGCAGTTAATTAACACGGGCATTAGACCCAAAGTGATGCACCAAAAGCACTACCTACAGGCCACAAATACATTGCATTGCATGTATGGGCCGATCCTACCTCCAGTCGCAGTCGCCAATGATTGGGGTTTACCACCGATACAAAGAACTTTCATTCGGCATTAAAAATGCTAATTGAAGCACATCAGATCAGGCGCAGGACTGAATCGCCAGATCGACCGAGTGTTTCAGCAAGCCAACGATTTGCGCCAGTTCTGCCTCACTGGCAATGAACGGCGGCGCCAGCAAAATGTGGTCACCACAGCGGCCATCCACCGTGCCACTCATCGGGTACACCATCAAGCCCTGCGCCATCGCCTGACTCTTGATGCGGGCGTGCAACTTGAGCGCCGGATCAAACCACTGCTTGCTGGCCCGATCGGCCACCAGCTCCAGTCCCCAGAACAAACCGCGACCGCGGATATCACCCACATGGGGATGCGCCCCAAAGGTCGATTGCAACATGGCCTGCAGTGCTGTCCCGCGGGCCTGCACCTGCGCCAGCAGCCCGTCGCGCTGAATCACGCGCTGCACCGCCAGTGCGGCAGCGCACGCCACCGCGTGGCCCAAATAGGTGTGGCCATGCTGAAACATGCCACTGCCTTGGCGAAAGGTATCGACCAGCTTGGCTTGGGCCAGCACCGCGCCAATTGGCTGATAACCGCCACCCAGCCCTTTGGCCACCGCCAAAATGTCAGGCACCACACCTTCTTGCTCGCAGGCATGCAGCGTGCCGGTGCGACCCATGCCGCACATCACCTCATCAAGTATCAGCAAAATGCCATGCTGGTCGCACAACTCACGGACACCCTTGAAATAACCCGGCACCGCCGTCAATACGCCAGCGGTGGCACCGCCAACGGTTTCCGCCACAAAGGCCAGGACGTTCTCGGGACCCAGTTTGTCAAAGGTCTGCGCCAACTCGGCCACCAGCCGCTGACCATAGGCCTCAGGGGTTTCATCTGCCGCCCGATCGCGGTATTCGTAGCACGGTGCCACATGCGCCACATCCATCAACAGCGGCTTGAACTGCGCACGCCGCCACTCATTGCCGCCCACTGCCAGCGCGCCCAGCGTGTTGCCGTGGTAGCTTTGGCGACGTGCCACAAAGTGCTTGCGCTGCGGCTGGCCGATTTCGACAAAATACTGGCGCGCCATCTTTAGCGCCGCCTCCATGGCCTCGGAGCCACCACTGACAAAGTAGACGTGGCTCATGCCCTCTGGGGCTGATTCGATCAACACATCAGCCAGTTCCTCGGCCACCTCGGTGGTAAAAAAACTGGTGTGGGCATAGGCCAGCTTGTCAATCTGCGCATGCATGGCGGCCAGCACGTCAGGGTGTCCATGACCCAGGCACGACACCGCTGCACCACCGGATGCATCCAGATAAGTCTTGCCCTGGCTGTCGGTCAGGGTGATGCCCCGCCCACTGACTGCGACCGGCAAATCATGCTGCAACTGGCGGTGAAAGACATGCGTGGTTGAAGGCTGGAAAGAAGGGGTAGCGATCGAGGCTGTCATCTGTCTGTATCCTTAAAATAGGCTGACTTCTGGCGCGAAGCTTGGACCACAAATCCTACACCCGCTGATTGCCAGGAACGGACAGGCCCATTAATGGCGCGCAGCACGCAGCCATGCCACCCACAGATAATTCAATCATGAACACATTACCTCCCCTTCCCTGCTATCTCAACGGCGAATTCACCACTTTGCCCAACGCCAAAATCAGCGTCATGGACCGTGGCTTTATTTTTGGCGACGGCGTTTATGAAGTGGTGCCGATCTACCAGGGCCAGCCATTTCGCTTTGCCCAGCACATGGCCCGGCTCAATCGCAGCCTGACCGAGCTGCGCATGGCCAACCCATTGACACCCGCGCAATGGGCTGAAATTACTCACCAATTAATAGCTACTTACGCACTATCCACGGGGGCTATAGCCGAAAACACCGATCAACTGGTGTACATCCAGATTACCCGCGGCGTGGCCATGCGCGACCACGTCATGCCGACCGACATCACGCCCACGGTGTTCGTCATGACCAATGTGCTGAAGCCGCCAACGCCGGCCCAACGCAAAGACGGCGTGGCCTGCGTTACCGCCGATGATTTCCGCTGGGAAAAGGCCCACATCAAAAGCACCAGCCTGCTCGGTGCGGTGTTTGCCCGGCAAATCAGCTTTGACGCCGGCGCGCTGGAAACCATCATGTTCCGGGGTGACTTCATGAGCGAAGCCGCCGCCAGCAACGTCTGGATTGTCAAAGACGGCAAGGTGCTGGGCACGCCCAAAGACAACCTGGTGTTGGAGGGCATTCGCTACGGCTTGATTGAAGAAATTTGCCGCGACAAAGGCATCGGTTTCGAGTTGCGCCGCATCAGCCGCGACGAAGTGCTGCACGCCGATGAAGTGCTGCTGTCTTCCGCCACCAAAGAAGTGCTTGCTGTGACCACGATCGATGGCCAACCGGTCGGCAAGGGTCGCCCCGGCCCGGTCTATGAGCAACTGCTGGCGGGCTGCGCGCAAGCCAGGGCACAGTCGCTGCTGGACGCTGCACCATGACCACCGCGCCCGAATCGCTGATCGAGTACCCGTCGCAGTTCCCGATCAAGGTGATGGGCACCAAGGTAGACGGTTTGGTCAGCGCCATCACGCACATTGCGCAGCAGTTTGACCCGGCCTTTGATGCCAGCACCATTGAGTTGCGCGAGAGCAAGGGTGGCAAATATCTGGGTGTCACCATCACCGTCACCGCCACCAGCCGTGAACAGCTCGATGAGCTGTACCGCACACTGTCAACGCACCCGATGGTGAAGGTGGTGCTGTAAAGACCGGCTCTGACGCTGAAACGATATGCCCACCCTTGACTGGCTTAACCGCAGCGCCGCCTTCACCACGGCGGCTAATGTGCCTTACCGGCTGCTCGACACCGTGGCCACTTATGGCAGCGGCACCGGCACCACCGACAACCTGCTGATTCAGGGCGACAACCTCGAAGCCCTGAAAGCGCTGCTGCCGTTTTACCGTGGCCAGGTGAAGCGCATTTTTATAGACCCACCGTACAACACCAAAAGCGCATTCGAGCACTACGACGACAACCTGGAGCACGCCCAGTGGCTCAGCATGATGCTGCCGCGCCTGCAACTGTTGCGCGAGTTGCTGCGAGAAGACGGCTCAATCTGGGTGACGATTGATGACAACGAGGGGCATTACCTCAAGGTGCTGATGGATGAGGTGTTTGGGCGGGGGAATTTTGT
>JBBQZI010000047.1:0-16279 GCA_038207855.1 Burkholderiales bacterium
CTGGGAACCGCCTCGCGCAGCAGCGGGCTTGGGGCCGCACCGAGCCCGCTGGTGGCCTATGCCGCATCAACCGCGCATGGCTGCGTTGCCAAAGCCATGGACATGTGTGGCCTGGGCACCCAGGCCTTGCGGCTGGTGGCGATCAACGCGCACGACCAGATGGACACCACCGCCTTGTCACACATGATTGCCGCCGACCGAGCTGCCGGCCTGCAACCCTTTTTCGTCGTGGGCACCGCCGGCACAGTCAACACCGGGTCAATTGATGGCCTGGCAGCCATTGCCGCCATTGCCAAACGCGAGCAGCTGTGGTTTCACGTGGACGGCGCACTGGGGGCGCTGGGCATGCTGTCCCCCGATGTTGCTCCCAGGTTCAAGGGCATTGAATTGGCCGATTCGATCGCGCTTGATTTTCACAAATGGGGCCAAGTGCCCTATGACGCGGGCTATTTTCTGGTGCGCGATGCAGCAGATCAACTCGATGCGTTTGCAGCGCCAGCCGCCTACCTGGCGCGCCACACCCGTGGGCTGGCTGCCGGCTCACCGTGGCCGTGCGACATGGGGCCGGATTTATCACGCAGTTTTCGTGCACTCAAGACCTGGTTCACGCTGGTCTGCCACGGCAGTGACCAACTCGGCGTGGCCATCGCCCATTCCTGCGCGCTGGCTCAAACCCTCAAAAACCGCATTGAAGCCTGTCCCGAATTGGAACTGATGGCCCCAGTGGCGCTAAATATTGTTTGTTTCCGGTTTCGTTGTGGCGAGCATCAAAACGCCGACCACATCAACACCGAGATCGTTGCCGACTTGCACGAGTCAGGCATCGCCGTGCCGTCGGCCACCACTCTCCATGGGCACAGCGTGATCCGGGCGGCCATCGTCAACCATCGCACCACCCCCAGCGACCTGGATGCGCTGATCGAGGCCACCCTGACGCTGGGGCGTGCCCGCACCCAAACCCTAGCGATGCCGAGGCCAACGCCTGCCGCGCCGCTGATGGGCCTTGCGCACTGCATGCGTCTGGCATTTGAGGGTAACCCACTGAAGCCGCTGGCGCATACCCTGCTGGCGCGTGCTGAAACCGACGCGCAGGATGCCGATGCCTTGATGGATCTCTCAACCGTGCTTCAATTGCAAAGACTCAAGGAGCACGGTTTAGCCACTTTGTCGCTGGCCTTGCAAGTCAAGCGCTCGTACACACTGCCAGCCACGCATCAACCGAGCATTCGCCTGCTTGCCATCATGACCCCGGGCGACCTGATGGCCAACGCACCATTGCCATTCTTGATTGAAAACTCTGACATCGCGCTGGAGATGCTGTACCTGCTGCCAGGCGAACCGATGCCCGAACAGTTACCCGAGCACGATGTGGCCTTCATCGCCATCTCCGACGCCAGCCCAGCGCACGGCTTGCTTGAGGAGCTCAAGTCCGCGGTAAGCCACTGGCCGCGGCCGGTGCTGGTTCGGCCTGAGGGCATTTTGCGCACCTCACGCGTGAATGCCTTTGAATTGCTGCAAGGTGCGCCAGGTGTCCTCATGCCCGCCACGGTACAAACTACCCGCACCGCGTTGCAACGGCTGTGCACAGGTGACGGCACGTTGTCAGACCTGCTGCCCAATGCCGTGTTCCCACTCATCATTCGCCCGGTTGACTCGCATGCCGGCCACGGCTTGGCCCAAGTCGCAGACTTGCCGGCGCTGGCGCACTACCTGACAGACAGCGCTGACAGTGATTTCTTTTTGTCCCCTTTTGTTGATTACCGCAGTGCCGATGGCTTGTTTCGCAAGTACCGCGTGGTGCTGGTGGACGGCGTGCCGTTTGCGGGCCATATGGGGGTGTCAGAACACTGGATGATTCACTACCTGAACGCCGGCATGACCGAGGACGCGCAAAAAAGAGGTGAAGAAGCGCACTTTATGACGCACTTTCAGGCCGAATTCGCCCAAACCCATCAACTTGCGTTGCAAAGTATCCATGAGCGCTTTGGACTCGAATACCTGGTGATAGATTGCGCTGAAACACCGTCGGGTGAATTGTTGGTGTTTGAAGTTGACCCGGGTGCCGTGGTGCATTCGATGGACCCGCACGAGATGTTTCCTTACAAGCGACCTGCCATGCAAAAAATATTCGATGCCTTTCGCGCCCTGTTGCAGCGGGCAGCGCAGGGCAAGCACTCACCCCTCTGCACTGCCCCTGCTTGACCACCGGTCATCCCCATGCATGCAACCGCAACGCACCCAAAAAAATCGCACGTCCACGCCACTGGGGCAGTAGCCGCCTGCGTGACTTCGCGCCAACAACTGGAAGTGGCCACTGCGCAAGCGCTAACACAGGGCGGAGATGCCCGCCTTGAACTCGGCAGCGCCGGGTTGAACCAATATGGCTTTGCGCCGCGCCCCGACCTCGGCCTGGTGGCATTTGGTTCATCGACCGCATCGGGCATCTCAGAGGCCGGGTTTCAGGCTGCCACAGCCTTGCAAGCCCGCTTGCAGGTGCAGCCATCTCATTACCACCCGGCGCTGGCGCGCCAACGCCAGGAATTATTGATGCTGACCGGAGCCGACCGCGTGCCCGGCACCGAGTTGGTACTGGCCGCATCCGGCACCGACTTGCACCTGTTTGCCATGCACCTTGCGCAAGAGACCGATGCCGCTGTACAAGCGGTCATGGTAGAGCCGTCGGAGACCGGCAGCGGGGTACCTGCAGCGCTGGGTTCGGTGCACTTTGCACACTGCACATCACAAGGGCAAGCGGTCGAGGCGGGGGCCGGCATCACCGCCACGCCGGGGCTGGCAGCGACGGCTGTGCGCTTGCGCCATGACGATGGAACACTGCGTGACCGTGCCGCGGTTGATGCAGACTTCACCGTGAGCGTGCAGCGCATTGTGCAAGCCGGCCAGCATTGCCTACTGGTGCTCACCGATGTGTCCAAAACCGGTTTGCTGGCACCCTCGGCAGCCTGCGCCTGCCAATTGCAGCAGTTGTACCCGAACCAGCTGACCGTGTTGGTGGATGCCTGTCAGTTCCGCATGTCGCCTGCCACCCTGGCCACCTATCTTGCGCAAGATTTCATGGTCACCCTCACCGGCTCCAAGTTTGTTGGCGGGCCAGCTTTCTGCGGTGCCTTGCTGCTGCCACCGGGCGTGGCGCAGCGCACGGCCAAGCACGCGCTGCATGCCTTGCAAGACTACACCTCACGACTGGATTGGCCACCTCAATGGCCAGGCGCTGCCTGTCTACCAGACAAACCCAATCCGGGCTTGTTGCTGCGCTGGGAGGCCGCTCTGGCCGAGCTTCGCCAATTCAGGTCGATTCCAGATGTACATATTCAGAACTTCCTGCAGGTCTGGGCACAGGCCGTCGCAACGCGGCTGGCGACCGACCCGACTTTTGAGGCGTTGCCGGTGGCACCGCTGCAGCGCGCCAATTCAGATGCACCTGGGGCGTGGGATGCCGTTCAAACCATTTTTCCATTTTTGTTGCACCGACAAACACGCATCGGCCAGCGCCGGCCGCTCAGCACAGCTGAAACCACATTGCTGTACCACCAACTTCGCGAGCCGCAAATCCTTGCGACTATTCAAACTCAGACTAGTAGCCGTTTTCAATTGGGGCAACCCGTGCGGCGTGGGCACAGAGATGGCATTGCCGTCAGTGCCCTGCGCTTGTGCGTCGGTGCCCGCTGGGTCACACAGGCTGCGCAATCATCCCAAGGGGTAGCAGTGGCGGTTATGCAGGCGATGCAGGCCTTTGACAAGCTTGCCGAACTGATTGAGCGTCTGCCGCCTTGAAGCGTCAATCACCGCGCTCAAAGCCATTTGCTTGATCCCTGCTCAGGCCTGCTTGCGGATGATGGCACCGGTTATCCGGTCAATTGACTTGGCGATCTGAATCATGGCTTCCGAGGGAAATTGCAACACGGTGTCGCCACTCTGTTGATTGATCAGCCTGACCACCGACAAGCCGGAATCCTTATCGATGGAAAATTGCAGTTCGTTCGAGGTTTTGGTCTGCAAGATTTTGTTGGCCTGCTCCACCGCCTGATTCAGTTCATCAGCGCTAGGCTTGCCGGCCTTGGCCACAGCAGGCACCAAGGCATTCTGGGTTGCGGTCGCTGCCTCGCTATGGGCGTTTGCCGTTGAAATGGCATTCACCCGCACCACTGACGTTGCCACCGCAACGCTGGCGGGTGACGGTAGGCCTGAAATAATGTTCATGGTTGCGGGCTCCTGTAATTAGCTGTGTCAGGTTATCGACGCTTTACGGCACAACTTGAGTAGGCGCCCTGCCCGAGGTGGCGCAGGCATTGCCAGGATTCATAATAGGCGCGTGCCCTTTTTGACCCAATCCTCACTCGCCCATGGCAAACCGCTCTGACTTCGCCAAGCTGAATCGCCCCACGCGGGTGGCCATCATGGTGTTCACGCTGGCATGCCTGATCAGCGCCGCAATCATTTGGAACATGGAGCGCAACCGCGTCGACAACGAGCGTGCCCGACTGTATGCCTTGGCCAGCGACCATGCCATTGCCGCTCAAAATCACCTCGACCGGGCGCTGTCAGCCGTTTATGCCCTGGCTGCTCTGGTTCAGCAAAGCCACGGCCGCATTCAAAATTTTGACGCAGTCGCGACAAAAATGCTGCCGTATTACCCGGGCGTCTCGATTCTCATCCTGGCTCCTGACGGGGTGATCAGCAACGCCATTCCGATCGCCGGCAACGAGAAAGCCATTGGCCTGAATTTGCTGCAGGACCCCGTCATGCAAAAAGAAACCCAATTGGCGCGCAACACCGGTATGCTGACATTGGCCGGTCCGCTTGAACTCAGGCAAGGCGGGCTCGGCTTGGTCGCAAGACTGCCAATTTTTCTGGATCAGCCATCGGGCACAGCCACCTTTTGGGGGTTCACCAATGTGGTGCTGCGTTTCCCCCAAGCGCTGGCTTCTGCCCAGTTGCCCAGTCTGGCTCGGCGCGGCCTGGACTACAAACTTTGGCGCGTCAACCCGGAAAACGGTCAAGTTCAGATCATCGATGAATCCGCAACGCCCCCGTTGAATGATGCGGTTCGAAAAAGTTTTTCTGTGCCCAATGGCGCTTGGACGTTGAGCCTGGCACCGCACGCCGGCTGGGGCGACCCAAAGGGTCTGAGCCTAAAGATCATGGCAGCGCTGGTGCTTTCCCTGCTGCTGGCTTACCTGGCCAAACTGCAAATGCGTCAACGGGCCTACAAAACCAGCCTGGAGCGCCAGGTCGCTGAGCGCACCGCAGACATTCGCGCCTCCAAGCTGCAGTTAGCTGCCACGCTGGAGGCCATTCCCGATCTGTTGTTTGAGATGGACCTGGAGGGTCGCTATCTCACTTGTCACGTGCCCCGCACCAATTTGCTGGTGGCTCCCGTTGAATCCTTGCTGGGTAAAACGGTCGATGAAGTGCTGCCCCCTGCAGCAGCCAAAACCGTGCTCAAAGCCTTGCACGAAGCCCATGCCAATGAAATTTCCAATGGCCAGCAGATCGAATTGCCGGTGCCTGCGGGCATGGGTTGGTTTGAGTTGTCGGTGGCGCGCAAGCCGGTGGCCCCCGGACAGCCACTGCGCTTTATCGTCATCTCGCACGACATCACGGCGCGCAAGGAGGCCGAGGCGCGCGTTCAGCAGCTGGCCTATTACGATGCCCTCACCGGGCTACCCAACCGCAGCCTGCTCAATGACCGCATCAGCCACACCCTCAATGAGGCCGCCCGTCACGGGGAAGCCGCCTGCGTGATGTTTCTCGACCTGGATCACTTCAAAAACATCAACGATACCCTGGGCCACGGTGTCGGTGACGCGTTGCTGGTCACGCTGTCCCTGCGCATGCGCGCTGTCGTGCGCGAACAGGACACGGTTGCCCGTCTAGGTGGTGATGAATTCATCCTGCTGTTGCCCGAAACCAGTGCCGAGGGTGCTGCACGCGTGGCCCAGAAACTGTTGCAAGCCATCAGCCAGCCACTGCAAATTGACACCTATGAATTGACCATCACACCGTCCATCGGCATTGCCGTTTACCCCGACGATGGCACCGATCCCGAAACACTTTCCAAACACGCCGATGTGGCGATGTACCGCGCCAAACACGGCGGGCGCAACAACTACCAGTTTTTTACCCACGAGATGCAGATTTACTCGGCGCGCACTCTGCTGCTGGACAACGAATTGCGCCGCGCACTGGAGCGCCAGCAATTGCACTTGCACTACCAGCCGCAGTTGTCGCTGCACACCGGCCGGGTGATCGGAGTCGAAGCCTTGTTACGCTGGCAGCACCCCGAACTGGGGGCCATTTCGCCGGTTGAATTCATTCCTATTGCAGAAAACAGCGGACAAATCTTGCCCATTGGCGAATGGGTATTACGCACGGCTGCCAGCCAAGCCCGGCAGTGGCATGAAGCCGGCTTTGAAGAACTCACCATGGCCGTGAACCTGTCGGCGGTGCAGTTTCGCCAGCCTGGTCTAGCGCAAACAGTCACAGACATCCTGGCGCAAGCCCAGCTCGAGCCCCGCTACTTGGAGATTGAACTGACCGAAAGCGTGGCGCAACAAGATCCGCTAGGGGCGATTGCGATCATGGCGCAACTGCACCAGCAAGGCGTTCGCATCGCGATTGATGACTTTGGCACAGGCTATTCGTCGCTCGCTTACCTCAAACGCTTTCAGGCTTACCAGCTCAAGATTGACCAGTCATTTGTGCGCGATATCACCGATGACCCCGATGACCTGGCCATCGTGCGCGCCATCATCAGCATGGCGCACAGCCTGGGACTGACAACGATTGCCGAAGGGGTTGAAACACATGCGCAGCTGGCATTGCTGCGTGATGAAGGCTGCGATGAAGTGCAGGGCTATCTGTTCAGCAAACCCTTGCCAGCCCTTGAATTGGCCGCATTTTTGCGGGCCCAAGCGTAGCAACCCAGCGCCGCACGCTCACGACTGCACCAGCCGCTTGGACTTGGCAATTGACATCAAGATGCCCAGCCCCAACCCCAGTGTCACCATGGCAGTGCCGCCGTAGCTGATGAATGGCAGCGGCACGCCCACCACCGGCAAAATGCCACTGACCATGCCCATGTTCACAAAAGCATAGCAAAAGAAAATCATTGCCATGGCGCCTGCCAGCAAACGGGTAAACAGCGTCGGGGCTTCCAGCGCGATCGCCAAGGCGCGCAACACCAGAAAAATAAACACCCCAATCAGCAGCAGGTTGCCGATCATGCCAAATTCCTCGGAAAACGCCGCAAAGATAAAGTCTGTGGTGCGCTCCGGAATGAATTCCAGATGGGTTTGCGTACCTTGCATAAATCCTTTACCCCAAAAACCACCCGAGCCAATCGCAATCATGCCCTGGATGATGTGAAATCCCTTGCCCAACGGGTCCCGCGTGGGGTCCAGCAGCGTGCACACGCGCTGCTGCTGGTAATCTCGCAGACCGGGCCAATTCACGCCATCGGCACACAACTGAGGCTCAAACACCACCAGCAAGGTGATGCCAACCAAGCCCAGCAACAGCGGCGGGGCCACCAGTTTCCAGCTCAATCCGGCAAAAAAGATCACCGACAGACCAGCCGCCAACACCAGCAAAGCGGTGCCCAGATCAGGTTGCTTCATGATCAACCCGATCGGTACAGCCAGCAGCACACCGGCTACCAGAAAATCAAGCGGGCGCAACTGCCCCTCGCGCTTTTGAAACCACCAAGCCAGCATCAGCGGCATGGCAATTTTGAGAATTTCGCTGGGTTGAATAATCACACCCACATTGAGCCAGCGCCTGGCACCCTTTTTGGTCACCCCGAACACCGCCACAGCAATCAGCAGGGTTACCCCAAAAATATAGAGCGGCACAGCCAATGCCATCAAGCGCTGCGGCGGTATTTGGGCCACAACAAACATGATGAAGCCAGCAATCAACATGTTGCGGCCATGGTCTTCAAAGCGGGTTCCGTGGTCATAGCCGGACGAGTACATGGCCAATAACCCGGCGCAGCCCAGCAAAAACACGGCAAAGGCCAACGGGCCATCAAAGCCCGTTAACCAGGGTGCAAGGCGGCGTAACAGGGATCGGCGTTCAATTACATAAGACATGGCGCTGGATTATCGCGAGGATGGCGCGATGCGCAGCGGGATGGTGACCGGGCCATCGTTGACCAGATGCACTTGCATGTCGGCACCAAACCGCCCGGTCTGCACCAAAGGGTGGGCCGCAGCGGCCTGCGCCACAAAGTGGTCGTACAGCCGCTGCCCCTCTGCAGGCAATGCTGCGGCTGTAAAGCCAGGCCGGTTGCCGCTGCGGGTGTCGGCTGCCAGCGTGAACTGGCTGACCACTAGCAGGCCACCAGCGGCGCCCAAGCCGTCCATATCTTGCACACTATGGTTCATTTTGCCAGCCACATCGCTAAAAATGCGCAGCTTCAGGATTTTGGCCAGCAGTTTGTCCGCCAATGCGGGCGTATCGTCCCGCTCAGCACACAACAACACCACCAAGCCGGGACCAATGGAGGCGACTTCCGCGCCATTGATCTCAACGCGGGCAAGCGCCACCCGCTGCAGCAGGGCCATCATGCGGGCCAGCTCCCTAGCCCCGTAGAAGCCCCTATTGAGCACTCTTCAGGCAAAGGCATAATCAAATCTAATAATAAATGCATCGTTAATACCCAACTTATGAAACCATGAATTTAGGGCAAATCTACCGAGCCCAAAGGGCTTTGTTGCTGTCGTTGGGATTATTACTGTCCGGCGTGGCAGTGTCGTTGGTCGCCGCAATGGCGGTTGACCATCGCGCCCAAGTTCAGTCGCAAGATGCCTATCAGCTCAATCACGATCGACTGGTTCGTGAATTGGTACAACGCTTCGCGCAGCCACTCTATGGCCTGAACGGCATCCGTGGCTTGTATGCCGCCAGCCAACAGGTCAATCGGGGTGAATTCATCAACCATGTATTTTCGCGCGACCTGTCGCAGGAGTTCCCTGGGGTACGCGGCTTTGGCTTTATTGAAAGGGTTGAGCGCAACGCCTTGGCCGAATTTGTGGCGCGCGAGCGCGCCGATCAAGCCCCTGAATTTACCGTGCATGACCTGGGCGATACCAGCCACGATGCGCTATATGTCATCAAATTCATTGCGCCGGCCGTGAACAACAGCGGCGCACAGGGGCTTGATGTGGGCTCCGAGGGCCGTCGCCGCGCAGCCATCGAACAGGCCATTGACAGCGGCCAGTCGACCATGACCGCTCCGATTGCACTGGTGCAGAACGAGCGCAAAACCGCTGGCGTGTTGATTTATGTACCGATGTACCAAAAAGTGGCCCGATTGAACTCGGCAACCGAACGCCGTGCGGCCCTGCGGGGTGTGGTTTTCGCCCCGGTTGTGCTCGATGAATTGCTCGGCGATATCACTCGCGTGACCAACCGGCAACTAGCCATCAAGCTAAGCGACATCAGCAATGGCCAGGTGCCCAACAGCCTTCTGATCGAAAATGAATTGGAGCCCGGCACACAATTTGAGTCAGACCAGACCCTCAACGTGCTGGGGCGCCAACTGCGCCTGCAAACCCATGGCACTCCCGCTTTTGAGGCCAGCTTGGCGAGCCCGCTTGCCTTGCTGGTTGGTTTGGGTGGCATGCTCACCAGCGTCCTGCTGGCGCTTTTGTTATGGCAGCAAGCCCGCGGCCGTGACCGGGCCGAAGCAGCGGCAAGGCACATGACGCAAGACCTCAAACGCCTGGCGCTGGTGGCCGAGAAAACCTCCAACGCCGTCATCATCACCGATGCCAATCGATGCATTACCTGGGTCAATCCAGGGTTTGAGCGTATCTCCGGCTATAGCGCAGCAGAGGTCATGGGGCGATCACCCAGCCTGCTGCAAACCGAGCTAACCGATCCGGCCACGATCGAACGCATGCGCGAGGCACTCAACGCCGGCCAGACTTACCACGGGGAAGTGCGCAACCGGACCAAGCAAGGCATCGATTACTGGGTTGACCTCGAAATTCAACCCCTGCTCGCCACCGATGGCACGATCAACGGCTACATGGGGATTCAGTCCGACATTACTGAGCGCCGCTTGGCACAAGCAAAACTCGAAGCCACCTTGCGTGACAGCGATGCGCTGCTGAACACGCTGGATTTGCTGGGCATCATCTCGGTAGCCGATCGCGGTGGACGTATATTGAGCGTGAATGACGCGTTTTGTGACATCAGCGGCTTTGCGCGCGAAGAACTGGTGGGAGAAAATCACCGGCTGCTCAATTCCGGCTTTCATCCGGCAGAGTTCTGGACCGGCATGTGGCAGAAAATTGCCTCTGGCACACCTTGGCGTGGCGAGGTGTGCAACCGAACCAAAGCCGGCGATCTGTTCTGGGTCGACACCTTCATTGCACCGTTTATTGACAACGACGGCAACATCGACAAATATGTTTCGATCCGCATCGACATCACCGCCAAAAAACAGGTTGAGGCATTGGCCAAGCGCAACGCGGACATTTTGCAAGGCTCGATTGATGCCCTTGATGACGCTTTCGCCCTGTACGACGACCAAGATCAACTCGCCCTGTGCAACCAGCGCTACCGTGATTTGTACCCGGCCAACACCGAAATGGTGGTGCAGGGCAACACCTTCGAATCCATCATTCGTACAGGAGCCGAGCGCGGCGAGTATCCGGCGGCGATCGGCCGGGTTGATGCCTGGGTGGAAGAACGCATGGCAGTGCACCGCTTGCCCCATAGCCACATCATCCAGAAAGTCAGCCATGGCCGAACCTTGCGCGTGGTCGAGCGGCGCATGGCCAACGGGTACACCGTGGGTTTTCGAGTGGACATCACCGAACTGGTGCAAGCGACCGAAGCCGCCCAGGAGGCATCACGCTCGAAAAGCCAGTTTTTGGCCAACATGAGCCATGAAATTCGTACCCCGATGAATGCCATTTTGGGCATGCTGGCGCTGCTGGGTAAAACCGAACTCACGCCACGGCAAGCCGATTACGCAACCAAAAGTCAGCGTGCTGCGCAATCGCTGCTAAGCTTGATCAACGACATTCTGGACCTGTCCAAGGCTGAAGCGGACAAGATGACGCTGGACCCGCAGCCGTTTGCGCTGCAACAACTCGTCGGCGATGTGGAAGTGATTGTGCAAGCCTATATCGGCACCAAACCGGTTGAGTTGGAGATCAAACTGGCCCCCAACCTGCCGCAGCGCGCAGTGGGCGACGCATTGCGCATCAAACAGGTGTTGATCAATTTGTGTGGCAATGCCGTCAAGTTCACTGACCGCGGCAGCGTGGCGCTGTCAATTGAAGTCATTGACAGCAACGCTAGCCAGGTCATGTTGAAATTTGCCGTGCAAGACCAGGGCATTGGCATTGCGCCAGAGAACCAGGGGCGCATTTTTACCGTTTTCACACAAGCTGAAGCATCCACCACACGCCGCTTTGGCGGCACGGGCCTTGGGCTGGCGATCAGCCAAAAGCTCATCGCGCTGATGGGCGGCAAGCTGGAACTGCACAGCACGCTGGGCAAAGGCAGTCGTTTTTACTTCACCATCACGCTGCCGGTGGCGGCTGATCTGGATGCAGACTTCCATACCAATTCCATACTGGGTCTGCTTGACGACAAGCCCGACAGCAGCGTTGCCCGCCTGGCGCAGTTGCGCATTCTGGTGGCCGAAGACAATTTTGTGAACCAGCAAATTGCCTGCGAGTTGCTCGAAGGTGAAGGGGCAGTTGTGGCGCTTGCCAACAATGGTCAGGAAGCCCTGGACATGGCGACCGCCGCAAATCCCCTGTACGACGTGGTGCTGATGGACATGCAAATGCCGGTCATGGACGGACTCGATGCCACCCGCGCCATCCGGCGGCACCACGATGCCACGCAACTACCGATTGTGGCCATGACCGCCAATGCCATGGACGTGGACCGCCAAGCCTGTCTGGCCGCCGGTATGAACGAGCATATTGGCAAACCATTCAACCTGGATCACCTGGTGAAGGTTCTGCTTGAGGTGACGAAACCTCATCACAAGAAATAATATATGCTATTTAAATAGCAGCTACTGACGCAATAAATTAAGAGGCTAGAAGCTCAAAATACCAAATTTTATGAGCCTTCTGAAACCGTCATATTAATAGTAAATCTCATAACTGATCCAATAGCCATCAAGCCAGCGTGACGCGCGCAAACTTGCGTTTACCGACTTGCAGCACATAGGTGCCGGCACCGAGCTTGAGCCCCTTGTCACTGACAACGCTCGAGTCCACCCGCACGCCACCCCCGTCAATCAAGCGGTTGCCTTCGCCACTCGACGCCGCCAGTCCGGCAGATTTCAGCAACGCACCAATACCAAGCGCCGCGCCACCGTCGCCCAGTGGCAAGTGCAGCTCGGCAATTTCGTCAGGTATACCGCCCTTGCTGCGGTTGGTAAAGTCCTGCTCGGCCGCATCAGCGGCAGCGGCAGAGTGAAACCGCGTGGTGATTTCCTTGGCCAGCGCCACTTTGGCATCTTTGGGGTTGCGCCCGGCCGCCACTTCAGCCTTGAGTGCGGCAATGTCGGCCTCGCTCCTGAAGCTCAGCAGCGTGTACCACTTCCACATCAGCACGTCTGAAATACTCAAGCATTTGGCAAACATGGTGTTGGCATCCTCACTGATCCCGATGTAGTTGTTTTTGCTCTTGGACATTTTGTCAATGCCGTCCAGGCCTTCCAGCAGCGGCATGGTCAAAATGCATTGCGGTTCCTGGCCGTATTCAGCTTGCAAGTGGCGCCCTACCAGCAGGTTGAATTTTTGATCGGTGCCACCGAGCTCCAGATCACTCTTGAGCGCCACCGAGTCGTAGCCTTGCATCAGCGGGTACAAAAATTCATGCACGCTGATCGGTGTGCCGGCGTGAAAGCGGTCATGAAAATCATTGCGCTCCATCATGCGCGCCACGGTGTAGCGCGCCGCCAACTGAATCATGCCGCGCGAACCCAGCGCGTCGCCCCACTCGCTGTTGTAGCGAATCTCGGTTTTGGCCGGGTCCAGCACCATGGATGCCTGGCGGTAATAGGTTTGCGCGTTGGCTTCAATCTGCTCGCGGGTCAGCGGTGGACGCGTGCTATTGCGCCCTGACGGGTCGCCAATCAGGGTGGTGAAATCACCAATCAAAAAGATCACCGTGTGCCCTAGGTCTTGCAATTGGCGCAGCTTGTTGAGCACCACGGTATGGCCAATATGAATGTCCGGCGCGGTGGGATCCAGTCCCAGTTTGATACGTAGCGGTGTGCCGGTGGCCTCAGCGCGGGCCAGCTTCTTGACCCAATCGTCTTTTGGAATCAGCTCTTCGCAGCCGCGCAGCGTCACGGCCAGCGCCTCCAGGACACGGTCAGTTACAGGGAATTCGGGCGTATTTGGGTGGCTCATAAGGGTTTTTGCTGATACAGCGTAAGAGGCCCGGTTTATACTCTACCTTTTGCAGCCAGCCTGAGCGCTAACGCACATAGAAGTGCGCTTACTTGCTAATGTTGCACACCAACAACACTTATCCAGCCTGAGATCTTACTTTTGATCACTTCATTTGTTCTCCGCAGCCAAGCGCTGCTCACACAGGCCTCCACTGCATTAGCCCAACACCCCAAACGCGTGACCGCTGTCGTAGCAGCACTCATGCTGGGCGGCGGCAGTGGCGCTTTTGCCTTGGCATCGCTGGCACCCGATGCCTCTTTGCTGCCGGTACGCGAAGTCATTGAACTGGTGCAACCCAGCGTTGTCACCAGTCAGGCACTTGACACCGCCAGTCTCGCGCCCCTGAACCTGTTCCGCTCGGAAATCACCCGCAGCAACGACACCGCCGACACGCTGCTTAAACGCCTGGGTGTGGACGATGTGCAAGCGGCCGCTTTCATGCGCAACGATGCACTGGTCAGGCAAACCGTATTGGGCCGTTCCGGGCGCAATGTCACAGCCGAAACGCTGGACGATCAAAGCCTGCACAGCCTCAAGGTGCGCTGGAGTGCCGATGACAGCGGTCAATTCAAACGCTTGGTGATTGAAAGAACCCCGCAAGGGTTTGCCTCGCGTCTGGAAACGGCACCACTGGCGGCCAGCTCACGACTGGCCAGTGGCACCATTCGTTCATCGCTGTTTGCTGCCACCGATGATGCCGGCCTGCCCGATGCCATCGCCACCCAGATTGCCGAAATCTTCTCCGGCGACATTGATTTCCGACGTGCGCTGCGCAAGGATGACCGCTTCAACGTGGTCTATGAAGTGCTTGAAGGCGATGGTGAGCCAATGCGCACCGGGCGCGTGTTAAGTGCCGAATTTGTCAATGCTGGCAAAACTTTTCAAGCCATGTGGTTCCAGCCCCCTGGCGAAGACAACCACGGCAACACGTTCAAAGGTAGCTACTACACACTGGATGGCCAAAGCCTGCAGCGCGCATTCCTGAGCTCGCCAGTTCAGTTTTCCCGCATCAGCAGCGGCTTCTCGATGCGCTTTCACCCGATTTTGCAAAAATGGCGTGCGCATCTGGGCACTGACTTTGCCGCCAGCACCGGCACTCCGGCGCGCACCGTGGGCGATGGCGTGGTGGAATTCGCGGGCGTGCAAAACGGTTATGGCAACGTCATCTTCATCAAGCATCGCAACAACACTGAAACGGTTTACGCCCACCTGAGCAAAATAATGGTCAAGCGTGGCCAAAATGTCGGCCAGGGCGAAACCATTGGTCTGGTTGGCTCCTCCGGCTGGGCGACCGGCCCGCACCTGCACTTTGAAGTCCGCGTCAATGGGGTTCAGCATGACCCGATGACCATGGCACAAAAGAGCGAAACGGTGCCGGTATCGACGGCCATGCTACCCCTGTTCAAGCAAAGCGCGGCCAACGTCAAAACCGAACTACAAGCCGCAGCCAGCATCAGCCAAACCCGATTTGAATAAAGCGCCTCAGTACTACATCGGCCTGATGTCGGGCACCTCGCTGGATGGTGCCGATGGTGTTCTGGTAGATTTTTCAGGCCAACGCCTGAGCGTTGTTGCCAGTGCGTCCAGGGGCTTTGATGCTGACTTTCGCTCTGAGTTGCTGGCACTCAACAGCCAGACACATAACGAACTGCACCGCGCTGCACTTGCCGGTAACCACATTGCGCTGGCCTACGCCGACGTGGTCGTCCAGTTGATGGCGCAGGTGGTTAATCTTGGGATTACAGCGCACCACGTTCACGCCATTGGCGCTCACGGCCAGACGGTGCGTCACCAGCCCAAAGTCGCAACTGCCAATGCCAATGCCGCTGGCGCTACCACTGACCTGGGCTACACGATCCAGTTGAACAACCCGTCCCTACTGGCCGAGCGCACGGGCATTGACGTGGTCGCTGATTTCCGCAGCCGCGACGTGGCGGCTGGCGGTCAGGGCGCGCCCTTGGTGCCGGCTTTTCATCGCCGTGTTTTTGGCCAGGACAGCATCACAGCAAGCGTGCTGAACATCGGCGGCATCGCCAACCTGAGCGTGTTGCCTGCTGATGCGGCTGAGCCCGTGCTGGGCTTTGACTGCGGCCCCGGCAATGCGCTGATGGATGCCTGGTGCCAGCGCCACACCAGGCAGCCGTTTGATGCGGCTGGCGCCTGGGCGGCTACCGGCAGCGTCGTGCCAGCCCTGCTACAGCACTTGATGCGCGAGCCCTACTTATCAAAGCCGCCGCCCAAAAGCACCGGCCGTGACTTATTTAGCCTGGCTTGGCTGGCAGAAAAACTCAGCCAATTTACGGCAGAGCAGCCACAGGACATTCAAGCTACGTTAACCGAATTCACCGCTAACGCCTGTGCAGACTGCGTCGATAGCTATTCAAGTAGTAGCAAAAAATTGATTGTGTGTGGTGGCGGCGCATTTAACACCAACCTGCTGACACGGCTGCAAGCCAGGTTACCGGGTCTGCGCGTCAGCACCTCGGATGCGCATGGCCTGCCACCCCTGCAAGTTGAAGCGGCGGCCTTTGCCTGGCTGGCGCGCCAGACCGTGTTGCGCCAGCCAGGCAACTTGCCCAGCGCTACCGGTGCCGCTGGCCTGCGTATATTGGGTGGCATTTACCCGGCTTGATACAAGCGACGGACGCAAAAAAACTGATCAAGAAAAACTGGAGCCACAACCGCAGGTGGTGGTGGCGTTGGGGTTTTTGATGACAAACTGAGCCCCTTGCAAATCTTCCTTGTAGTCAATTTCAGCGCCCACCAGGTATTGGTAGCTCATGGAGTCAATCAGTAACGACACGCCATTTTTGGTCATG
>JBBQZI010000048.1:0-16271 GCA_038207855.1 Burkholderiales bacterium
CCAGGAAGATATGGGACAAAAAATCCATCCAACCGGTTTTCGCTTGTCGATCAGCCGTAACTGGTCATCTCGTTGGTATGCCAATGATCGTGATTTCGCCGGCATGCTGGCTGAAGACATCAAGGTGCGTGAGTACCTGAAGGCCAAACTGAAGAATGCATCGGTTTCTCGCGTATTGATCGAGCGTCCAGCCAAAAACGCCCGTATCACGATTTACTCGGCTCGTCCGGGTGTCGTGATTGGCAAAAAAGGCGAGGATATCGAGAACCTCAAGCGCGAATTGGGTCGTCAATTGGGCGTGCCAGTAGCAGTCAACATCGAAGAAGTGCGTAAGCCTGAAATTGATGCCAAGCTGATTGCTGATTCGATTACCCAGCAGCTCGAAAAACGCATCATGTTCCGTCGGGCCATGAAGCGCGCCATGCAAAATGCGATGCGTCTAGGCGCCCTGGGCATCAAAATCATGTCATCAGGTCGTCTGAATGGTATCGAAATTGCACGTTGTGAATGGTACCGCGAAGGTCGCGTCCCACTTCACACCTTGCGTGCTGATATCGACTACGGTACCTCTGAAGCCAAGACAACTTACGGCATCATTGGTGTCAAGGTCTGGGTCTATAAGGGCGATACGCTTGGTCGTACCGACCTGCCCGCCGTCGAGACCCCGCGTCCTGACGACGAGCGGCGCCCACGTGGCCCGCGTCGTGATGACCGTGGTGCCCGTCCAGGCTCTGACCGTCCTGCGCCACGTGGTGCACGCCGTCCAATGGGTGGCAACACTGCGCCCGCTGATGGCAGTGACAAACCTGCTGCGGCACTTGGTGCCGATGCCAATAAACCCACCGTTCAGCGCGTCCGCAAGGTAGCCGCGCCAGTAACCGCAGGCAGCAGCGCTGCTGCGGCAACTGACGGAAAAGGAGAATAAATATGTTGCAACCCGCTCGTCGCAAGTACCGCAAAGAGCAAAAGGGCCGTAACACCGGTATTGCGACCCGAGGTAGCTCGGTCGCATTTGGTGATTTCGGTCTGAAGTGTACTGATCGCGGTCGTCTGACGGCTCGCCAGATTGAAGCTGCACGTCGTGCAATTTCCCGTCACGTGAAACGTGGTGGTCGTATCTGGATTCGGGTGTTTCCTGACAAGCCAATTTCCCAAAAACCTGCTGAAGTGCGGATGGGTAATGGTAAAGGTAACCCCGAGTATTACGTGGCTGAGATTCAGCCTGGCAAGATCGTATTCGAAATTGTTGGGGTCACTGAAGAGCTGGCACGTGAAGCCTTCCGTTTGGCGGCTGCCAAGTTGCCGTTGCGCACCACTTTTGTGGCACGCATGATTGGCCAGTAATCAGGAGCAAATGATATGAAAACGACTGAATTACGCCAAAAAGACGTGGCTGGTTTACAGGCTGAAGTCAAAGAGTTGCAAAGAGCACACTTTGGCATGCGTATGCAAAAGGCCACACAACAACTTAACAATACAGCATTGCTGCGCGTAGCGCGCCGTGACATCGCTCGCGCAAAGACCATTTTGGTTGAAAAGCAAGTGGCTGTTAAATCCGCCAACTAAGGAGCGAACACAATGACGGAAGTAAAAAAATCCCTCAAGCGCACCTTGATTGGCAAGGTAGTGAGCGACAAGCGTTCCAAGACGGTCACGGTGCTCATTGAGCGTCGCGTCAAGCATGAGCTGTACGGCAAGATCGTCGGCAAGTCCAGCAAGTACCACGCTCATGATGAAAAGGGCGAGTACAAATTGGGCGATATGGTTGAAATTACCGAAAGCCGCCCGATTTCCAAGACTAAAAATTGGGTCGCGACCCGTTTGGTTCAAAAAGCCGCGTTGGTTTAAGCTTATTCTGCGACTGCAAGATCGCATCGATATAAACGGCTCACAATGTGGGCCGTTCTCAATTCTGGTGCGGATTCAAAGTTCTTTTTTTCTAGTTCAGGAGCCTCAAATGATTAAAGTTGGAGACCAGTTGCCAGCCGTGACGCTGATGGAGTATTCAGAGGTTGAGGGTGGCGGATGCAGTTTAGGCCCGAATCCGGTGGATATCGCTGCGGCCAGTGCAGGCAAAACGATTGTTATATTTGCCTTGCCAGGTGCATTTACGCCAACCTGTTCTGCCAAGCATGTACCCAGCTACCTTGAAAATCACGCCGCCTTGATGGCCGCCGGGGTTGCGGAGATTTGGTGTCTCAGCGTTAACGATGCGTTCGTCATGGGTGCGTGGGCGCGCGATCAAAAAGTCGCCGGAAAAATTCGCATGCTGGCGGACGGAGATGCGGCTTTCGCTAAAGCGACAGGTCTCACACTGGACTTGAGCGGCAAGGGTTTTGGTCTGCGCAGCAATCGTTATGCCATGCTGGTAAAAGATGGCAAAGTTGTCAGTCTGAATATTGAAGGTCCTGGAAAATTTGAAGTGAGTGATGCGGTGACCATGCTTGCCCAAGTCAAAGGCTAATCGTTAAAGGTCAGGGCAGCAACGGTTTCGCGCAAGCGTGCCTCTTCTGCTGCCCGTCACAGGGTAGCCATCAAGTAGTGCGCGCCTTCAATCGGGTTGTGATAGTAGGGCGCAATCTCAACAAATCCCAAATCCTGGTACAGGGTGCGGGCCGTTTCCATTTCAGTCAGCGTATCAAGCAACACGACCGCATAGCCGGCTTGTCGCGCTGCATCCAAGATAGCTTCAGCCAAAGCCCGGCCTAAACCCTGGCCCCGAAACTCTGGCCGTAAATACAGCCGTTTCATCTCCGCAGCGTTGGAGTAGTCGACTGTGTCAAGTGGCCGTAACGCACAGCAACCTGCAAGCGTTTCTCCGCACTTGGCGGCAAGCAGCGCGCCACGTGGTGCCGTATAGGCCCCCGGCAGGCCGGCAAGCTCAGCTTCAAAATCCTGAAAGCACAAATCAATGCCCAAGCTTTGTGCGTACTCTCTGAACAGGCCTTGCACAGCGGTTATCTCTTCTGGGTTGTTCGGGACAAAAATGTGATGTGTCAAAGATCGCATGTGTGTAAGGCTGTGTGCATGGAGACAGTTGCTTTCGGTCTAGCGGAATCTCAGCGTAGCCAAACGACCAGACTAGCAACCGCAGCGCACCATGCGCTAAAAATCATCAACGCCTTGATTCGATCGCCCGCCGTATCAGTTGCATTTTGCGCTGGGAAATCCAACAATTTGTCGCCTGTGATCATGGGCTTGATGAGATTGGTATGTTTAATGAGCCAATAAGAAATGACAGCTGCCACATGCAAGAACACCAATGCCAGCAAAATCAGTTTGCCGATTTCCTTGTGATAGTAGGTTGCGCTACCGACAACGCCACCCGACACAAAGCGCGTCAACGGGCCGGCTGCAGCAATCTCGTCGTCACTGAACAGACCACTGCCCACTTGCAGCGCTAAAAACAACAACAGTGCAAACACTGACAAGGCCCCCAACGGGTTGTGCCCGACCGATTCATTAGCGCTGCCTTGACCTTTCATGTACTGGACGACACGGCCCGGGGCATATAAAAAAGATCCGAACCGCGACCAGTGACCACCCATAAACCCCCAAACCAGTCGAAACAGCAGCAGGGCTAGCACCCCATAGCCAAAACGAAAATGCCACTCCATCGCTACACCACCGAGCTGCGAACTCAGCGCCAGTCCGACCACACACACGACCAGCGCCCAGTGGAATAGACGGGTTGGAGCATCCCAAACGCGCACAATGTTTGCCATAAAACCTTTCGCTAAGTGTCGGCCTGCGGACTTTGGTAATTCCAAATAGACTCGCAGCTCCAGAATTTCAGTTTAACTTTGAAAGGTCTTTTATGAGAAAAATCTCCGCGCTTGTTATCGCGACTTTGGTCGCTACCATTGTGCTGCCCGCATCTGCGCAATTTGCCAAACCCGAGGATGCCATCAAGTACCGCAAAAATGCGTTGTTTGTGATGCAGCAAAATTTTGGCCGTGTCGCTGGTATGGCAGCTGGGAAAATTCCGTTTGACGCGAAGATAGCAGCGGACAGTGCTGTTACTGCGGAGTTTGTCAGCAAACTGCCATGGGCTGGATTTGGTCCTGGAACCGACATGGGTGACACCAAAGCCAAGCCGGAAATCTGGTCGCAAAAGGTGAAGTTTGATGACTACGCCACCAAGATGGAGGCTGAAATGACCAAGCTGGCTGCAGCCGCAAAGACGGGCAATCTGGATGCCATCAAGGTTGCAGTCAACGCGACAGGTGGCGCTTGCAAATCCTGCCACGATGATTTCCGTGCCAAGTAAGCAGCTGACCCCGTTTCTGTGGTGATGCGTGAGTGCCGTGGCTTGGCATTTGCGCAGTAAGATGCAAAGCCCTATTCGTACCGGAGCACATAGTGAAGAACGCCATCGATCGACGGGCTTTCAGCGCCTTGCCATTAACTTTGCTTGCGGGTCACCTGATGACGACACACAGTGTTGTGTATGCGTTGTCGCTGGGTGATCTCAGTAACGCCCAAGCCTCACAAGGGCTCAAAGCAGCACTTGAGCAAGGCGCCCGTGCGGCTGTTGGCGCGCTTGGGCGTCCTGACGGGTTTTTGGGCAATGCCAGTGTTCGCATTCCTTTGCCGGGCTACCTTGATGAGGCTGCCAAGCTGTTGCGAACCTTTGGGCAAGGTGCACGGCTTGATGAGTTGATCAACGCAATGAATCGTGCGGCGGAAGCGGCCGTGCCAATGGCTCAGGACTTGCTCATCAGCGCAGTCAAGTCGCTCAATGTTCAGGATGCCAAGAACATCCTCACTGGGGGCGACACTTCAGTGACCCACTTTTTTTCAGAAAAAACCCGTCAACCGCTGAGTCAGAAATTTCTGCCAGTGGTGACAAAGACGACGGCTAAGGTGGATTTAGCGAGCAAATACAACCAGATCGCAGGCAAGGCCGCCGGCATGGGTTTGGTCAAGGGTGATGAGGTCAGTATCGAGCGCTACGTCACCGGCAAAGCGCTGGATGGCCTGTACTTCATGATTGGTGAGGAGGAAAAAAAGATCCGCCAAGACCCAGTCGGCACGGGGAGCGCATTGCTTCAAAAAGTGTTCGGCGCGCTCAAGTAGTGCGCTTGAGGTCTTCACGTCCATGACTTCCCTGCCGCGACGCGCGGGCGTGCTGGTATTTCTGGCGTTTGCCAGTGCCTACTTTCTGTCTACGCTGATCCGCGCCATTACGGCCACCCTGTCGCCAACGCTGACGCAAGAGTTTGCCCTCAATTCGCGCGATCTGGGTTTGCTGGCCGGGGGCTATTTTCTGGGCTTTGCTGCAACCCAATTACCACTGGGCACCTGGCTTGACCGATTTGGCCCCAAAAAGGTCATCCTCAGCCTGCTGCTGGTTGCCGTATTGGGTTGTGCCGCCTTTGCCATGGCCACCAGCTTCAGTGGTCTGCTCATGGCACGTGTTCTCAGTGGCATTGGGGTCAGCGCTTGCTTGATGGCGCCGCTGACCGGATACCGGCGCTGGTACGCTGCCGCATCCCAAATGCGCGCCAATTCGTGGATGCTGATGACCGGGGCCATGGGCATGGTGGCCTCCACCTTGCCGGTGCAGTGGCTGATGCCGCTGGTGGGCTGGCGTTTGATCTTCTGGGGGCTGGCGGCGCTGGTACTGGTTGCCATGGCGCTGATTGCCTGGCAGGTTCCCGCCTGGAAGGTGGCTGCCCCAGCCGGGCCGACCGCCCTTGGCGCAGGAAACAGCTACGCGGAGGTTTGGCGGCACCCTTACTTTCGCAAAATGGCGCCCATGGCGTTTTTTATTTATGGTGGTTTGGTGGCCATGCAGACCTTATGGGTCACACCATGGATGATTCGCGTTGCTGGCTTTACGCCATTGCAGGCCGCCGGTGCGCTATTTTGGATCAACATGGCCATGCTGTTGACGTTCCTGGCCTGGGGCATGGTCAATCCGTGGCTCAGCCGCCATGGCTATACCGCTGAACGACTGATCACCTACGGTATGCCTTTCAGCTTCATCATACTAGCTATTATAATTATAGCTAACTCATCAATAGGTATGTGGGCTGGAGTGGCCTGGGCCTTGTATTGCATCAGCTGCACTTTTGTCTCGCTGGCACAACCTGCGGTGGCCATGGCATTCGCGCCTACGATGGCCGGGCGTGCCCTGACATCGTATAACTTGCTGATATTTGCCGGCGTGTTCGCGGTTCAATGGGGTGTCGGATTGGCTATTGACGGTTTCCGCGGCCTGGGCTGGCCTGAGGTGCAGGCCTTCCAATTTGCCATGGGGATTTATTTGCTGTGCACGATGTTGTCCTATGCCTATTTTTTAGTTGCAAAAAGTCATAATCGGTGACCGCACCAGTTTGTCAAATGGCAAGCGTGCAAGCTGTTTAGCAAGTACCCAAACACCTATGAATAACGGCATTTTCATCATCGCTCATGCACCTTTAGCGAGTGCACTGCGCCAATGCGTACTTCACGTGTTCCCGGATGCGGCGGCCTGCCTGACGGTGCTTGATGTGCAGCCCAACACGCCATCCGATGAGACCCTTGCCGCAGCACGTATTGCGCTGACCATGCTGGACAAAAAAAATACCTTGGTGTTAACCGACATGTTTGGTGCCACGCCCTGTAACGTGGCGCAAAAACTGGTCGATGGCATCCATTTGCGCTTGATTGCAGGGGTGAATTTGCCCATGCTCATGCGTGCGGTAACCTACCGAAATGAACCATTGGATGCCCTGGTTGCCCGCGCTTTGGCGGGTGGCACGCAGGGCATCATGCAGGTGGCCGTGACCGCGCCACAGAATCAGCAACGAAAACCACATGATCAAAACGACCACAACCATCAGCAATAAGCTGGGCTTGCACGCCCGCGCATCAGCCAAGCTCACCAAGCTGGCGGGCAGTTTCCCGTGTGAGGTCTGGCTATCACGTGGGGAGCGGCGCATCAATGCCAAAAGCATCATGGGCGTGATGATGCTGGCCGCCGGCATGGGCGTTCAAATCGAGCTGGAAACCCATGGTGAACGTGAACAGGAGGCCACGGATGCCCTGTTGGCCTTGATTGCCGACAAGTTCGGGGAAGGCGAGTGACCTTTTCGATCCACGGTCTGCCGGTAGCCCGGGGCATCGCCATTGGGCGTGCCGTGTTGGTGGCATCGAGCCGGCTGGATGTTGCCCACTACTTTATTGAGTCGTCGCAGGTTGCCGCAGAAATTCAGCGTGTGCGTGAAGGGCGTGACGCGGTGGTCGATGAAATTCGCCGCTTGCAGACCAGTATCAGCCACATGGGCCCCAAAGAAGCGCCGCATGAACTTACCGCGCTGCTGGACGTGCATTTGATGCTGCTGCAGGACGACGACCTGTCACAGGGTGTCAAACATTGGATCAAAGACCGGCTCTATAACGCCGAATGGGCCCTGACCTCGCAGCTGGAGGTGGTGGCGCGCCAGTTTGACGAGATGGAAGACGAGTACCTGCGCGAGCGCAAGGCTGATCTGGAGCAGATCACCGAAAAAGTGCTGCGTGCCATGCGCGGTGCATCGTCGCCGTTGCTGCAGCCGTTGGTGCGCGGACGCAAAGCCTCGCAGCAGGATTTGTTGCTGGACGACACGGTCGATGTGCCGCTGATTCTGGTAGCGCATGACCTGTCGCCAGCCGACATGCTGCAATTCAAGCAAAGCGTGTTTGCCGGCTTTGTCACCGACGTTGGCGGCAAGACCTCGCACACCGCCATTGTGGCGCGCAGCCTGGACATACCAGCCGTGGTCGGCGCACGGCTGGCGAGCCATTTGGTGCGTCAAGACGACTGGGTCATCATTGATGGGGATGCTGGGGTACTGGTGGTTGACCCGTCCCCCATCATTTTGGCGGAATACGGTTTCAAACAACGCCAGGGCGAACTCGAACGCGGTCGCTTGATGCGCTTGCTGCACACGCCAGCCGTTACCCTGGATGGCGAAAAGATCGAGCTGCTGGCCAACATTGAAATGCCCGATGACTCGGTCAATGCCGTCAAGGTCGGGGCGGTCGGTGTCGGCTTGTTTCGCAGCGAGTTTCTGTTCATGGGGCGTCACGGCAAGTTACCCAATGAGGAAGAGCAATACCAGGCCTACCGGCGCGCTGTCGACGGCATGCAAGGCTTGCCAGTGACGATACGCACGGTCGATGTCGGTGCCGACAAACCGCTCGATGATTCCCTACGTGATGATGCCCATTTGAACCCGGCCTTGGGTTTGCGCGCCATTCGCTGGAGCCTGGCCGACCCGGCCATGTTTCTGACCCAATTGCGCGCCATTCTGCGGGCGGCTGCGCACGGCCAGGTGCATCTGCTGATTCCGATGCTGGTGCATGCCAGCGAAATCCGCCAGACCATGGCCTTGATTGATCACGCCCGCGTGCAACTCGATAACCGCGGCGTGGCTTATGGGCCGGTGCAGATCGGCGCCATGATCGAAATTCCAGCGGCAGCGTTGACGATCAAGGTGTTTCTCAAATACTTTGACTTTTTGTCGCTCGGCACCAACGACCTGATCCAGTACACGCTGGCGATTGACCGCGCTGACGAATCGGTTGCGCACCTGTATGACCCGATGCACCCGGCCGTATTGCGCCTGGTTGCCAACACCATTGCCGAATGCCAGGCGCAGGGCAAGCCGGTCAGCGTGTGTGGCGAAATGGCCGGTGACATCACGATGACCAAACTGCTGCTGGGCATGGGCTTGCGCAGCTTTTCCATGCACCCCGCGCAAATTCTCATCGTCAAGCAAGAGGTGCTGCGCTCGGATACCGCCAAGCTGCGCCTGTGGGCCGATCAAGTGCTAGCCGATGACGAGCCCAGCATGCGCATGGCCAAGCGCGCCTAAGCTTGTCAACCCGCCAGACGAAACGCCAGCGGAATCAGCAGCGATGCCAGCAGCACCTGCACCCCCAAGGCCAGCCCGGCGTAGGCACCGGCATCGGCATTGACCTGCAGGGCCCGCGCCGCGCCAATGCCGTGCGCCGCAGTGCCTAGTGCAAAGCCGCGTGCCATCCAGCCAGCACGGTCGGTTGCAATCCCGAGCCGCGCAAACAAGTATTTGCCGCTGAGCGCGCCCACCATGCCCGTGACCACGGCAAACACCGCAGCCAGCGCCGGAATGCCGCCAATCTTGTCGGCAATCCCCATGGCCACCGGTGCGGTAACTGATTTGGGAGCCAGCGACAGCACCACATCGGTTGGCAACCCCAGCGCCCAGCCCAGTGCCAAGGCCGATCCGCTGGCCGCTACGCCGCCCACCAATGCCGCTGCCAGCAAGGCACGCCAATGCAGGCGCAGTTCGGCGCGGCGTTCCCACAGCGGCCACGCCAGTGCCACCACGGCCGGGCCAAGCAGAAAGTGGATGAACTGGGCGCCTGAGAAATACGTCGGATAGTCCACGCCGGTTAGCGTCAGCAAGCTGGCCAGGGTCACCACCGACCACAGCACCGGGTTGGCCCAGGCAGCCTGGTGCAGCCGGGCGTAGGCCGCCTGCGCCAGCACATAAACCACCAGCGTGGCGGTCAGGCCAAACAGCGGGGTGGCTGAGAGATAAACCCAGAGCTCGACGAATTTAGGCATGGTGGTCGCTCCTGAATGCGCGCAGCACCAATGCGGTGACCGCCAACCCGATCCAGGTCGACAGCAAGATCACCACCAGCATGCGTACGCCGTACTGGCTCAGCAAGCCCAGGTGCGTCATCACCCCAACGCCAACCGGCACAAACAGCAAGGACAGGTGTGATAGCAAAAAGCCGGCGCAGGCCGCCACCGGCTCGCGTACCGACTGCCAGCGCAGTGCCAGCAACAGCAACAGCATGCCAATCACCGGACCCGGAAACGGCAGTGCCAGCCCCCGGGAAATAATTTCACCCAAAGATTGCATAGCCAAAAGCCATGCTAGCCCACGTAAACCTTGCATAGTCAGCTATCAAAAACGAGGTAAATCGGGGTGTTTGATCTGCCCGCCGCGCACCAGCATCTTGCCGTACTCAGCGCAGCGCTGCAGCGTCGGAATGACTTTGCCGGGGTTGAGCAAGCCCAGCGGATCAAACGCCCGCTTGATGCCAAACATCTGCTCGTTTTCGGAGGCCGAGAACTGCACGCACATGCTGTTGAGCTTCTCGATGCCGACACCGTGCTCGCCGGTGACCGTGCCGCCCATGGCCACGCTGGTTTCCAGGATATCAGCGCCAAACAACTCGCAACGGTGCAATTGGTCAGCATCATTGGCATCAAACAAAATCAGCGGGTGCAGATTGCCGTCACCGGCATGAAACACGTTAGCACAGCGCAACTGGTATTTTTTTTCCATCTCCTGGATCGCCAGCAGCAAGTCGGCCAGGCGCTTGCGCGGAATGGTGCTGTCCATGCACATGTAGTCGGGGCTGATGCGCCCGCTGGCCGGAAAGGCGTTCTTGCGCCCGCTCCAGAAGCGCAGCCGCTCGGCCTCGTCGCGGCTCACCGCAATGGCAGTGGCGCCACAACGCCGCAGCACCGCGCTCATGCGGCCAATTTCTTCCTCGACCTCCTCGGGCGTGCCATCGCTCTCGCACAGCAAAATCGCCTCGGCATTCAGGTCGTAGCCGGCGTGGACAAAATCTTCCACTGCCGCCGTCATGGGCTTGTCCATCATTTCCAGGCCGGCCGGAATGATGCCCTCGGCAATTACCGAGGCGACCGCGTCACCGGCTTTGCGCATGTCGTCAAAGCTGGCCATGATGCAGCGCGCCAGCAGCGGCTTTGGAATCAGTTTGACAGTGACCTCCGTCACCACCATCAGCATGCCCTCAGAGCCAATGCTCACACCCAACAAATCGAAGCCCGGTGCATCGAGTGCGTCCGACCCCAGCGTGATGGCCTGGCCGTCCATGGTGAAGCCCTTGACCTTGACGATGTTGTGCAGCGTCAAGCCATATTTCAGGCAGTGCACGCCGCCCGAGTTTTCGGCCACGTTGCCACCGATGGTGCAGGCGATCTGGCTTGACGGGTCGGGTGCGTAATACAGGCCCAAGGGTGCTGCCGCCTCGCTGATGGCCAGATTGCGCACGCCACACTGCACCACCGCTGTGCGCGAAACGGCATCGACCTTGATGATCTTATTGAAGCGGGCCAGTGACAGCGTCACACCCATGGCGTGCGGCAGCGCCCCGCCTGACAAGCCGGTACCGGCACCGCGCGCCACCACTGGCACGCCAAGTGTGTTGCAGGTTTTCAGCACCGCCGCGACTTGGGCGTCATCCTCAGGCAAGGCCACTACCAGCGGGCGCTGGCGGTAAGCGGTCAGGCCGTCGCACTCATAGGGCGTGGTGTCTTCGCTGTTCCAGAGTAAGGCGTGTTTGGGTAAATTAGCCTCTAGCCCTTTAACTATATGCGCTTGCCGCTCTGATCTTTGTAGCGTGCTGAGTGCTGGCGTGGACAGGGGTGCATTCATGGGTGGCCTTGTGCTGGATGGTCTGAAGTCTGCAACTTTAGCGCCGCTTGGACGATTGCAGCGTGATCAAATTTGTAAACCTGCTTGAGAATTACAACATTCAGCCAAATAATTTGAATAAATCAGGCGCTAGCCCTTATCAATCAAGCGCAAGTAGCTACTATATTTATAGTAATTTTGAGTCATCAAACCACGCTTTTTTTCAACCACTCGGCAAACGCAGCACATTCCCAGCGGTCCATCATGCCGGTGCGCCAGCACAGGTAGTGCGCGTGCGGGCTAGGCACATTGTGGGCAAACGCATGGCTGGTGCCCAGGCGCACCAGCGAGCCATGTTCCAGCCAAGGCTGTGCCAGCTTCATGCGAATCAACGCAATGCCCATGCCGGCAGCCGCACCATCGCACATCAGGCCAACATCGTTGAATTGCGAGCCGTCGACGGGCTCGGGCCAGTCCAGTCCGTTGGCGGAAAACCAGGTGCGCCAGGGTTCCAGCGGGCTGCGCAGCAGGCTTTCACCTTCGATGTCCTGCGCCACATCAAAGGGCCCGTGTTCACGCACAAAGGCGGGTGATGCCAAGGGCGTGACCTCGTCGTTGAGTAGGCAAATGTGTTCCAGGTCGGCATAACGCCCGGTGCCAAAGCGAATTGTCAGGTCGGCATCTTCGGCCACCACATCCAGCAGCGGGATCGAGATTTGCAGCGTCAGGTCGATTTCGGGGTAGGCCTCGGTGAACTGGCGCAGCCGCGGAATCAAAATTGCGCGGGCAAACGTCGGCGTGGTAGCCAGACGCAACTTGCGCTTGCCTGGCGCATTGGCTGAACTGGGGAAACGCTGCAGCATGGTCAGCCCCTCGCGCACGTGGGCCAGGTACTCGACACCTTCAACTGTGAGTGAAAAATCAGCCCGGCCAAACAGCTTGGTACCGATGATTTGTTCGAGTTGTTTGACGCGGTGGCTGACCGCGCTGGGCGTGACACACAACTCTTCTGCAGTTTGCGTGACGCTGCGCAGGCGCGCCAGCGCCTCAAAGGTGAGCAGGCATTGAATGGGGGGGATGCGGGCGGCGGACATGGTGATCATTGTGGCACTGCGGCGGTGTGCTGCGCTTCAGTAAAATCCCTGACTTGCGCGCGCTGGCTGCATGTCGGTGCGCGTTATTCCAGCGTGTTCATTGGCGTTAAATACACCCGCATGTCATTCTCGTTGCTGCTGGAATGGCGGTTTTAATTGATGTTCTCGAATAAAAATGACAGAGCCAATAGATTATTTTGGTTCATGTTTCTCCACAGGGCTCCCTTCACTATGTCTGACCGTTTCGCGGTACTGCTGCAATACCTTCTTCCCAAACAAGCCCTCACGGTGCTGGCCGGGCGCATCGCCAGCGCGCGGGGCGGCAAATTCACCACCCGGCTGATTCGCTGGTTTGTCCAGCGCTACCGGGTCAACATGGCGGAGGCGGCCAACCCCGACGTGGCCAGTTACGCGACGTTTAACGACTTCTTCACTCGCGAACTGAAAACCGGTGTGCGTCCACTGGCGCAGGCCACGTTGATTTGCCCGGTGGACGGGGCCATCAGCCAGTTTGGCCGCATCCAGGGTCAGCAGATTTTTCAGGCCAAAGGCCACGACTACAGCAGCACCGCGCTGGTCGGTGGTGATGCCGCGTTGGCCGCGCAGTTTGACGATGGCTACTTTGCCACGCTGTATTTGAGCCCGCGCGACTACCACCGCATCCACATGCCGTGCGACGGCGTGCTCAGGCGCATGATTTATGTGCCGGGCGATTTGTTCTCGGTCAACCCGGCGACGGCGCGCGGCGTGCCGGGCCTGTTTGCCCGCAACGAGCGAGTGGTCTGCGTGTTTGATTCAGCGCGTGGGCCGTTTGTGCTGGTGCTGGTGGGGGCCACCATCGTCGGCAGCATGGCCACCGTTTGGCACGGCGTGGTGAATGCCCAGCGTAGCGGCCAGTTGGCTGAGTGGCGCTATGAAACCAAGAGCGTATCGCTCAAGCAGGGCGAGGAGATGGGGCGTTTTTTGCTTGGATCAACGGTGGTGATGTTGTTTCCCAAAGGCCCGCTGCAATTCAATCCGGTCTGGCAAGCGGGTGGGCCGGTGCGCCTGGGTGAAGTGATGGCCGACCTTGGTTGATTGTTTGATCGGTTCGGGACAGGGGTTGTAAGCCGGAACCCGCATCTGTCAATACGCATGCGATTGATGAACATTGATTTATTGACGGTTAAGTTGACGAACTTGAGCCAAAAAAACAGGCTGAAGCCTGCTTTTTTGGAGTGTCAAAAAAACGACCGTATGTTGGACTCATAACAGCCACAAACAACTAGCTTTTTACGGCTGCGCGCAATCTCGGTAGCTCGCTCCGTTGACTCTGAACGTGTTTGGAAAGCCAATCCGTTGGTGATTCTTTGTACGGGAAGGCAAGGATGGCAAGAAGAATTCGTTCAATCCAAACCCGCAGATGGTCAGCTCCAACGGAAAGTGCTTCTTGTCGCGGCCCACGCATGCTGCTTCCGTGCGCCAGATGATTTCTGATCGCATCGAGACCGTCCTCGTTTGGGCTAATGAGCGGCCACAGTCCACCAATTCCTAGAGGGAACTGGGTCACTAGCTCCTGAATCTTCTTGTGGAATTTCCACGACCCGGGAAACCATGTCTTCGTTAGGCCCTCCAAGGCGTTGAACATCTGCAGAAAGTCGCCCTCACTGGAGGATTGCACAAATGGGTGGATGGAGAACACAGCCAGCCGAACGGCATCCTTTTGTTTATCCGTCAAAGCAGACCACCTGGTAGAAACGGCGGTGAAATAGTCTTTAAGCTCGCTCCTGTCGATGAGCGGACCAGTAGCGTTCTCTTCCGTAGTCGAACGTTGGCGGTTGAGCGGATATATCCATTCCTCTACAAGACGCTCTTTGGTCGCGACGACCATGACGTGCATCACCGTGAGATGACGCGCTGCCAATGTAAGGAGAAGGCAAGCATCGCGGCCCATCTGCTGAATTTCTTCAACTTGGCCCCATTTGAGCGCTTGACAGTTTTTGATCTCTAGTACTGGGAAACTACCCGCGACCAATCGATTGAATTTTCCATCACACCAGACCCAATGCCTATTCAGCTCTAGCTGCACAAGTGTGTTCGATAGCCGCATCTTCAGGGTTTTAACGTCTGACACCCTATTTTTCCTGTTGCCAAGGTAGTCGACGATGGGAGTAGCAAAAGGACCACCATAGTCCAGATCGCTCAAACGAAACAAAATAGAGGTGCAGGTTTCGTTTGGATCGATCTCGGCGACAGCGCCCGCACCCAACCGCCGATTGAATCGCAAACGGCTAATGTGGTCAATCGTGATACGAGTCCCATGAATCCTCTGACCGGGCGTCGTGCTGACGCTGCGAACATGCAGGTCATCTGCCTCTACCTCGAATCCAAATATCGGGTCGATCTCGCTCACCAAGCGCGATGAACCGCTGGCAAAGTTTACGAAGGGGAAAGACGTAGGTTCTGACCCGGTAACTTGAATGTGAGCGTCTTCATGGCAATCAATCGGTAGCCAAACCTTTACCCCGCAGAGCGGGCTGTACTGCCCGTCAATGACGAAACGGGCATCGAACTCGTGTGCTGGCTTTATGTCCTCGTAACCCGCAGCGTTGAGTCTAGTAGACATGCTGCCTTCGATGACGTGAGCGAGGCCAGGAAAAGTTCAACTCGCAGGTGTAGCAATCCCCGGGCACGTTCATATGTGTTTATTAATTGAAGGCGACTGAAGAAATCGGTGCCCCAGGATTAAGTGTGTTTAGGTGAAACGGGTATGCATTCAGAACAAACGGCTTTGATGCATCGAAATCACCTTGAAGCGCAAAAGTCACCGGCAGTTGGCTTGAGCATGAAAGACTGAAGTCCATACCTGATACAGCTGAAACACGCTTCCCATCCTGTAAAACGTAAAGTAATCTGTCACTAATATACGTTGAGCCTTTGCACAAACTTTTGTTTTGTCCTAACCGAACCAATAGCTGCTTTGCTCCGATTGGATTGGTATCACGCCAAGCTATTAGCCCGAACTGCGATGGTGAATTTGGAACGTATGTGGCTTCAATTGCATCCACTGGCGGAGTGTCTGGATAGCTTGTAGACCAACCATTATTCGGTGGAAACATATCAGTTGACCAACCGCAGTCAGCGCGGGTTTTATCAATTGCAGCTGGAAATCCTGAAGCGGTAAAGCCTATATCCACTATGCCAACAGCATATCTATCAAGTTGCGACAAAAAATCCCAGTTTTGATAAAGCTGTTTTAAAAGATTTATATCAAAACTTGGCGGTGTAAGCGTCTTAAATCCGGTACTTGATGACTCACTCCACGTCTGTGTTTGAATTGGATTATGCCCAACCCGGTATCTGACGTAACCGGAACCAGTCACAAAATCGGTCGTTATGTAATAACCTTTTTCGCCATTATTTTTGCAGTAAACAAAGAAATTAGCACCAGAAGCGGACGATGTTGACATCTTCGTTGTCTTAACGCCATCTAAAGACGATGTAGAAGCGGATACAGCCCATTTCGTTTTGGTGCGATCTACAGCCTCAGAGAGCAAGGTCGGTGTTGTCACAGGCGGTGTAACAACTGGTGGCGTAGTGGTTGCTGATGTGCTGGAGTCATCCCCACCACCGCCACCACAAGCACTAAGCCGTTACCATTAATTTAGATACGTTAAAAGGCGAATTTGTATCTTGAGCCAAAGTTGTCAAGAATTTCATCTACATCATTTTCCAATGTTTGACTATCGCGACACTTTACTGACATCCATGTGTATTTCATCAGGTG
>JBBQZI010000049.1:0-16220 GCA_038207855.1 Burkholderiales bacterium
CAGTCGAACCCTGAGTCAGGGCTTTGATATGGTCAAGAGCGGGCGCTACATCACCTACCGCTGCACGCAGCGGCATGGGCGCTTCAGCGCGTTTTCATCGTTCATGATTGAAAAAGGTTTTGTGCGGCAGTTGACTAAATCTGAAATTGACGACATGGCGCAGCGCGTGGCGGTGATCTATTGCACCAGTTGCGGCGCACCGGTCGACCTGCGCAAAGACCACGCCTGCCCGCATTGCCGATCGGCTTTTTCGCTGCTCGACCCACAAGCCGTGGCACGCGCGCTGCAGGGCTACGCCAATGCCACCCAGGCCGCAAGCGTGCTCAAGATACCCGAGCTGGCCGATGCGCTGATGATGGTTGAGCGCGACCGCTTGCAAGCCGAGCGCGAGGCAAAGGCCGAGCGCGGTTCGTTTTTTACCGCCCAAGACAAGGTTAGCGGTGACCTGTGGACGGCCGGGCTGGAGATGGTCTGGAAGTTACTGAAATAGCCCGCCATGCAAAACACCCTGTCCCACATTTTTGGCTACAACACGTTCCGTGATGGTCAGCAGGCCGTGATCAGTGCCGTGCTGGCGGGTCGCTCAGCGGTGGCGATTTTCCCGACTGGTGCGGGCAAGTCGCTGTGCTACCAGTTGCCTGCCACGCTGCTGCCGCACCTGACCCTGGTGGTGTCGCCGCTGCTGGCCTTGATGCAAGACCAGCTGGCCTATTTGCAGCGCTTGGGCATTGCTGCGGCCAGCATTGATTCGACCCAGAGTCGGGAGGAAACCCAGGCGGTGATGGCGCAAGCGCGCGCTGGTGCCCTGAAAATTTTGATGATCTCGGTCGAGCGGCTTAAAAACGAGCGTTTTCGCAACTTCATCGCGCAGGTGCCGATGTCGCTCTTGGTGGTCGACGAGGCGCATTGCATCTCGGAATGGGGGCACAACTTTCGCCCGGATTACCTGAAGCTGCCGCAGTTGCAGCGCCAGTTGGGCATTGCCCAAACCTTGTTACTGACCGCCACAGCCACACCAGCGGTGGTGGCCGACATGCAGGCTAAATTTGCCATTGACCAGGCGGACGTGGTGCGCACCGGGTTTTACCGGCCGAACCTGAATTTGACGGTGGTGCCGGTGCCTGGGCTTGAGCGCTTGCCACGGCTGGCCGCCTGGTTGGCGGCGCGCCCTGGGCATTGCGGCATCGTCTACGTGACGCTGCAAAAAACCGCCGAAGACGTCGCGCACTACCTGGCTGAGCGGAGCATCGATGCGCGCGCATACCACGCCGGTATGGAGCATCCACAGCGCGAGGCGGTGCAGCAGCAGTTCATGGCCGGAGCAGTCAAGTGCATCGTGGCAACCATCGCCTTTGGCATGGGCATCGACAAAAGCGATGTGCGCTATGTGGTGCATTACGACTTGCCCAAGTCGATTGAAGGTTACAGCCAGGAAATTGGCCGCGCCGGGCGCGATGGCCAGCCCGCCCAATGCCTGGTGCTGGCCAATCTGGAAAGCCTGCAGGTACTGGAAAATTTTGTCTATGGCGACACGCCCGAGCCAGCGGGCATTGCCTGCGTGCTGGCTGAAATCAAGGCCTTGCAGCCGAATCAGCCGTGGGAAATCACGCTGACGCAGTTGTCCGAGCGCAGCAACATCCGCCTGTTGCCGCTCAAAACCCTGATGGTGCAGTTGGAGTTGCAAGGCATCATCGCTGCCAGCTACGCCTATTTTGCCGACTACCGGTTCAAGTATTTAACCGAACCAGAGATGCTGCTGACCCATTTCAGCGGTGAGCGCGCGCAGTTTGTGCAGGCGATTCTGGACTGCTCGGCACGCGCCCGCACCTGGTGCACGCTGGATTTTGAAACGCTGTACCAGCGCCATCAGGCTGAGCGCAGCCGGGTCGTCAAGGCACTTGATTACTTTGCCGAAAAAGGCTGGATCGCGCTCGAAGCCAAGCAAATGACCGATGTCTATGCGGTGCTGCAGCCTGATTTTGCTGCGACTTTGCTGGCGCAGCAGTTGAGCGGCTACTTTGCCGACAAGGAGCGCAGCGAGGTGGCGCGCATCCACGCCATGCTGGATTTTTTGGCCAGCGAGCACTGCCTGAGCCATCAATTGGCGGCGTATTTTGGTGATGCGCAAGCGCCGTTGCACTGCGGTCATTGCTCGGTGTGCCGGGAGCAGGTGGCGCAGTTACCAGCGCCGGCGCCGCTGCTGTCATTGGACGAGCAGGACTTTGTAGCCTTGTGCAGCGCGGTGATGCAGCGCCATCAGTCCAATCAGGGGAGCGCCATTAGTGCCGAAAGTTTGACGCGGTTTTTATGCGGCATCGCCGCGCCGCTGCTGACCCGGCTGAAAGCCCGCAGCCTGGCCGGTCATGCAGCGTTGCAGGATTACCCGTATGCACAGGTGCGGCAGTGGGTGCAGGCCAAACGGGCAAGTCAGCAGAGTTCGTAACCCTGCGCAGCCTCAGAGCAGCCTCAAGTGCTGTTTTTCGGCTTTTGCAACGGCAGTCAACGCGATGCGATGGTCAAAGGTGGCCAGTGCGCCGTGGTGCGCTACCGCCAGGGCCAGTAAATAAAGATCGGTGATCTGGCCGTGCCCGAACACCCGGCTCCAGTTCACCAGACCCTCGGTGCGCAGGCTGATATCGTCTGACCAAAATTGGTGGTCCACGTCCGAGCAGGCCAGCCCCATCTTGGCACGCACAAGCTCAAACCCGGCCGGGCCGCGCTGGCTGTAGCCCGGCAGATTGAGCACCCGAAGCACGCCGTTTTCGACCAAGGGGCAGGTCGCGATTTGAAGCTCTGGCTGTTGGAACAGGGCAAGCGCCGCGGCATTGTGGACGTGGGCATCGTCCAGCAGGGCGATCCAGACATTCACATCCAGCAGCAGTCTGCGCTTTTGGGCTAGGTTCAAATGCCCTCCTGTTCCATCAGGCGGCGCACATGCTCATTGGTGACGATTTCGTCCCTGGCAGGCAGCACAGAATATTTGCTGCGCAAGGTGACGGGGTTTGTGGGCGCTTGGGCATTGGTGCGCAAGGCATCGCGAATATAGCGCGACACGGCTTCGCCCAAGGAGGTGTTCTCGCGCTGGGCACGTTGGCGGGCAACGGCAACTACATCGTCGTCAAGGCTCAGGGTAGTTCGCATCGCGTGACTCCAAAATCGCATCAAAACATCAGTTTAGCATCAGCTCAGGCAAAGTGATCAAACGAGGAAAAGGTGTTGGGCAGCGACTCGCCTTGCTTGTCCACCAGCTGTAGGCCGGGTTCGGCATTGATGTGCCCGATGCGGGTGACTTGGGTTTGACTGCTTTGAGCGGCGGCCGCCACGGCGCTGCGCTGGCGGGCCGGGGCGGTGAACAAGAGCTCGTAATCGTCACCGCCGGCGAGCGCCAGGGCGCGCCACTGCTGGTTTGATAAATTTATAGAAAATTGACCGCTAGCCCTTATGGAATAAGCGCGGGAAGCTATTAATTCAATAGTATCGTCAGCGTTGACTGTGGCACCCACGCGCGAGCTTTCCAGAATGTGGCCGAGGTCGCCTAGCAGCCCGTCGCTGACATCAATCGCCGCTGTGGCAATGCCGCGCAGCGCCAGCCCCAGCGCCACGCGCGGTGTCGGCATGTCCAGCCGCAAGCGGGCTGTTGCCAGCACCTCGTCAGGCAGGGCCAGCTTGCCCAGCAGCGCGTCCAGCGCCACCCGTGCGTCACCCAGCGTGCCACTCACATACAGGTCGTCACCGGCCTGCGCACCCGAGCGCAATAAGGCTTGCGAACGGCCCGCCAGCAGCGGCACCTCGCCAAAAACGGTGATGCAAATGTTCAGCGGCCCGGCCGTGGTGTCGCCGCCAATCAGCTCGCAGCCGTGGGCGTCGGCCAGCGCCAGCAGGCCTTGTGAAAAAGCGGCTAGCCAGGCTTCATTGGCCTCCGGCAAGGCCAGCGCCAGGGTGAACGCCAACGGCTTGGCACCGCAGGCGGCCAGATCGCTCAGGTTGACGGCGAGCGATTTGTGGCCAAGTTTGAAGGGGTCGGTGTCGGCAAAAAAATGGCGGCCTTGCACCAGCATGTCGGTGGAGATCGCCAGTTGGGTATTCGGACTGGGTTGCAAGAGCGCGCAGTCGTCGCCAATGCCCACGGCCGCACGCCGGGTCGGGCGCTTGAAGTAGCGCGCAATCAGGTCGAATTCACCCATGGTGTGATTCGTCTGGGTGCGTCAATGCAGCGTGCGTGTGCCGCCGTTGGCGCTCAGCGCATCCAGCACAAACATCGGCACGTCCACATCAAACTTTTCGCCATCTTCGGCCACGCAAAAATAGCTGCCGTGCATGGTGCCGGTGGGCGTGCGCAAGCGGGTGCCGCTGGTGTACTCAAAGGCTTCGCCCGGTTGCAGTAGCGGCTGGTGCCCGACCACGCCCAGGCCCCTGACCTTTTCGGTGTGGCCATTGGCGTCGTTGACGTTCCAGGTGCGGGAAATCAGCTGCGCGGCGACCTGTCCGGTGTTGCGAATGGTGATGGTGTAGGTGAAAAAATACAGTCCGTCGGCAGGCGATGACTGTTCGGCGATGTAGCGCGGTTTGACCCGAACCTCGAATTGGTAGCTGGATGTTGGGCTCATGGCATGCCTGGTACGGGTGGAAGCTCTAGGGTGATGGTGGCGGCATCTTGCAGGCTGGGAGCCAGGCCAGCGCTGCGTGCCTTGACTGATTGCAATACCAGCCCTTCAGCGACGGTGTCGCCAATTCGGTATGGCTTGGCGGACGCGCCTTCCACGGCAATCAGGGCGCTGCCACGTTCGCCCGTGGCGCCCGGGCCGCCCTGCGCGATAACGCCCAGCAATTTATAACTGGTTTGCACGCTGGCCGTGGCTGCAGCATCACCCGTTTGACGGGCACCCAGCAACTGGGCAATTTTGGCGCTGTCAATGGTCTGCGCTGGCGGTGCCACCAGGTTGTTGTGGGTGGGTGCCACGGTGCCAGGCCATTTCAAACCCCAGTAAGCGGCACTGGCGGCAGCGAGTGCGGCCAACAAAAATGTCAGCAAACGTATCAGCCAAAGATTGTTGCTTGAAGGGTGGGGTAAGCTCTGCATGCGCGAGATTATCATCGCAACACCCCAACCTCTTTGACGACCAGGCCATGACCATTCGACTCACATCCACTCCCATGAACGCCCGGTTTGCCAGCCTGTCGCGCCGTATTCAGTCCGGCTTTACCCTCATTGAGCTGATGGTGGTGTTGCTGATCATTGGTGTGTTGGCCGCGCTGATCGTGCCCAACGTGCTCAATCGCGCCGATGACGCCCGCGTCACGGCGGCCAAGACCGATGTGCACAACCTGATGCAGGCGCTCAAGCTGTACCGGCTCGACAACATGCGCTACCCGAGCGCTGAGCAGGGTTTGCAAGCGCTGCTGGCCAAGCCCACCGCTGCACCCGTGCCGCCAAACTGGAAAACTTACCTTGACCAGCTGCCCAATGACCCTTGGGGCCATCCCTATGTGTTCCTGAACCCCGGCATCAAGGGTGAGGTGGACGTGATGTCTTACGGTGCCGATGGCCAGTCCGGCGGCGAAGGCAACAATGCCGACATTGGCAGCTGGCAGCCGTAAGCCTTGCCGGGCGGGTCGCGGCTTCACGCTGCTGGAACTGCTGGTGGTGCTGGCGATCGTGGCGTTTGCCTCGGCCGGGGTCGGCTTTGCGATGCGCGACGGCACTCAAGCCCGGCTTGAGCGTGAGGCCCTGCGGCTGGCTGCGTTGCTTGAATCAGGCCGGGTCCGCTCGCAAGTTACCGGGGTGCCGGTGCGCTGGCGTGTGGCGGCGGATGGCTTTCGTTTTGATGGCTTGCCGGTGACCGGTCAGCCTGAGCAGGATTTGCCGCAAAGCTGGCTTGAGCCCGACACCACGGCCCGCGTCGACCGCGCCCCAGCCCTGCCCGGCCAGGGGCAGCCCGTGGCGACGGTCCCAAGTGTGCTACTGCTGGGCCCCGAGCCGATCATCGAGCCGCAAGCATTGGTGATTATTTCCCGCAGCGAGCCCGGTAAAACGGTGCGCCTGGCCACCGATGGGGTGCGCCCGTTTGCCGTGGCGGATGTTGCGCCATGATGCCTTCAAGGCATGAATGCGGCTTTACGCTGGTCGAGGTGCTGGTAGCGCTGGGCATTGTGGCCATTGCACTGGTGGCCGGGCTGCAGGCAACCGCTGCGCTGACGCGTTACGCGCAGCGCCAGTCCGACATGGTGCTGGCCCAGGTGTGCGGCGAAAACGCGTTGGTCAACCTGCGCCTGTTGAAGCAAATGCCGGGCGTCGGCGACAGCGTGATCGCCTGTGAGCAAGCTGGCCGTTCCTTAAGTGTGGCGCTGGCCGTGCGGCCCACACCCAATCCGAATTTTCGACGGGTTGATGCGCAGGTGATGGACGGCGATGTGCCGATCTGGCGCTTGACGACCGTGCTGGGGCGCTACTGATGTTGCCAGCACGCCATCTTTGGCAAGCGCCTTTGGCCTTGCAACCCCGCATTCAAATTAATCGTTATCTGACCCCAATTAAATGGCAGCGCGGCTTTACGCTGATTGAGTTGCTGGTGGCCATTAGCTTGATGGCGTTGATGGCCGTGTTGAGCTGGCGCGGCCTGGACGGTGTCAGCCGCGCTTCAGTGCAGCTGCAACAGCGCTCTGACGATGTGCTGGCGCTGCAGGCCACGCTGGCCCAGTGGGGCACCGATCTGGATGCGATTGAACAACAGCCCAATTTGCCGGGGCTCGATTGGGATGGCCGGGCGCTGCGCATTGTGCGACGCAGCAGTACCGCCCCAGACGAGGGTTTGCGGGTGGTGGCGTGGGCGCAGCGCAATATCGATGGGCGCGGCCAGTGGCTGCGCTGGCAGTCGCCGCCACTCAGCAACCGGGATGCCCTTGACTTGGCCTGGCAAAAAGCCGCGCTGTGGGCGCAAAACCCGAGTGACGACGACCGCCTGCGTGAGGTGCGCACGGTCGCGCTGGACCAGTGGCAAATATTTTTCTACCGCAGCAATGCCTGGACCAATCCGCTGTCCAGCGCGGTTACGGCTGATGCCAATGCCAATGCCAATGCCAATGCCAATGCCAATGCTGCGACAACAACGGCGGCTACGGCTACGACTGCAAACAGCCTGCCCGATGGCGTGCGCCTGGTGCTGACCTTGCCCACCGGCCACGCCATCAGCGGCACGCTCACGCGCGACTGGGTGCGCCCGGTGCTGGGGGGCGGCAAATGACAGTTCAAGCGAGGTCCCGCCAGCGCGGTGCTGCCATCCTGACGGCCATGCTGACCGTGGTGCTGGTGGCCACGTTGGCATCCAGCATGCTGTGGCAACAATGGCGCGGTATTGAGGTCGAATCAGCCCAGCGCACGCGCGTGCAGTCGGCCTGGATATTGACCGGCGCGCTGGACTGGGCGCGCCTGATTTTGCGTGAAGACGCGCGCCAGGGTGGTGCCGACTACCTGTCCGAGCCCTGGGCGGTGCCGCTGGCACCGGCGCGCTTGTCCACTTTTCTGGCCGCCGAGCATGGCCAGGCGCTGGTCGGTGACGATCCCGATGCCGGCCAGCAGGCCTTTTTGGCCGGTCACATGGAAGACCTGCAGGCCAGCCTGAATGTCACCAACCTGATCAACAGCAATAAACTTGATGAGCCCAGTTTGGCGGCCTGGACACGCTTGTTCAAGTACCTGAACCTGCCTGAGCGCGAGTTGCAAACCATGACGCAAGCCTTGCTTCGCGCGCACGATCCGGCCAGCGCCAAAGCCGACGTGCCAACACCGCTGTGGCCGCAACGGGTGTCTGATCTGACCTGGCTGGGACTCTCCGGCGCCACGCTACAGGCATTGGAGCCGTTCATTACCCTGCTGCCCGAGCGCACGCCGGTCAACCTCAATACGGCACCGGCTGAGGTGCTGCTGGCCAGCGTCGAAGGCCTGGACATGGCGCAAGCGCAAAGTCTGGTGCAACACCGCGCAGCCCGCCACATGGACACGCTGATGGACGCAGACAAGCTGGTGAACAACCCACAAGTGCGCTTTGACAGCAACCAACACGGCGTTGCCTCGCGCTTTTTTAGCGTAACCGGTCAATTGCGCGTGGGGCAAACCACACTGCAAGAGCAATCGGTGCTGCAGCGTGACGGGCTCGAGGTCAAAACCTTGAGCCGAATCCGCCAGCTGGTAAGCCCTGAAGCGGCACCCCTACAATGATTCGACAAAAATTCTTATGACTTCCCTGATCATTTTCCTGCCGCCAGATGCCACTGATACTGCGGCGCTGTTTGACTATGTGCTCAGCCCCGATGGCAGCACCGTAGCCAGTCACGCCAGCGTGCCATTGGGCTTGTTACCGGCGCAGCCGGATCGCCAGACCGAGGTGGTGGCGGTGGTGCCGGCGCTTGCGTTGTCATGGCACCAGGTGCTGTTGCCCCAGGGCAGCTTGCCGCGCACGCTGGACGGCGTTCGCGGCACGACCCGCCTGCGGGCCATATTGGATGGACTGCTGGAAGACCAGTTGCTTGACGAACCGGCGCAATTGCACCTGGCCGTGCAGCCGCAGCCCAGTGCCAGCGCCCCAGTATGGGTGGCAGCCTGTGACCGTGCCTGGCTGAAGGCGGGCTTGGCGGCGCTGGCCCAAGCCGGCCACGAGGTCAGCCGCATCGTGCCCGAATACACGCCGCAAAGCTTGCAGGACGCGGTCTACGTGACGGGTGATGCCGATGCGCCGCAACTGGTCGGCTTGCTACTGCCGCCTGGCCCGGTGGGCAGCGCGCCAGCCGCTGGCGGGCGCACCAGTGTGCTGGTGTGTGGCTTGTCTGCGGTATCGGTGGCATTGCTGGGCGAGTTGCCGCAGGGTGTGGCTGATATGCCAGAGGGCCAACCGTCAGCCTTTCAGATCAGGGCCGAGCCCGCCGCAGCCAAGTTGGCTGAGGAATTGTTCAAACGCCCGGTCATGCTGTTGCAGCGCGCTCAGCGCTTGCTGCAAGCGGCCCAAACACCCTGGGAGCTGGCGCAGTTTGACTTGGCAGATGCCAGCAGCAGAAGACGTTGGACGGCGCTTGGCAAAGGATTTTCGAGCTTTGCCCGGGCACCGCAGTGGCGCGCGGCGCGCTGGGCGCTGCTGGCGCTGGTCATGGGCAACCTGGTCGGGCTCAACGCCTGGGCCTTGCATGAGCAGTCCACTTTGCAAGCGCAGCGGCGGCAGATTCGCGCGGTGCTGACCGACACTTTCCCGAAAATCCCGGTGGTGGTCGATGCGCCCTTGCAAATGGCGCGCGAGGTGGCTGTTTTGCAACGTGCCAGCGGCGCACAGGCGGGTACTGACCTGGAAAGTATATTGGCATCATTTTCGGCTTTAGCCCCCGAAGAATATGCGCTAACAGCTATTGATTATGTAGCAAATGAAGCGCGTTTGAACGGGCCGACCATGCCCGCGCAAGAGCAGTCAGGCCTGCTGACCAAGTTGCAGGCGCAGGGTCTGTCAGCCAGCCTGCGGGGCGAACAGTGGCTGATTGGGCCGGGAGGCAAACCATGAGTGGGTGGATGAATCTGAAGGGCCGCTGGCAAGCTGCGTCAGCGCGGGAGCAGCGTTGGTTATGGACCGCCGCCGTATTGGTTGCACTGGCTTTGCTGTGGCGTGTGGCGGTGGCCCCGGCGCTGGCGGTGTTGAAATCGGCCGAGCCGCAGCACCAGACGCTGGAGACGCAGTTGCAGCACATGCAGGTCTTGCAGGCGCAAGCCCAGGCGCTGCAGGCCTTGCCCACGCTGGATGCCCGGGAAATGCAGCGTGCGCTGGAAGCCTCGGTGAAACCACTCGGTACAGCGGCTCAGGTGGCGCAGCAAATGGACCGCATAACCGTCACGCTCAAGGGTCTGGATGCCTTGGCGCTGGCGCAGTGGCTCTCAAGCGCCCGCCAAAATGCCCATGCCGTGCCGACCGAGGCGCATTTGAAGCGCAACGCCGCCAGCAGCTGGGACGGTACGGTCGTGTTCACGCTGGCCGCGCAGTGAGCGCCGCTTGTTTCCATCGCTCATGATGGCCCTGTCACATCGTCACCGCATGACATCGCACACCAGTCGCTCGCCTTGGGCCTGGGCAAGTGCGGGTGTGCTGCTGGGTGTGCTGGGCAGTCTGGTGCTGTTTGCCCCGGCGCGCTGGCTGTCGGCTGCGGTGCGCCAGGCCAGCGGCGGCCAGTTGCTGCTGGAGCAGGCCCGCGGCACGCTGTGGAGCGGCTCCGCACGGCTGACGCTGACCGGCGGCAGTGGCAGCCTGGACAGCGCGACCTTGCCGGGGCGTTTGAGCTGGGTGGTGCGGCCTGGCCTGCTCAATGGGGCTTTCGGCCTGGGGCTGCAACTCAGCGCGGATTGCTGCTTGCAGCGGCCCTGGCTATGGCAAATGGCACCGGTTTGGGGTGGCGTGCGCATCGCCTTTTCTGACAGTCAGTCGCAGTGGCCGGCCCAGCTGCTGACGGGTCTGGGCACGCCGTGGAACACCGTGCAGGCGCGCGGCTTGCTTGGCCTGAATGCACAGGCATTCGTCGTGACCTGGCTGGCCGGGCGCTGGCAGCTGGCCGGGCGGGTGCAGCTTGACGCGCAAGACCTGTCATCGCGCCTGACCACGCTGCGCCCGATGGGTAGCTACCGATTGCTGCTCAGTGGCGGGGCAACACCCGAGCTGTTGCTGTCGACCGTGAGCGGTAGTTTGCAGCTCTCAGGGCGTGGCCAGTGGGTGGGTGGCAAATTGCGTTTTGTCGGTGAGGCCAGTGCTGCGGAAGAATCGCTGGCGGCATTGTCGAATCTGTTGAACATCATCGGGCGGCGCGATGGCGCGCGGTCCATCATCAAAGTGGGTTGAATAACTTATGACACATCTGAAACCCGCAACGCTCAAAAATACTATTTATTTAATAGCAGCTTGCGCAATGTTAACGGGGGCTACAGCTCTATTCCCTATAAATGTTTACGCGCAGAAGGCGGCACCTCGAAAAGCTGGTGAGCTGGTTACGCTGAACTTTCAGGCAGCTGAAATAGAGGCCGTGGCGCGCACCTTTGCCAGCATCACCGGCATGAACGTGGTGGTTGACCCGCGTGTCAAGGGCACGCTCACACTGGTTACCGACAAGCCGGTTAGCCGCGCTACCGCCATGAACCAGTTTGTTGCCGCGCTGCGCTTGCAGGGCTACACCCTGGTCGAATCGGCCGGCCTCTACAAGGTGGTGCCTGAGGCCGAAGCCAAGCTGCAAAGCGCTGGCGTCACGGTCAGCGAGGGCGATGGGGCTGGCCTGCCGGCCGGTAACCAGATTGCCACGCAGATTTTCAAACTCAATTTTGAGTCGGCCAACAACCTGGTGCCGGTGCTGCGCCCGCTGATCAGCCCGAACAACACCATCAATGCCAATCCAGGCAACAACTCATTGGTGATCACCGACTATGCCGACAACCTGCGCCGCATCGCGCGCATCATTGCCGCCACCGACGTCGCCAATGCCACTGATATTGAAGTCATCCCGCTCAAGCACGCCATTGCTTCCGACCTGGCACCGCTGGTGTTGCGGCTGATTGGCTCCAGCGCTGCAGCCGCAGTGCCGGGCCAGGCCAACACGGCATTCCAGACCACGCTGCTGGCCGAGTCGCGCTCTAACGCGCTGATCCTGCGTGCCGCCAACCGCGCCCAACTGGTGCTGGTGCGCTCCCTGGTGGACAAACTTGACCAACCCGACGCCGCCGGTAGCAATGGTGATGCGGGCAATATCCATGTGGTCTACCTGAAAAACGCCGATGCCACCAAATTGGCCGCCAACCTGCGCGCCGCCGTTGGCGGTGGCTCGGTCGGCACTGTTGCGCCAACCGGTGCGCCAATCGGTGCGCCTTTGGGTGCAACCACCCAGACGGCGGCGACCACCGGCGGCCAGATTCAGGCCGATACGGCCACCAATTCGCTCATCATCACGGCACCTGAGCCGCAGTACCGCCAATTGCGCGCGGTGATCGACAAGCTCGATGGCCGGCGCGCCCAGGTGTTTGTCGAAAGCCTGATTGCCGAAGTCAGTTCAGACCAGGCGGCCGCCTTTGGCATCCAGTGGCAGACCGCGCTGGGGGCGGCTGGCAATGCCAATATCGGCCTGCTGGGCACAAACTTTGGTGCTGACATCAGCAACATCATCAACCTGTCTACCACCTTGGCCACCGGCACGCCGGCGCTGGCCACCGGCACCAACATTGGCGTGGCGCATCGGACCAACGGGGTTTATGTGCTGGGTGCGCTGGCGCATTTTCTGGAGACCAAGGGCACCGGCAATGTGCTGTCGACCCCGACCTTGCTGACGATGGACAACGAAGAGGCCAAAATCACCATCGGCCAGAACGTGCCGTTTGTCACCGGCCAGTACACCAACAGCACCAGCGGCACCGGTGGCACGGTCAACCCGTTTCAGACCATTGAGCGCAAGGATGTCGGTCTGACGCTCAAGGTCAAGCCGCAGATCAGTGAAAACGGCACTGTCAAGCTGACGATTTACCAGGAGGTGTCGAGCGTGCAGGCCGCCACTGTCAACTCGATCAACGGCCCGACCACCAACAAGCGCACGATCGAAACCAACGTCATGGTCGAAGACGGTGCCGTGGTGGTGCTCGGCGGGCTGCTGCAAGACGACTACTCCGGCAACCAGGAAAAGGTGCCGGGTCTGGGCGATGTGCCGTTATTTGGCAACCTGTTCAAGAGCGAAACCCGTAACCGTGTCAAGACCAACCTGATGGTGTTTTTGCGCCCGGTGGTGGTGCGCGACTCAGCCTCCACCGAGAGCCTGTCGATGGACCGCTACGACATGATGCGCACCGGCCAGACCGACGCACAACCGCCCGCAAGCAAGGTGCTGTCGATCAATGATGGCCCGGTGCTGCCGCCCAAAGGGCCCATCAGTAAGGCGGTCCGACTGCCCGCACTTGAGACCATGAAGCCCTGAGACGGCTGAATTAAAGACTGCCTGCCATGCGTTACCCCTTGCCCTACGCCTTTGCCCGCACGCACCAAGTATTGCTGGAAGACGATGCTGATCGATTCAATCTCTGGGTCAGCGACGCGTCAACGCCTGCCGCCATTGGTGAGGCGCTGCGCAAATACCCGCACAGCAAGCTGCAGTCCCAGCCGGTGCCGACGCTGGTGCAGCGCATCAGCGCGGTCTATGCGCAGGGCGAATCCAGCGCCGCAGCAGTCGTCAATGAAGTCGAAAGCGACGCTGACCTCTCAAGGATGATGCAAGACCTGCCAGCGATTGAAGACTTGCTGGAAACCAGTGATGACGCGCCGATCATCCGCATGCTCAATGCGCTGCTGACGCAGGCCGCACGCGACGGTGCCAGCGACATCCATATTGAACCCTATGAGCGCCACAGCAGCGTGCGTTTTCGTGTCGATGGCACGCTGCGCGAGGTGGTGCAGCCCAACCGCGCGCTGCACGCCGCGCTGATCTCGCGCCTGAAAATCATGGCTGAGCTTGACATTGCCGAGCGCCGCTTGCCGCAAGACGGTCGCATTTCTCTGCGCATCGGCACGCGTGCGGTCGATGTGCGGGTCTCCACCATTCCCAGCGCCCATGGCGAGCGCGCGGTGCTGCGTTTGCTGGATAAATCCGAAGGCCGACTGAGCCTGGAAGCGCTCGGCATGCAAGGCGAAGTGCTGCGCCGGTTTGAGGCGCTGGTGGCGCAGCCGCACGGCATCGTGCTGGTGACCGGCCCGACCGGTTCGGGCAAAACCACCACGCTGTACGCCGCCTTGAGTCGGCTGGATGCCACGCGCAACAACATCATGACGGTGGAAGACCCGATCGAGTACGAGCTGCCCGGTGTCGGCCAGACCCAGGTCAATCCGAAGATCGATCTCGACTTTGCCAGGGCGCTGCGGGCGATTTTGCGGCAAGACCCCGACATCATCATGATTGGTGAAATTCGAGATTTCGAGACCGCTCAGATTGCCATTCAGGCCTCGCTGACCGGCCATTTGGTGCTGGCCACCTTGCACACCAACGATGCCGCCAGTGCTGTCACGCGCTTGACCGACATGGGCGTGGAGCCTTTCCTGCTGTCGAGCTCGCTGCTCGGCGTGCTGGCCCAGCGGCTGGTGCGCAAGTTGTGCGTGGCGTGCCATGGCAAAGGCTGCGCGACATGCGGACAAACCGGTTATGCCGGGCGCAGCGGCGTTTTCGAGCTGCTGGTGACTGACGATGCGATTCGCGCCCAAATCCACAGCCGCGCATCCGAAGCCGACATCCGTGCGGCGGCACAGGTCTCGGGCATGGTGCTGATGCGTCAAGATGGCGAACGCCTGGTGCAACAAGGCATCACCTCGCGCGAAGAATTGCTGCGCGTGACGCGTGATTGACGTAATCTATACAAATTGCGTTTTTAAAACGGAATTTGTATAATTTAGCATGCTTAGTCGACAAATCTCTTCAACCATTGCACGACTGGCTCAATCTTTCCCTGTCGTTGCCATCACTGGTCCGCGCCAATCTGGCAAGACCACCTTGGTTCGCGCCCTGTTTGCGGATAAACCGTATGTCAGCCTTGAGGATCCGAACGAGCGCACTTTTGCCGAGGAGGACCCGCGCGGGTTCTTGGCCCGATTTGCGCAGGGTGCCGTTTTTGATGAAGCACAGCGTTGGCCTGACCTGTTTTCTTATCTGCAAGGTATGGTGGACCAGGATCGCACGCCGGGGCGCTTCGTGCTCACTGGTTCGCAGCAATTTGGCTTGCTGGCAGGTGTCACCCAGTCGCTGGCCGGGCGTGTCGGACTGGCGCGTTTGTTGCCGCTGGCTACATCCGAATTGGCGGGAGTGGCCGATGGAACAATGCCGCTGGATGAGCTGCTTTGGCGCGGCGGCTACCCGGCGCTGCATGCGCAGACGGTTGCTCCCACAGATTGGTTCGCCAGTTACGTGGGAACCTATCTGGAACGCGATGTCCGCCAGGTTTTGGCGGTGCAAAACTTGGGTGTGTTCCAGCGATTTGTGCGCCTGTGTGCCGGACGCACTGGCCAACTGCTCAACCTCAGCGCACTAGCGGGCGAAACCGGCATCAACCACACCACCGCCCAGTCGTGGCTGTCGGTGCTGGAGAGTAGCTACGTGATTCATTTGCTGCAGCCTTATCACCGCAATTTTGGCAAGCGTTTGGTGAAAACGCCCAAGCTGTATTTCATCGACACCGGACTGGCCTGCTGGCTGCTGGGTATTCGTAGCAGCGGGGTGCTCGCTCTGCATCCAACACGTGGGGCTTTGTTTGAGAACTTTGTCGTGACCGAGCACCTGAAACAGCGCTACAACTGCGGTGACAGCTCCGACCTGTATTTTTGGCGCGACAACAACGGTGTAGAGGCGGATTTACTGTTTGAGACCGCGACCGGACAAATCCAGACGGTTGAAATCAAATCAGGCCAAACACCAACCAGTGACTACATTCGTGCCGGGCAAAAGTCAGTCCGGTTTGTTACCGAAAATGCGGCACCGCCACGCCTGATATACGGTGGTGATGACTCCTTTGAACGCAGCGGGGTCGACGTAGTGAGCTGGCGCAAACCGCCGCGCTTTTGAACATTTGCTAACCGAGCGAGCTTTAGCCCATGACCGCCTATTCTTACGAAGCCCTTGATGCCCAGGGCAAAACCCGCAAGGGTGTGCTCGATGCCGACTCTGCCAAAGCCGCGCGCGCCGTTTTGCGCGGGCAACAGCTGGTGCCGTTGGCGGTCCAAGCGCTGGGCGCCGGACAGGATGGGACGGCTGGCGGATCTGCTGCCAAGGGTGCCGGTCAAGGCATGCAACGCCGCACCCGCGTCTTCAACGCCACCGGGCTTGCCATCTGGACACGCCAGTTGGCTGGGCTGGTGTCATCCGGATTGCCGTTGGAGCGGGCCTTGAGCAGCCTCTCGGACGAGGCCGAAAAAGCCCCCGAGCGCGAACTGGTGGCCACGCTGCGGTCTGAGGTCAATGGTGGTGCAGCGTTTGCCAAAGCCCTGTCACAGCACCCGCGCGAGTTCTCCAGCATTTATGTGGCGGTGATTGGTGCCGGTGAGCAAAGCGGCAATTTGGGTTTGGTGCTGGAGCGCCTCGCCGATGACCTGGAAGAGCAGCAGGCGCTCAAAGCCAAATTGATGGGTGCCGCGCTGTACCCGGCCATCGTCTCGCTGGTGGCGGTGGTGATTGTGATTTTTCTGGTGACCTAC
>JBBQZI010000050.1:0-16216 GCA_038207855.1 Burkholderiales bacterium
CGACCAATGGGTTGTCCAAGCCATTTAATTGAAAAAATCGGAGTAAATATGACTGCTATCAAAGGCCGCAACGTGGTTGTCGTGGGCACCCAGTGGGGTGATGAAGGCAAGGGCAAGCTGGTCGACTGGCTGACCGAGAGCGCCCAGGGCGTGGTGCGCTTTCAGGGTGGCCACAACGCCGGGCACACGCTGGTCATCAAAGGTGTCAAAACCGCGCTGCACCTGATTCCCAGCGGCATCATGCGCCCGGGTGTCAAGTGCTACATCGGTAATGGCGTGGTGCTGTCGGCGGCCAAGTTGTTTGAAGAAATCGAAGCGCTGGAAAAAGTGGGCGTTGAACTGCGCTCGCGTTTGCGTGTCAGCGAAGCCTGCCCGCTGATTTTGCCGTTTCATGCGGCGCTCGATGTGGCCCGTGAAGCGGCGCGCGAGCAGGGTGGCAGCGAAAAAATTGGCACCACCGGGCGCGGCATTGGGCCAGCTTATGAAGACAAAATTGCCCGCCGTGCGCTGCGCGTGCAGGACTTGAAGTACCCTGAGCGCTTCGCCGCCAAGCTGCGCGTGCTGCTGGACCTGCACAACCACATTCTGACCACCTACCTGGGCTCCAAGGCTTTTGATTTTGGTCCGCTGCTGGCACCGTATATGCAAGATGGTGCGGTGCAGTTTCAGCCAGTCTATGACGAAGCCATGCGCCACGCCGAGCTTCTCAAGCCGATGATGGCTGACGTGTCGCGCGAGCTCAACGATGCGCACGTCAACGGCGAAAACCTGCTGTTTGAAGGCGCGCAAGGCACGTTTCTGGATGTCGACCATGGCACTTATCCGTTTGTGACATCGAGCAACTGCGTGGCGGGCAATGCGTCTGCTGGTGCCGGTGTTGGGCCAGGCTTGCTGCACTATGTTTTGGGCATTACCAAAGCCTATTGCACGCGCGTCGGTGGCGGCCCGTTCCCAACCGAACTGGACTGGGAAGTCGAGGGCACACCCGGCTGGCACATGAGTACCGTGGGCGCTGAAAAGGGTGTCACCACCGGACGCAGCAGGCGTTGTGGCTGGTTTGATGCCGCACTGCTCAAGCGCTCGGCACAGGTCAATGGCCTCACCGGTCTGTGCATCACCAAGCTTGATGTGCTGGATGGTCTGAAAGAACTCAAGCTGTGCACCGGCTACGAGCTTGATGGCGAAATCACCGACCTCTTGCCGATGGGTGCCGATGACATCGCGCGCTGCAAACCGATCTACGAGACATTGGATGGCTGGAGCGACAGCACCGTGGGTGTCACGCAATACGACAAGTTGCCGACCGCCGCGCGACTGTACTTGCAGCGCATCGAACACGTCACTGGTGTGCCGATTCATGTCGTTTCGACCAGCCCGGACCGTGATCACACGATCATGATGCGGCATCCGTTTTTGGCCGATTAATTTATATAAAAATGGCTTCCAGCCCTTTTATCCATTGCGTAACCAGCTATTAATTCAGGAGCAAATTCATGTTGACAGAAGATGGTAAACACCTGTATGTGAGCTACGATGAGTACAACAACCTGATCGAAAAATTGGCCATCAAGATTCACCAATCAGGCTGGCAGTTCGATACCATTTTGTGCTTGGCGCGCGGCGGCATGCGCCCCGGCGACATTCTGTCAAGGGTGTTTGACAAGCCGCTGGCCATCATGTCGACCAGTTCGTATCGCGCCGGTGCCGGCACCGAGCAAGGTAAGCTTGATATCGCCCACTACATCACCACGCCCAAGGGTGAAATTGCCGGCCGGGTGTTGCTGGTGGACGATTTGGCGGATTCGGGGCTCACACTCAATGCGGTCATTCAGCAGCTCAAAGGCAACTACAAGCCGATCACCGAACTGCGCAGCGCAGTGATCTGGACCAAGGCGTTGTCAACCTTCATACCCGATTACTGTGTTGACTTTTTGCCCACCAACCCGTGGATTCATCAGCCGTTTGAGGGCTATGACAGCATGCGACCTGAGCAATTGATCAAAAAGTGGAGCGTTTAAGCTTGCCCGTTGGAGTGCACCATGTCTGACATTGCTACCCAACTGATTCACCACCCCTACACGCCGCCTGCAGGGTTTGCAGCGCCGCAGCCGGGTGTGTTTAAAGCCTCCACGGTGTTTTTCCCCTCGGTGGCTGCCATGCGCCATTTCGAGTGGAAGGACAAGACCGCTTACACCTACGGCCTGCACGGTACTCCCACCACCTACATGCTTGAGGAGCGCCTGTGCACTCTTGAAGGCGGCACGCAATGCCTGCTGCTGCCCAGTGGCCTGGCGGCGATAGCCACCGTTGCGCTCGCCTTGTTGAAGGCGGGGGATGAAGTGTTGATTCCCGACAACGTCTACGGCCCCAACAGAGCCTTGTGTGAGGGTGAGTTGCAGCAGTGGGGCATCAGCCATCAGTTTTATGATCCGATGCAGCCGCAAGACCTGGCAGCCAAGATCAGCCCAAAAACCCGTCTGGTGTGGCTGGAGGCAGCCGGCTCGGTGACCCTCGAATTTCCTGACTTGCTGGAGCAGGTTCGCCTGTGCAAGGCCGCTGGCGTGTTGTGTGCGCTGGACAATACCTGGGGTGCCGGCCTGGCATTCAAACCGTTTGACCTGAAGCCGGGCGCTAAGCCCGCGTTGGCCGTCGACATCTCGATCCATGCGTTGACTAAGTACCCTAGCGGCGGCGGCGACGTGCTGATGGGCAGCGTCATCACCACCGATGCAGCCCTGCATATGCAGCTCAAGCTGTGTCACATGCGCTTAGGGCTGGGCATCGGGGCCAACGATGCCGAAGCCGTGCTGCGTGGGCTGCCCAGTCTGTCATTACGCTATGCGGCGCATGACACGGTGACCCGCGCGCTGGCACTGTGGAGCCAAAGCCGTGCTGAATTTGCCCAGGTGCTGCACCCGGCTCTGCCGGATTCACCCGGTCACGCGGCGTGGCATGCGCTGTGTACCGATGCGCCCGGCCATGCGGCTGGGCTGTTTAGCGTCGTCTTCAAGCCGGGCTACAGCCAGCCGCAAATTGATGCGTTTTGCGATGCCCTGAAGTTGTTCAAGATTGGCTACAGCTGGGGTGGCCCTGTCAGCCTGGTCATGCCGTACGAGTTGGCCAGCATGCGGCAAAGCTGGCCCGCGCATTTACAGCAAGGCCGGCTGGTGCGTTTTGCCATCGGTCTGGAGGCGGGGGCTGATCTGCAGGCTGATCTGGCGCAGGCGCTTCAAGTTCTGGCCTGACGCGTGCAGGTAAAATGCGGTCATTAACTTGAAAGACTACATTGGCAACACCTAACTACGGCTACGAAAAACGTCAAAAAGAACTGGCTAAAAAGAAGAAAAAAGAAGAAAAGCTGAAAGAAAAAGCCCAACGCAAGGTGGGCGAGGGCGCACCCGATGAGCCCAATGACGATGCCGCTCCCCCAGCGGATGAGCCCAGTAGCCCAGTCTGAACGCCTTTTGCAGTGTCAATCAGCGCATTGCGCGCTGATGATTTGACCCGCCAAATCAGCCATAGCCCCCATAGATCGGTCACTGGGTACTATGGTTTTTGCATTTATGAACTGGACAAAATTGCGTTGCATCGACTGCAGGTACGCTGGGTCGTAGTGGCTGCTTAATAAATCCTGTACCACCGGTGCGAATTCCCCAGAGCGTGCTTGCGCCTGCCAGCTTTCAATAACCCCTTTGCCCTTGAGTGCCGTCAGCACCGCCAAGCGGTTGCAAAAGTAGTCCACATCACGCACCAGATAGTCGTAATCTTCCATCAGCAAGGCGACCCTCTCGTGGTCGGGCAATTGCAAGTCCAGGCATGGTGCCTGACGCATGGCGTCCATCAGCTCTGTCGGCACCGACAGATTGCCAACTTTTTTACTCTCGCTCTCGACATAGACTGGCCGAACTGCATCAAATTGACCCAGTGCGCTCCAAATCAAGGTGTCAAAGCGCTTTTGTGAGGGCTGCGCCAAGCCGGGGATGGCACCCAACACGGAACTTCGGTGGTTGGCCAGGGCTTCCAGATCAAGCACTTGCGCGCCTTGGGCTGCCAAGGCTTGCAGCAAGCGGGTTTTGCCGGAACCGGTTGGACCGCACACCACTTCAAATTTCAGTTGGCTCACCAGCGGTGCCACATCTTGCATGATGGCCGCCCGAAACGCCTTGTAGCCACCCTCAATGATCGTCACCCGAAAGCCGATCTGGCTCAAAATCAGCGACAAGGAGCCGCTGCGCTGGCCTCCGCGCCAGCAATAGGTTAGCGGTTTCCAGTCTTTTGGCTTGTCGATCACCGCGCGCTCAATGTGCGCAGCAATGTTGCGCGCAGCAATGGCTGCTCCGCGCTTGCGCGCTTCAAAGGGGTTGACTTGGGTGTACAGCGTGCCAATCTCGTGGCGCTCAGCATCGTTCAGCGTGGGCCAGTTCAGGGCATTGGGCAGGTGGTCTTGCGCAAATTCGGCTTCACTGCGGGCATCAATGACGGCGTCGAATTCGGTCAGTCGATGGATTACATCGACCGCAAGGGTGGGAGTCAGGCTCATCGCAGGGCTTTCTTGAGTTCAGGCCAGATCGTTTTCAGGATCAGGGGGTGCGCGGCTTCTTTGGGGTGAATGCGGTCGGCTTGAAACCAGGTTTGACTGTCGGGCGCGTCAGCAATGCCTTTGAGCATAAAGGGCACCAGTGCGGTCTTGTTGGCTTGGGCGACAGCGCCAAACATGGCGCTAAAGCGCTGGCCGTAGTCGCGCCCGTAGTTGGGCGGCACTTGCATGCCGATCAGCAACACCCTGGCGCCGACCTTTTGCGCGGCTTGCGCCATGGCGCTCAGGTTGTCTTGGGTCAGGTCCAGCGGCAGGCCGCGCAGTGCGTCGTTGCCACCGAGTTCAATCACCACCAGACTGGGCCGGTGCTGCGACAGCAGCGCAGGCAGCCGTGCGCGTCCACCCGAGGTGGTGTCACCGCTGATGCTGGCGTTGATGACTGTGGTGTTGACTTTTTCACCGCGCAATTTCTTTTCAAGCAGTGCCACCCAACCGCTGCCGCGTTGCAGGCCATATTCAGCGCTGAGCGAGTCACCAACGATCAAAATGGTTTTTGCCGCCGGTTTGGCCTGCGCAGGCGCAACGGCACCCGCCTGTGCACTAATCCCCGCCAAGGTGAGTCCAATGGTCAACGCGATACAGTGGCGGCGCTTCCAATTAATTTGTTTCAAAGAAAAATCCATGTCTGATTGCATTATTTCGGTTGATCACGTCTTCAAGTCGGTCACCGATTCCACCGGCACACTCGACATTTTGCGCGATATCGACTTTGCACTGAACCAGCGCGAGACGGTTGCCATTGTCGGTGCTTCGGGCTCTGGCAAAAGCACGCTGCTGTCGATCATCGCCGGGCTTGATACGCCTAGCCGCGGCACGGTGCGCTTGGGTGGCCAGGACCTGTTTGCCCTGAGTGAAGACGATCGCGCGGCGCTGCGGGCACAAAAGCTTGGCTTTGTGTTTCAGAGCTTTCAGTTGTTGGGCAACTTGACGGCGCTGGAAAACGTCATGCTGCCGCTTGAATTGGCGAACCGGCGCGATGCCCGCTCCGCTGCCACCGAGATGCTGTCCCGCGTCGGTTTGTCGGAGCGGCTGGGTCACTACCCCAAGGTGCTCTCAGGGGGGGAGCAGCAACGCGTGGCACTGGCCCGCGCGTTTGTCGTGCAACCCGCCGTGTTGCTGGCTGACGAGCCCACCGGCAGCCTGGACTTTGCCACCGGCGAGACCGTGATGGAACTGATGTTTGACCTGAACCGCGAGTTGGGCACCACGCTGGTGCTGGTCACGCATGACCGGGCGATTGCCTCGCGCTGCCAGCGTTCGATCACCATTGAGGCTGGCAGAATGCTTGAAACGCAGATCGAAAGTTAACAGTGTTTTAGGCCTCTATCCCAATAGTTACCTGCGCATACAGCTATTTTTTCGATAGTAAGTCAAGAGCGCATGGTGGGTCAGTTTCCCCAGCGATAATGGCCGCCTATGTCTACCCCCAAAGTTTTATTCGGCTTTCACGCCGTCGGTGTGCGGCTTAAAACCGCGCCCAAATCTGTTGTCGAAATCTACGTTGACCCAACTCGGCGTGACGCACGCATGCGTCAGTTCATCGACAAAGTCACTGAAGCCGGCGTGCGCCTGATTGAGGCCGATGGCATGCGCATCGCCAAGCTGTGCGGCAGCCACGGCCACCAGGGCGTGGCCGGGCGGGTGCATGAGTTGACCCAGGTGACCTCGCTCGATGAGCTGTTGGAACAGCTTGAAGCTGCGCAAGCCGATAAACCTTTGGCCGAGCGTGAGCAGCCGTTGATTCTGGTGCTCGATGGCGTGACCGATCCGCACAATCTGGGGGCGTGTTTGCGGGTCGCCGATGGGGCAGGCGCGCATGCCGTGATTGCACCCAAAGACCATGCCGCTGGCATCAACGCCACGGTCGCCAAGGTGGCCAGCGGGGCTGCTGAGACGGTGCCGTACTTCATGGTGACCAATCTGGCGCGCACCTTGAATGAGTTGAAAGAACGCAACATCTGGATCATTGGCACCAGTGACGTGGCCCCCAAAACACTCTATCAGGCCGATCTGAGGGGCCCGGTGGCACTGGTGCTGGGCGCCGAGGGCGATGGCATGCGGGCGCTGACCGCCAAGACCTGTGATGAGCTGGTCAGCATCCCGATGCATGGTGCAGTGGAAAGCCTGAATGTGTCGGTAGCCAGTGGTGTCTGTTTGTATGAGGCCCTGCGCCAGCGTCTACCCTGAACGCCGCAGCGCAGGATCTCAACTAATCCGGCGCATTTCAGGGTGCAGCACGGACTCAGTGGTGCTCGGCAATCGACTTTGCCACGTCGTGCAAGGCTAATTCCAGGCGCTGGGTCAGGCTTTGCATGCCCGGCCAGTCGCCCGCTTTGGCCTGGGCTTCCAGCTGGGTGGCCAAGCTTGCCATGCGGGCCACGCCGATGTTGCCGCTGGAGCCTTTGATTTCATGCGCCAAGGCGTAAACCTGCTCGGCATTTTGCTGGCCAACGCTCGCTTCGAGCCGGGGCAGCAGCTCTAGCGTGGTGCTTAAAAACAGATCCAGCAAATGTTGAATGGTGGCTTGGTCATCGCCAAAATAGCTCTCAAGCAGGCTGAAGTCGACGATGGCCAGATCGTCCGATGGGGCTGGTGCTTGGGGTGTTTGCATAGCTAATGGGGTTTCTGACGGTGAATGAACCAAGGCCGCTGGACTGTTGGCCGTCGTGCTGTCGCCGTCGGGTTCGGGCAGGAGTGGCTCACCGGCCCACTTGCGCAGTATTTCTTTGAGCAACAAGGGGTCAATCGGTTTGCTCAAATAGTCGTCCATGCCAACGGCGATGCAATGTTCACGGTCGCCCTGCATGGCGTTGGCGGTCATGGCAATGATCGGCACGCGGTGTGCACCCGGCTGTTGCGCCAGACGAATGACCGCCGTGGTTTCAAAGCCGTCCAGCACCGGCATCTGGCAGTCCATCATGATGGCGGCGTAGTCAACCGGCGCATTGTTGGGGTCGGCCAGCACGGCATTGAGGGCTTCCTGCCCGTTGCTGACGATGTGCACGGCATAGCCCAGGCGGTTGATCTGAAGTTGTGCCAATTTCTGGTTCACCAGGTTGTCTTCAGCGACCAAAATTAGCCGATGTCCCAGGCTAATGTTGTCCATGTTACTGACCCGGCGTTCGGGGATCACTACAGGCCGACTGCTATCGTGCAGGCCATGCGGGCGGATGTTGATCAGACTGTCAAACAGCTGGCTTTGTCGCACCGGCTTGGTCAGACACACGGCAAAACCGGTTGCCAGCGCCTGCTGGCGCAGGTCACGCTGGTCATGGGCACTGAGCAGAACCAGTCGCAAATCCTTGAACTGTGCTTGCTCACGCAACACTTTACCCAAGCTGATGCCATCCATGGCGGGCATCACATAGTCGATCAACACCACGTCATAGGGTTGACCCAAGTCCACTGCATCTTGCAGTAATTTAAGTGCCTCTTGGGCATTGTTGGCACCGTCGTTGGCCAGTCCCCAGGAGTTCAGGTAGCGGTGCAGCACCTTGCGGTCATTGGCCAGGTCATCGACCACCAGCACACGCGGGCTGTGACTTTGGGTCGGCAGGGCAGTGGGGCTCGCAGTGGCCAGGGTGCTGGTCTCGCAGGCCTGGCACGCCTCCAGTGGCAGGGTGAACCAGAAGGTAGAGCCTTTGCCAGGCACGCTGTCCACACCAATCTGACCGCCCATGAGCTCCACCAGTCGCTTGCTGATGGCCAGCCCCAGGCCGGTACCCCCATATTTGCGGGTGGTGGAACTGTCTGCCTGGGTGAAGGACTGGAACAGGCGCGCCTGCGTTTGGGGCGTGATGCCAATGCCAGTGTCGGTCACCTCGACGCGCAGCATGTCGTGGTCACCTGCGTGCGTGCGCACCATGCTGACATCAACACTGCCGCTTTCGGTGAACTTGATGCCGTTGCCGGTCAAATTCAGCAGTACCTGGCGTAGCCGGGTGGGGTCACCCCGCAGGCAGGCAGGCAGCGACGGATCAATGAAGCTGCTCAAGGTCAAACTTTTTTCATGCGCCTTGAGCACCAGCAGCTCGACCGTGTCTTCCACCACTTTGACGGCTGAAAACTGGGTAATTTCCACCTCAAGCTTGCCCGCCTCGATCTTGGAAAAGTCCAGAATGTCGTTGATGATGACCAGCAAGGCGTTGGCGCAATCGTGCACGATGGTGCTGAAATCGCGTTGCTCGGCGTTCAGCGGCGTGTCGAGCAGCAAATCGGTCATGCCAATGATGCCGTTCATCGGTGTGCGAATTTCATGGCTCATGGTGGATAAAAACTCCGACTTGAGCCGCGAGTTTTCCAAGGCCTGGTCACGCGCTTCGTGCAAGGCTTGCTCGGCCTGCTTGCGCAAAGCAATGTCGGTCATCAGACCAATGAAATGGCTGATGTGGCCGTGCTCGTCATGCACCGGGGATATGTGCAGTTCGACTATCAGTTGGCTGCCGTCTTTGCGCTGGTAATTCATCTCCACGGTGAGGGCATCCCCGGCCGTCATGGCTTGCGCAATACGCTGCACACTGGTGGGGTCGGTGACGGCGCTGCGCAGGAACCCGACCCGCGTACCGACCGCCTCTTGTGCGCTATAGCCGGTCAGCCGGGTAAAGCCGGCATTGACATACTCGATGGTGGCACCTTGCGCGTGGGGCTTGGCATCCATGATGTAGATGCCCTGGTTGATTTCCTGAATGGCGCTTTCGACCAGCCGCAACCGGGTTCGGGTGTGCACCTCGTCCGAAATATCGCGCTTGATGGCGATAAAGTGTGCGATCTCACCATTTTCAACAATCGGGGTGATGGTCATCTGCTCCGGGTAGATGTCGCCATTTTTGCGGCGATTGCTCAGCTCGCCCTCCCAAGGCTGGTTCGCCACCAAGGTGTCCCACATCGCGGTATAAAAAGTCCGGTCTTGCAAGCCAGAGTTGAGCAAGTGGGTGGACTTGCCGATGATCTCGTCTGCGCTGTAACCGGTGGTGTTGCAAAAAGCCGGGTTGACATACTCCACCAGGCCGTCGCGACTGGTGATCACAATCATGTTGGCGGCGGCATCCAGTGCGGCCTGTTGCAGTCGGATGCGCGCCTGGCTTTCCAGTTGCGCGCTGATGTCATGAAAAGACAGCAGTGAGCCCACCACCAAGCCGTCGCGCATCAAGGGTTTGGTGCGGAACGATACCGGGATGAATGCGCCACTTTTGTGGATGAAAGTTTCCATACCGTCCAGCGATGCACCCTGGCGCAACACGGCCAGCAGCGGGCAGGCTTCAGGCTCGAAAACCAATCCACAAGGGCGGGTGTGGTGCAAGGCGCTGTGGGCATTGCGCCCAATGATGTCCGCACTGTCCCAGCCCAGGATGGCAAGACCTGCTGCGTTGACAAAGGTGATCGTGCCGCTCAGGTCAGTGGCGTAAACACCATCGTTGAGGGTGTCGAGCATGGTGGCATTTTGCGCACGCTGGCTGTCGCTCTCGGCACGTGACAATCGCGTGGCAGTTAGCGCTGCGCTCAATCGGCGCATGAACAAAAAGCCCGAAGCTCCGCCCATCAGCACAATGATGACAATCAACGCGCTTTCCAGTACTTGCAGCCGACGGGTTTGCGCTTGCTGCTGTGCTTGCAGGATTTGCAAGCGCTTGTCACCTTCCCAAAACAGGCGGTTGGCGTTTTCGTTGAGGCGCTCAAAAAACGGCAGCATTTGCTTGAGCTGCATCGATATTTCTTCCTCGGTCTGAAAAAATACCTTCTGATTACTGTCGTCCAGATTGGCCCAACGTTTTTCAAGCATCGTGGACAGGTCAGCTACGCGTTGCTGGATTTGTTCCAGTTGGGGCTCTATTTCTATCACCTCGAGTACCACGGTTTGGCCTGGCGGGGGGGTGTAGCGAATTTCGCGGGTCAGTTGGTCGGTGCCTTCGATGTTGAGCTGGATCAGCCGTTTGCTGGAGCCACCGAGCTGAAGCACCTTGATGTCTTTGCGCAGCTTTTGCAACAGGGTGTCAATGCGGGCCTGCGGGCGCCGATGGCTGGCCGCATTTTGTGACAGTGCCATCAGGTAGATGGACTTTTCAATGCCCTGAATACTATGGCCAATTTCCTCGCCAATGGCAATGCGAGCCTGCTCGTTGTCGCCTTTGAGGCTGATCAGGTTTTCTTGCTCCAGAAAATAGGCCCGCACCCCAAACACCAAGACCAGACTTAACACAAAAATTCCCACCAGCCACTGCAAGGGTCCGCTCAGTGGCGATTTGGCGGAAAGGTCTTGTGCTTGGATGGGTGTGGTTCGCATGGTGTGGTGACAGATTGGCGCTTGCCGGGAAAGGGTCAGGATTTGCCTTGGCTGCGGTTATCCAGAAAACCATGCTTTCGGAAAATGGCCTGGCCTTCATCGCCGGCAGCCAGTGCCATGAATTTGCGCGCCAAAGCCGGATTGGCGCTGATCTTGAGCAGGTTCAGCAGCAGGGCTTGCGGCTTGGCCAATTTGGCATCGAGATCAATCACGTCCAATTTGATTGCGTTGTCGGCAAACAGGCCGGTGGCGCGCCAGCTCATGGTCAGGTCGGCTTCGCCTTTTTTCATGGCATTCATCAGGCTGCGCGAATCGGGTGACAAAAACGCGCTGGCTTTGACCACCTTGGGGTAAATGCCCAACTTGTCCAGCACGGCTTTGGCTTCCTGCCCTACGCTGCCGGATTCGGCATTGCCCAAAATGACGGCCAGATCAGGGCGCAACATTTCACGCGGGTCGGCCTTGACGTTTTTCGGGTTGCCTTTTTGAACCACCAAAGCCATCTGGTTGTAGCCCAGGTTGACAAATTCACCGAGCAAACCTTCCGGCAGGTGTTTCTGGCGGTAAGAGGGCTCACCGGGCAGGTACAGGTCGCCAACGCCACTTCTTTTGGCTGATTGGTACAAGTCTTCAGAGCCACCTTGCGAGATGGTGATGTGAATACTTTCACGCTGCTCCAAAAGCTGCGCAATTTCGGTCATGGGGCGCACCATGGTGATGCCACAGTAGATGAGCAGATCGCTTTTGGCGGTTTGCGCCTGAGCCAGCGTACTGACCAAGGGCAACAATGCAAAACTGCGACGGGTGAGGGTTCGAAACATGTTTTTCTCTTTCATTAATGCAATCATCTTAACCGTCATATGAGTCCCAAACTGCCTAGCAAAGCGCCGGCTGCCAGCAGCCACATCAGGTGCAGCTTGGTGCGCCATACCAGTAGTGCCATCACGGCGGTCAGCAGCCAAAGCGGCCAGTGGGCCAAGTCAGCGCCATGGCTGGCGGTCAGAATCCAGCCCGTCGCAATCAGCAACGCCACCACCACCGGGGCCATGCCTTGCTTGAAGGCGCGCACGGCGCGACGTTCGCGGTTTTGGTGGCCCCAGCGCGATGCGCGAAAGGTCAGGATGGTGCTGGGCAGCAAGATACCCAGCATGGCTAGCAGCATGCCCAGCAGCGCACTGCCCCAGGCCAGCAGGCCGCCCTGCATGCCACCACCCGCGTTGAGTCCCACGTTCCAGCCCAGCAGCGCAACAAACAGCACATTCGGGCCGGGTGCCGCCTGCGCCAGTGCAATCGAGCCGTTGAACTGGCTATCGGTGAGCCAATGCTGCTGGTCTACCAGCCTACGGTGCATGTCGGGCACCGTGGTAATGGCACCGCCAACTGAAAGCAGTGACAGCGACAAGAAGTGGGTCAGCAGCGCCAGCCAGTCGGCGGCGGTCAAGGTGATGGTCATGGCGTGTTTTGCGCCGACGGGCGTTGGCCCAGCAAGCGGTAGGCCCACAAGCCAGCCAGCCCACCGAGTACCAACAGCACCCAGACCAGCGGCACCCTGAGCAATGCAATTGCTACGAAAGTAATAGCTGATAGCGCATAGGATACGGGGGCTCCAAGGACATTTGGCTTTAAAGTGGGCAGCAGCTTGAGGCCGGTGGCGGCAATCATGCCGGCGGCCACCGCGCTCATGCCGCGCAGCGCACCTTGCACTTGCGGTACATCCGACACACCGGCAAACAGCACTGCCAGCAGCAGCACCACGATCAGCGGAAACGTCAGCATGCCGGCCAGCGCCACCAGACCGCCACGGATGCCAAAGTAGCGGTCACCAATCATCATCGACAGGTTGACGACGTTGGGGCCGGGCAGCACTTGCGCCACGGCCCAATCTTCAATGAACTGTTCGCGCGTCAGCCACTGCTTGTGGTCGACCAGCTCGCGCTGCACTACCGCCAAAACGCCACCAAAACCTTGCAAGGCGAGCCAGGTAAAGGCCCAAAATAGTTCGCGTAGCGAGGCCGGGTGCGGTTGCGCCAGACTGGGCAGGGCGGGCTGTGGGCCGGTTGTATCGGTGGCTGTGATGGTGAGCCCTTCAGTGCGCGCTGCTTGTGGCATGGGGCAGGTCTTGGGGCGCCAGTCGCTGCACCAGCCAGGCGATCAGGGCCTGGTCCAGGCAGAGCTGAAGGTGCCCGCGTCCGTTGAATTCGGTCACCGTTGCACCCGCCAGCGTCTGCCCGCGCTGCGGATAAACGACATTGTCTTGATGGGTGAGGGCGATATGCATCAGGGCGCGCGTGGCCGGTGTTTCGCTGGCATCCAGCGCCTGCAGCCAAGAGCTGTGCCATGCCATTTGCCCGGCGTTCGGCATCATCGGTGCCATGCTGGTTTTGACGCTGTGGGTGCCCCAGTGTGGTGAGCCCAAGCTGACGATGCGGGCGACCCGCGAGCTGCCGTGTGCGCGTAGCCAGGCCCGGATGGCCAGTCCGCCCATGCTGTGGCCGACCAGCGCCACCTGGCTGGCCGCACTTTTCGCCAGCAACTCGGTTACCGCCTGTTCAATCAGCACTGCGTAATCGTCAATCGAGGTAAACAGCGGCTCCAGATCAATCGCCAGCACCGGGTGACCGGCTTGGCGCAGCGCCAGCGCCACATCGTCCCAGACCCGGTGATTACAAATAAAACCATGCACCAGCAGCACTGGCACGGGTGCTGGTGCCTTGAATGGGTCAGCGCTTGGCGGGGTTAGTTGCGGCAACACGACTGGGCGCTTGCCAGCCCAGGGCATGCGAAGCACAAATACCGTTATTGCCGCACGAAATTCACCCCGCAAGGCGCGCCACCACAGTGTCGTTTGCCCGCCGGCGTTGGAGCGCACCATGGATATCGCAATCACCAAAAACTGCAACAACAAGGGCAATAGCACCGCGCTTAACGGAATAAAGACTAACGACAAGGCACCACGCCCTGCCTGTGCCGACTGCACGGCTAAAAAACCGCCCAGCAGCGCCCCAGAAATCATCTGGAACAGGTAAAGGCGGCGGAGTAGACGAGCCAGCATGATCAGAGCATCGCCCAACCAAGCGCTAGACCGTCAAGTCGCCCTTCGCCCTTGATCTGAATATTCATCGTGCTCAGTGGGGCCTTGGTATCGCCAGCGAAAGCCAGCCCATTGACGGTGAGTGCCGCAGCAGCAAGGATGGTGCAGACAAATTTTTTCATATTTCTTTCCCGGAAATCAGAGATTACCTATTTTAAAACGCTCTAATTTATATAGCTGCTTGCGCTTATTCTATAAGGGCTACAAGCTATTTTTATCTAAAATTAGCTGTGCTATCTTGGCATCTTTCTCAGCCCACAACTGATTCACCCAAAGTTGGCAGGTTTCGCGCAGGGCTTGCTCAGCGGTCTGACCGGGCAAGGGTTTGGCCTGTGGCACGGGCAGCGTGCGTGCGTGCACGATCACACGCTTGACGCGGCCCTGCAAAAACTGCCAAAAGTCGGGTTTGCCGGCCGGGTAGACGATGGTGATGTCAAGCACCGCACCAAACTTGTCACCCATGGCGTCAAGCGCCAGTGTGATGCCCCCGGCCTTGGGCTTGAGCAGGTGCCGATAAGGCGACTGCTGGCGCAGTTGCTTGGCTGGCGTGCAGCGCGTGCCTTCCAGAAAATTCATCACGCTGGTGGGCACCAAGGCGTATTTTTCACAGGCGGCGCGGGTGGTGGCCGCATCGCGCCCACGGGCCTCGGGGTGCTGCTTCAAATAGGCCTCAGAGTGGCGGCGCATGAACGGAAATTCAAGCGCCCACCAGGCCAGACCCATGATCGGAACCCAGATCAGCTCCTTTTTCAAAAAAAATTTCAGCAGAGGAATACGCCGGTTCAGCACATGCTGCAGCACCAAAATATCCACCCATGACTGGTGATTGCACACCACCAGATACCACTGGCGCGGGTTCAGGCCATCGATGCCGGTCACGTCCCAATCAAGCTGTTGCGTCAAGCGCATCCAGCCGCTGTTGCCAGCAATCCAGGCCTCGGCAATGCGCAGCAGCAGTGGGTCAATCAACAAGCGAATGGTTTTAAAAGGCAGTACCAACTTGATGATCGAGACCAACAGCAAGATCGGCACCCAGATCAAAATGTTCAGCAGCATCAGTGCGCTGGCAATGATGCCAAGCAAGGGCACGGGTAAAAATTGGAGCATGGCAATGGCTTGATGGGTCGCTGCAAGGCTTGCGGCGGTGCGCCATTTTCAACCAAGTCGCATCCGGTTTGGTGAAAACTGGTCTGCATCACAATTCGGTTTCACCCAGAAGCTGACCATGCCACTTAACAACACAACTTTTATTGCAACCGGTCGTGCTATCCAGGTGGCCCTGATCGGCTACGGCAGCGCCGCCACAATATTTCATGCGCCGCTGATTTCCGGTGTGCCAGGGCTCACGCTGGCGCTGGTTAGCTCCAGCAGGCCCACTGCCGTGCTGCAGGATTGGCCGCAGGTGCGTGTGACCGCCACACCGGCGCAAGCCTTTGCCGACCCAGCAATTGATCTGGTGGTGATTGCCACGCCCAACGACAGCCATTACGCACTGGCGTTGGCCGCGCTGCAAGCGGGCAAGCATGTGGTGGTCGATAAACCCTGCACCACCACGCTGGCAGAGACCGTGCATTTGCTCGAAGTCGCCGCGCAACAGGGGAGGGTGCTGACGGTGTTTCAGAACCGTCGTTTTGACAGTGATTTTTTGGCACTGCAACAGGTTCTTGCCAGCGGCAAGTTAGGGCGCGTGGTGCAAGTCGAGTCGCACTTTGACCGTTACCGGCCGACCGTGCCAAGCCGCTGGCGTGAACAAGCCTCGCCGGGTTCGGGCTTGTGGCTGGATTTGGGCTCGCATCTGCTTGACCAGGCGCTGCTGCTGTGGGGCATGCCCGATGCGCTGAGTCTGGATTTAGCCTACGTGCGTGACAACGCAGTGGTGAATGACTGGTTTCACGCCGTGCTGCGCTATGACACGCACCACGGCGGTTTGCGGGTCATTCTGCACGCCAGCACGCTGGTCGCCACACCGGGCCCGCGCTGGGCGGTGCATGGCACACAAGGCAGTTTTACCAAGTTCGGGCTCGATACGCAGGAAGACGCATTGAAGGCTGGTCGCCGCCCTGACGTTGAAGGCCTGGCTGACTGGGGCATTGACCCGCTACCCGGCGAGGTACTGCACATGGCAACCATGCCCGGCGTGGCTGCCCCCGTGTCGGTGCGCCGCGCCGCGCCCAACCCGCCAGGCAATTATTTGAACTATTACGCCAACTTGCGCCACCACTTGTTAGGTTTGGGCGATTTGCTGGTG
>JBBQZI010000051.1:0-16168 GCA_038207855.1 Burkholderiales bacterium
GTAGGAAACGGCCATGCCGCCTGTGGGTTGAGCTTGGTCTGTGCTGCGGGTGCCGCTTTTGCAGCAACCGGTTTTGCAGGCACTGCCTTCGCCGTCTTTTTTGCAGCGGGTTTTGCTGAAACAGCGGGTTTCTTGGCTGGAGCCGCCTTCACCGATGCACCCTTCTTGGCTGGTGCCGCTTTGACAGGGGCAGCCTTTTTAGCTAGTACGGCCTTGATGGGCGCAGCTTTTTTAGCGAGTGCAGCCTTGACAGGTGCAGCCTTTTTAGCTGGTGCGGCCTTCACCGGCGTGGCCTTTTTTGCAGCTACAGCTTTGACGGGTGCAGCTTTCTTCGCTGTCGCAGCCTTCACAGGGGTTGCCTTCTTGGCGGGTGCAGCCTTGACAGCTGGCGCAGCTTTTTTAGCCGACGAGGCTTTCACGGGTGCGGCTTTCTTTGCGGATGCTGGTTTTTTTGCAGTTGCCATTAAATTCTCCTTGATCGATTTACAAAGAGCACTTCACGCAAATAAGTTTGCACAAAGCGATTCATGGTGTTGGGCGCTTTCCCAGCACCATGAACTTGGGTGCACAACACTTTGCCAAGCAACGGCTGGTCGAAGGGTTGTGAAATTGGGGTTGTCATGAACGATGCTTATTCCCAGGACAGCGCGTAGCCGGACATATGAACGGCGCGGTATTGGCGTGGCGACGGGCTGCTGAGAGCAATGGATTGCGCAGCGTTGGAGGCGGCGTGACGCTCGGCCAAATGCAAATTTGAAGGGCCGAGTGGTGGGTGCAAACTGGCAGTGGGTGTGACTTCTTCGTCCCAGGACAACATAGTAATTTCCAATCGCTGGATTATGCGAGGGCCAACAGAAAATTGATAGCCTGCACACGTGTATTTGTCTTGATGCGACGGGCAATGTTGCACATCAGCATCGTCTTGCGGTTAAAGCCAATTCAATTATTGGCGCGTCTCGCATGTGGGGTTGTCAATGCCACAAAACAGTTGCTAGGAATCATCGTGTCTTTTGTCCGATAGGCTGCTGGCAATGGGCGATTGAGGTCTGTACTGCTACGGGAAAACACCGACGCGAAAGTGCCAGATTTTTTTGTAAGCGCAGCCAATCAAACCCAACCCCGGGGTCGGCCTTGCGGCCTGGCGCAATGTGCTCGTGGCCCGCAATGCTGGTGATGGTGTGGCGCTGCATGATGGCTGCGCACAGCGGGGTTAAAGACTCATATTGGGCTGGTTCAAACGTGTCACCTTCCAGTCCTTCTAGTTCAATACCGATGCTGTCGTCATTGCAGTTGGCTCGACCGCGATAGCGGGAGGTGCCGGCATGCCAGGCCCGGTCGTCGCAACTGACAAACTGCCAGAGCTCACCGTTTCGCTGGATAAAGAAATGGGAAGATACGGTGATGCCTTCAATCGACTTGAAATAGGGATGCGCCTGCCAATCCAACTGGTTCGTGAAAAGTTGCTTGACCTGGTTTCCGCCATATTGACCTGGTGGCAGGCTGATCGAATGCAGCACGATCAGATCAATTTGCGTCAGAGGCGGGCGGGGTCCAAAGTTGGGTGAGTCGCAACGGGCGGCAAACCGGTACCAGCCATGGTTCCACAGGGCTGTGTCTGGCGCTGGCGAGTCAGGCTCAGTCGGCTTCATCGTGGCCGTCAACCGGGAGCGGTACTTCAATTTGCAGACGCGCAATGCGGTAACGTATTTGGCGCAGGCTCAGGCCAAGCTGCGCTGCGGCTGCGGTTCGGTTAAAGCCGGTCGCTTGTAGCGTTTGACCGAGAATTTTGCGTTCTATCTCATCCAGGTAAGTCTGCAAATTTTCGGTAATGACAGGAGTTGCCTCAGTTTGGAGCGACAAGCCGCCAGTGTCGAGCGGTGCTGGGGAGGTCGTTGTGAACGATGCTGGCGGATCCAGCACCAGGTTTCGCCCATCACCCAATGCCACCGCCCGGTACAGTAAATTTTCCAGTTCGCGGACGTTGCCCGGCATCGGCATGCAGGCCAATTCGCGCAGAAGGTCTGCAGAGAGCACAGGCACCGGCATGGCCGATTCTTCGGCAATGTGGGTCAGCAGGGCGGTGCAAAGCTCTGGCAAGTCTTCGGTGCGCTCTCGCAAAGGTGAGATGACCATGTCAATCACGTTGAGCCGGTAAAACAGGTCTTGTCGAAAGCGGCCAGCTTGCACCTCTGTTGCCAGGTTTTTGTGGGTGGCGCTGACAATGCGCACATCCACCGCTTCTTCGTGTGATGATCCGAGGGGGCGGATGCGCCGCTCCTGGATGGCGCGTAACAACTTGGATTGCATGGCCAATGGCAAGTCGCCGATTTCATCCAAAAACAGGGTGCCCCCGTTAGCCGCCTGAAAGAAGCCTTCGCGATCTTGTTGCGCACCGGTGTAGGCCCCTTTTTTGGCACCAAAAAACTCGGCCTCCAATAAATTCTCCGGAATGGCGCTGCAATTCACGGCCACCCACGGACCTTTGGCACGGTGGCTGTTGGCGTGGATGGCATAGGCCACCAATTCCTTGCCGGTGCCAGATTCGCCGGTCACCATGATGGGGGCCATGCTGGTGGCGACTTTGACAATGCGTTCCTTGATTTGTTGCATCGAGATCGAATGGCCAACCAGCCGTCCAAGCGCTTTTTTACCCAAAGCGCTTGAGGTGGCGACCTGGGAGCCCATGCCTTGCGCCAACTTCGCAGAAACAATTGACACCGGGACGCTGTGCACGGCTGAGGTCACCACCGCGCGAAATTGTTTCAGGTCAACCGGTTTGGTCAGGTAATCAAATGCCCCGGCTTTCAAGGCTTCCACAGCGTTCTGTGCGGATCCATAGGCCGTGATGACCACGCAGCGTTCACTGCGCTGGCTGTCTCTGACATCGGTGATCAGCGACATGCCCAGACCGTCCGGCAGGCGCATGTCGGTGATCACGACATCGTAGCTATTGGCCGCCAACAGAGCCTGCGCTTGCTGCAGGGTTTCAGCTGTGTCAACCTGGTAGCCTTCACGCAGCAGGGTTAACTCGTAAAGCGTGCGCAAGTCCGGTTCGTCGTCGACCACCAGGATGCGCGGGTGACTGGGCGGTGCGTTCATAAGCTAGTCGGTCTGAGGCTCGGTTGTGGGCAATATCGCCAGGGAACTCGATTTAAAGGTGACACTGAATTCGTTACCCTGAACGGGTTGGTTATTGCGCATTCGTGTGCTGCGACTGTAAGTAATGCAAGCGCCATGGCTTTCACAGAGTTCGCGGCAAATATACAAGCCTAGCCCACTGGAGCGACTTTCGGACGAGAAAAAGGGTTCAAACAAATGCTGTTCAACTGACGGCTCCAGTGGGGCGCCATCACTCCAGACCTGCATACTGGCTTCAAAAGCAGGCGCGCTTGCGCGGGAAAAATCGACGCTGACCTGAATGCTGCCACTCTGATGGCTGGCATAGCGGTGCGCATTGTCCAGCAGGTTGATCAAAATCCGCCGCAAGTGCTCTGTTTCAAACCACACCCCAGGCGCGTTCTTCGGCAAGCTGACAGACAACTCATCTTGGATGGCGTGCTGGTTTGTCCAGTCGCGGCACACGCGGATTATGTTTTCAAGCAAATCAAGCAACTGGGCATCGTCAGCACCACGCTGCGAGGGCGCGTGGGTGAGGCGCAAGATATCCCTGACGATTTTCTCCAGTCGCTGGGCATTTTGCTGAACCATCTGGCTCAGTTGGTGTTGAGCGGGCGCGGTCAATCCTTCGGCCAGCAGTTCATTGGCCTGCATGATGGCTGCTAATGGGTTGCGAATTTCGTGGGCTACTGCTGCTGACATGCGGCCCATGCTGGCCAGCTTTTCAGTTCGCATGCGCGCCTGCAACTCCCGCTGATCCTGCATAAAGACCACGCACAGGCTTTGCGCGCCAATTCCAAGTGGTTCCGTCAACTGGGTGCGTACCCAAAGTTTGCGCTGCCCCAGATTGCCTTGTTCAATGCTGACCTCGGTCTGTTGCGCAACGCCTGTGGCAAAGCTCTTGGTCACCACGTTTTGCAGCGCACGCCAGCCCAGGTTGTTGGTCAAATCAACTTGTTTGTCAGGGGAGTGATCCGGGACACCCAGTATCAGGTGTGCCGCCGGGTTGGCCGAGCGTATCGTGCTGCGATCGTCCACCACCAGAATGCCGTCAGTCAGTGATGCGATGACCAACTCGTTGACCTGACGCTGCACAGTCGCTGCCAATTGGCTGCGCTGGGCACGCAGTTCCACAGTTGCCAGCCGGCTGGCAAATTGACTCGCTATGAAAGAAATAGCAAAACACCCAGCGCCTGTAAGGGCTGCCTGCAAAAAATGCGTACTCGTGTCCCAAGGGCTGGCGATAGATTGCCAGGCCGCATAGGCGAACAACAACAGGGTTACCCCGGCCGCAGCACCCATCGCCAGCATCATTGACCCTAGTATGGAGGCCATCAGCACGGGAAAAGCAAACAGCGGTACGTAATTGATGGCACTGCTCTGCAACAACTGCAACGTGCCAAACGCAACGACATCGACCCCCACCGTACGCAGCCACTGGGCATCAAAAACATTGCCCAATTTTCGCGGGCGGGTCATGAGGCGTACAGCCAGCGCAGCCGCGAAATAGGCCACGCAAACCAGCAGCGGGGCACTGCTTTGTGGTGGTGACAGGAAAAAAATGCTGCCTTGCAACAGCAACAACACCAGCCCCAAGGTTGCCCGGGCAGTCATGAAACTGCGCCATAGCCGCTCAAATTCGCGCGACTGTTCAGCGGGCTCCTGACTGGCCTCTAGTGATGCTGCGCCGAGGTGTGCTGGGTCCGCGAGTTGCGGTTTCATTCAGACTTCCGATTGATGCAGATGATCCACGCTGCAGTAAACACCCTTTTCCCCAACAATCGCTTCATTGCCTGGAATATGCATGCCGCACCGGGCGCATCGCACCATGTCGAGCGGCTCTGGGAGCGCCTGGGGTTTGGACGGCGCACTGTGATCGTCAGAAATTGACCTGCTGCGCCAGAGCCAAACCCCGGCCAGCACGATCAAAATAATCAGCAATCCTTTCACAGGACACGCCCCAAAACGATCTCAATGACAAAACGCGAGCCCACATACGCCAGCAGCAGCAAACCCGAGCCGGCATAAAGCACCCGAACAGCACGGCGGCCGCGCCAACCAAACCGGGCCCGCCCCACGAGCAGCACGGCAAAGGTGAGCCACGACAGCAGCGAAAAGATGGTTTTGTGATCCCATTTGATCGGATGACCTGTTCCGTAAAGCTGGCCACCAAAGAAAAAACCTGCCAGCAAGGTTGCTGAAAGCAGCGCAAAGCCCACGCTGACAAATCGAAAAGTCAAGCGTTCCATGGTGAGTAGTGGCATACCGGTGTGCGCATCGGCGGCGCTGCGAATGCGCGCTTCAGCGCGGGTCATCAGCCAGGCATGAACCACCGCGATGGCAAAAAGACCATAAGACGCAATGCCCAGCGCCCAGTGCAGCGGCAACCATGCGGACGCGGCGGGATGCAACGGAGTGCCAGGAAAAAACAAGGCAAGAAGGATTGCCGCAGCCCCGAGCCCGGACAGCAACCAGGGTGTCTTGAGCTGTGGAAACAGGTAGTTTTCAATGGCATAAACCAAGCCGACCAGCCATGCCGTGACGGACAGTGCGGGTGCAAAACCAAACCGCGGCTCTGTGCCCCACAGCCCCCAAGCCAGCAAAACGCCGTGCAGCGACCAGGCCAGCCAAACTATCATCCGGGTCAATGTTTTGCTGGAACGCGCCGAACCCGTAGCAGCAGCAGCATAGGCCGCTGACGCACCAAGGGCCAAGGTCAAAGTCAAGGGTGTCGCACTGGCTAAAATCATGCCTACAGTTTAGCGTTTTGCACCCAGCCCTCCTTACAGGGGCTTCAACCCAGGTTCCGCCCGCCGGGACACCCCTTTTATGGCATCCGCTCTCACCGACAAACTCTCGCGCCTCGTCAAGGAAATCCGCGGCCAGGCCCGTATCACCGAAGCCAATGTGGCCGACATGCTGCGCGAAGTGCGCATGGCCTTGCTGGAGGCCGACGTGGCGCTGCCCGTCGTGCGCGACTTCATCGCCCGCGTCAAGGACAAGGCATTGGGCCAAGACGTGCTGGGGTCACTCTCGCCTGGGCAAGCACTGGTCAGCATTGTCAACAAAGAGCTGGCCGCCACCATGGGCGATGGCGTGGCCGATATCAACCTGGCGGCACAGCCACCGGCGGTGATTCTGATGGCGGGCTTGCAAGGCGCCGGCAAGACCACCACCACCGCCAAGCTGGCCAAACACCTGATCGAGAAGCGAAATAAAAAAGTGTTGACGGTGTCAGGCGATGTGTACCGCCCGGCCGCTATCGAGCAGCTCAAGACCGTGACCAAGCAAGCCGGTGCCGAATGGTTTCCGAGTACACCAGACCAAAAGCCGGTAGATATTGCGCTGGCGGCGCTGGACTACGCCAAAAAACATTACTTTGACGTGCTGCTGGTCGACACCGCTGGCCGTCTGGCCATTGATGAAGTGTTGATGCGTGAAATCAGTGAACTTCACGCCGCCATTAATCCGATTGAGACCTTGTTTGTGGTCGATGCCATGCAGGGTCAGGATGCGGTCAACACGGCTAAAGCCTTCAAGGAAGCCTTACCCTTGACCGGCATCATTTTGACCAAGCTTGATGGTGATTCGCGCGGCGGTGCGGCCCTGTCGGTACGCCAGATCACCGGCGCGCCGATCAAGTTTGCCGGTACCAGCGAAAAACTGGACGGACTGGAAGTGTTTGATGCCGAACGCCACGCCGGACGTGTGCTGGGTATGGGCGACATTCTTGCGCTGGTCGAGCAGGTGACCGCCGGTGTCGACATGGCTTCAGCCCAGCGGCTGGCTGCCAAGGTCAAAAGCGGTGCAGCCTTTGATCTGAACGACTTTTTGTCCCAGATTCAGCAGATGAAGCAAATGGGTGGCTTAAGCAGCCTGATGGACAAATTACCCGCCGCCATGGCCGCCAAAGCCGGTCAGGTGGACGTGGGACGGGTCGAGAAGGACATCAAGCGCAAAGAGGGCATCATCCACAGCATGACCCCGCTGGAGCGGCGCAAACCCGAAGTCATCAAGGCCACCCGCAAGCGTCGCATTGCCACAGGCGCCGGCGTGCAGGTTCAGGAGGTCAACCGCATGCTCAAGGAATTTGAGCAAATGCAGGACATGATGAAAAAGATGAAGGGCGGCGGCATGATGAAGATGATGAAACGCATGGGCGGCATGAAAGGCATGCCGAAAATGCCCTTCTGAAGCCTTGTGGGACAGACCAAGTTACACGCAGTGAACTTGCTCTGTCCCCAACCGATCAGTTGATGTTGGATGTCCGCATTGTGGGAAAGGCCATTTACACGCAGTGAGCTTGCGCTGTCCCCAGTCATTCAATTGTTAACCAGAATTTTTAGTGACTGATTCAAAGGGATCCAACGTATCCGCTTCTTGGGATGTTTGAATGGCTGAAGTGAGCTGGTCGAGTTCGTATTCAACCGGGAACTGACTTTCGTGAAACGACACCGAATCCTCCCATTGCGCCCAGGCATCGTCGTCGTTTCCCTCTACCACTTCAATATTGGTCTTGGTCATGTCAATCTGCCCTGCGAGAGTCGTGAAAATTGTTCAGAATCGAACAGAAACTGAATAAGCATGAATCGGGCCACTCGTGCAAAGCCTTTAATTCTTCAATGAAATCAACGCGGTATGAATTTCGGAAGTGACTACTGGCATGTGGCTGTAAAGTTTTCCGACAGCGTAAAAGCACCAACAGGATCAAGCCGCTCTTGTAGCGGTTACATTCTGCCTATATTTATATAAAATCGTGCTCTAGCCCTTGTCTTCATTGCGTAAGCAGCTATGTAATTTATAGTGAACTGTTGGCCGCCGGGGATTTGGTTTCGCTCGGTTGTCTGGCACTTGCGACGCGAAATTCCTCCAGTTTGAGGTGAAAGTCGGTCGAGTCGCCATACTCCAAAAATTCGGCGTAATGGGCGTGCTTGCCAAGCACCTTGCGCGCGTGTTTGATCGGGCAAAAATACAGCTCGGTGCGTGAAATGATCTCGCCCAGATAGGCCAGCAGACCATTGGCGTAGGCGCAGTACTCGCAGTGAAAGCGCTCGATCAGATTCAGATAGGCCAACCGATGGCGGTCAAACACGATGTAGTCGCCCCGCTTGACCTTGGCAATGCCATAGATGGGAAAGCAGCTGGCCTGGTAAAAGGTGATGCATAGATCCGCCAGCATCAGCGGCACGATCATCGCGTAAATGATCGGGCCGGTGATCAGGTTTTGTGGCCGGTCTTTGACCAGCCACTGAAACAGGTTGCGTTTGAGCTTTCGGTGTGCCTCATGCACGCTGCGCTCAAATTCGACGCGCTTGCCCTGAATGGTGAAACTGACTTGCGCTTCCTGCTCATGAATCGCGGTGCGCAAGTCTTCTTCCAGCGTGCTGATTTGCTGCAACAGGTCACGGATGCGGGTGTCCATCAGTCAAACTCGGCAACGGCTGGTTGCGTGACCACCTCGCCACGCAGGGTAAAGGTGCGCGTCTCGGTAATGTTCACATCGACCATCTGGCCGATCAGCCTTGGCTGGCCGACAAAGTTCACGACCCGGTTGCATTCGGTGCGGCCCATCAGCTCTGACGCATCGCGCTTGGAGGTGCCCTCCACCAGAATGCGCTGCACCGTGCCCAGCCGACTGGCGCTGATGCGGGCGATGTTGCCATTGATGTTGGCCTGCACTTCTTGCAGGCGGCGCAGTTTCACCGGATACGGGGTGTCGTCAGTCAGATTGGCGGCTGGCGTGCCGGGGCGCGGGCTGAAGATGAAGCTGAAGCTGTTGTCAAAGCCCACGTCATCCATCAGCTTCATCAGCCGGGTGTGGTCGTCTTCGGTTTCGCCCGGAAAGCCGACGATGAAGTCGCTGCTCAAGGCCATGTCGGGGCGAATGGCGCGCAACTTGCGCACCGTGCTTTTGTATTCCATGGCGGTGTAGCCGCGCTTCATGGCCATCAAAATCCGGTCAGAGCCGTGTTGCACCGGCAAGTGCAGGTGGCTGACCAGTTTGGGGATTTTTTCGTAAGCAGCAATCAGTGACTGGGTGAACTCGTTGGGGTGGCTGGTGACATAGCGAATGCGCTCAATGCCGGGAATGTCGGCCACGTACTCCAGCAAGGTGGCAAAGTCGGCCATCTCGGCAGTGCCTCCCATGGATGCGCGCCAGGCATTGACGTTTTGCCCCAACAGGGTGATTTCTTTCACGCCCTGGTCGGCCAAGCCGGCCACTTCGACCAGCACGTCTTCAAACGGGCGGTGCACTTCTTCGCCGCGGGTGTAGGGCACCACGCAGTAGCTGCAGTATTTGGAACAGCCTTCCATAATGCTCACAAACGCGCTGGCACCGTCCACACGGGCTGGCGGCAGGTGGTCAAACTTTTCGATTTCGGGAAAGCTGATGTCCACTTGTGAACGGTTCAGCCGCTCCCGCTCGGCCAGCATTTGCGGCAGCCGGTGCAGGGTTTGCGGACCAAACACCAGGTCCACATAGGGCGCGCGCTCAATGATGGCAGCGCCTTCCTGGCTCGCCACGCAGCCGCCCACGCCAATCAGCGCGCCGCGCTTTTTCAGATGCTTGACGCGGCCCAGGTCGGAGAAAACCTTCTCTTGCGCCTTTTCGCGTACCGAGCAGGTGTTGAACAAAATCAGGTCGGCTTCTTCGACGTTGTCGGTCGGCTCGTAGCCTTGGGCGGCACCCAACACGTCGCTCATCTTGTCCGAGTCGTACTCGTTCATCTGGCAGCCGTAGGTTTTGATGAAGACTTTTTTGCTCATGATGGTGATTCTCAATTACTATTATTTATGTAGCTTCTTACGCTTATTCCATAAGGGCTAGAGGCTTATTTTGTTCATCAGTCTGAAAAAGGCAGCGGGGTATTGGTAGTTATTCCGGTCGGCGCTTGAAAGACCGGATCAAGGCAGAAACGGCGCGGGTTACTGGCTGGGAAACTTGGGCAACTGATTGAACGGCGTTTTACCGTCATCGGTCTTGGGCTTGTCGCCATCCGAGCCAAAGACAAAGTTGGTCACCGGCTCCATGCCGGCGCGCTTTTCGCTGGCCTCTGTGCCATTGAGTAGCCAGATTTCATGCACCAAGCCTTGCGGATCGCGCAGGTAGTTCACCACTAGGCGTTGACCGACCAGACTGCCAGACATCACCAGTAGATTGTTGGGGGCTTTGATGCGGGCACCGGGCGACAGTCGTTCGGGCTGCCCGTTGAGCAGAATTTGCGGCGGCGCCGTCACTTCCAGCGTGGCGCGTTTGGCGGCTTTCGGAAACTGGCGCACCGCGTCTTGCGCCGCGGCCGGGCCGGGCCACAGGGCGCTCATGCTGCAGATGCCCAGTAGCAGGGCCGTTGTCAGCAGCGCTGATCGGCTGGCTGAAGGATTGGGAATTTCCTGCATGCGGGGAGCATGGCAGGGCAAAGCGAGGGTGCAGCGGTTCATGGTGTTCATCCAGAGGCTGTTGAAGAAGGACGCGATTTTAGGGTAAGTCGACGGGCCGCTCTACGGTTGCTGCGCGCGCAACTTGTCCTTTTTGCTGGGGCGCTTGCCTTTGACGCCGCCGTTGCCAGGTGCGTTGGGCGATGTCGATGCCGGTGGCGCGATGTCTTGCGGCTCAAAACCTTCAATGCTTTCGAGCGGTAGTTTGAACTGCTGGCGCTTTTCAATCAGCCGCCAATGCGCCAGTGTGGTGGCACTGACAAAACTCACGGCCAGGCCGGACTCACTGGCACGCCCGGTGCGGCCAATGCGGTGTGTGTAATCTTGCGCCGATCGTGGCAAATCAAAATTCACCACCACTGGCAAACCTTCAATATCAAGCCCGCGTGCCGCCACATCGGTAGCCACCACCACGCCCAGGCGCGAAGCCTTGAAATCGGTCAGCACCTGGCTGCGCTTGCCTTGGCTCAGCTCGCCATGAAACGGCTCGGCCGTCAGACCACCTTTGCGCAGTTTGTCAGCCACGATTTCGGCGGCAAATTTGGTCGCCACAAACACCAGCACACGAGGCCAGGTGTGCAGCGCGATCAGGTGGTGCAGTAGCTGTGTACGACGTGGCGTATCGACCGCGATGGCGCGCTGCACAATCTCAATCGGCTGCTGGGTCGGGCCTTGCACCTCAACCCGTACCGCGTCATGCAGCAGAGTCTGTGCCAGGGCTTGCACGGCCGGGCTGAAGGTGGCTGAGAAGAACAGGTTTTGCCGCTGGGCGGGCAGCAGCGCCAGCACACTCGCCAGCTCGTCGGCAAAACCCAGGTCGAGCATGCGGTCGGCTTCGTCAAGCACCAGCGTGGCGACGTGATCGAGCTTGAGTGCGTTGTGCGCTACCAAATCGAGCAGGCGTCCGGGTGTAGCCACCACCACGTCAGTGCCGCCGCGCAAGCCCATCATTTGCGGGTTGATCGACACGCCGCCAAAAAATGTTGAAACCTTCACGGTTTGCGGCAAGTGCTGCGCCAGCGCCTTGATCACGTCGCCCACCTGTGTTGCCAGTTCGCGCGTGGGCACCAGTACCAGTGCCTGCACGCGGCGGGTTCGGGGCTCGGGCGCTTGCAGGCGCTGCAGCAAGGGCAGTGCAAAGGCGAGGGTTTTGCCGGAGCCGGTTTGTGCCGAACCCAACAGGTCGTGCCCTTCCAGAGCGGGTGCAATCGCTTCGCGCTGAATCGGCGTTGGGTCGGTATAGCCCAGGGCATCAATGGCGGCAAGCAGGGCAGGCATCAGGCCCAGGGTGGAAAAAGTCATGGTGGATTGGGTGGGTAGTGGATGCCGTTGATATGGGCCGGTTGGCGCATCGGGCAGGGTGCAGTTTACGTGCTGTGGCGAAAGCCGCGCCGCTGGCTGGCATCAACAAGCCTTGGCCGCATAATCGCTACCCTATGAAAGCGCCCGCCAGCGGCGCAATTCAGACCGAATAAAAGGACATTGTGAAAAAGACATTCAAGCTCAACATCGAAGGCAAGCAGCGCGACCGCGTTGTGGAAGCCACCAAGCATGAAATTCGCCAGTACGTGCTGCGTGAACGCCGCAAAGCGCTGCCTGAAGGCGTGGACTTCTGGGATTTTGACTGTAAATTCGGAGCAACTCAGGAGTTGGCGGTGGCCGTGCACTTTGCCACCATCACCGCCCTGATTGATGCCGCAGCCGCAGACGGATCGGATGCTTTTTATCTGGAACTGATTGCCAAACCGGGTATTCGTACGGCGCGTGCCCCCGGTGACACTCAGCCTGACGAGGCCGCGTAAGCACATAGCCTTGCGTGCCAGGACCACCGCACACTGGTGTTTTCCTTAGTCGTCAAGCCGCGCTGCTGCGCTATGCTTGATTGATGAGTCATTTACCGCCCGAAGCATCGCCGCCGCCCTACGTGCCACCGCCCTCGGAGGCGCCCCCCAAAGAAATCATCGTGTTGACGTGGGGCGCGCCCTTGCGCTGGCTTGGCTTGGGCTGGCGGGACCTGACGGCGCACCTCGGACTGAGTCTGTTTTACGGGGTGGCGTTCTGGTGCATGGCGCTGATTTTGGGCACGGTATTTCGCACCAAACCCGAGTTCGCTATGACGATTGCCTCCGGCTGTCTGCTGCTCGGGCCGTTTCTGGCGCTTGGGCTGTACGAGGTGAGCCGCCGCCGGGAGCTGGGTTTGCGGCCAGATTTTGCGACTTCACTGACCTGCTGGCGCGGCCATTTGCGCAGCATGGGCATGCTGGTGGGCGTGCTGATTGTGCTGGAGCTCTTGTGGGGGCGGGCATCGTTGGTGGTGATTGCGGTGTTTTTCAATACCGGCATGCCGTCCTCGGCGGGCGTGATGCAGGCCGTGTTCAATCCCGAAAACCTGGATTTTTTGGCAGCCTACACGGTAGTTGGCGGTGCCTTTGCCACACTGGTATTCGCCATCGCGGTAGTGTCGATTCCGATGATTCTGGACCGCGACACCGATGCCATTTCGGCTGCCATTACCAGCGTTGAGGTGGTGGTCAACAACACCGGCGTGATGCTGCTCTGGGGCGCGCTGATTGTGGTTCTGGTAGCAGTGGCCTTGCTGTTGCCGTGGGCGCTGGGGCTGCTGGTGGTCGGGCCACTGCTCGGACATGCCAGTTGGCATGCTTATCGCGGTTCGGTCCGGTGGCTGCCTAGCACCTGAGCGACCGTTCAATAAAAAATTACGAAGGGCCAAAAAAAGGAAATCTTCCATGAGCTCCGAACCTCTTACCCAGAATCCCGCCGCATCCCTGGACGAGCTTGCCCTGGATCTGCGTTCGTCATGGAATCATGCCACCGACCAGGTGTGGCGGCAGCTGGACCCCAAGCTCTGGGGTCTGACCCAAAATCCCTGGGTTGTCTTGCAGACGGTCTCGCAGGAAAAACTCCAGCAAGTTTTAGCCGATCCCGCTTTCCGCAAAAATGTTGATGAACTGGTGCAAGCCAGACGGGATGCTGCGCAGGCTCCCGCGTGGTTTCAGCAGACCCATCAACAAACTTCACTGACCTGTGTCGCCTATTTCAGTATGGAATACATGCTGAGCGAAGCCTTGCCCATTTACTCGGGTGGACTGGGCAACGTCGCCGGCGATCAACTCAAGGCCGCCGGGGATCTGGGCGTGCCGGTCATCGGCGTGGGGCTGCTCTACCAGCAAGGCTATTTTCGGCAGGTGATCGACAAGGACGGCGCGCAACAGGCCTTCTTCCCATACAACGACCCAGGACAGTTGCCGATCACGCCCTTGCGTAAACCGAATGGGGAGTGGCTGCGGTTGGAGATCGCCTTGCCCGGTTACTCGGTCTGGTTGCGCGCGTGGCAGGCCACGGTCGGTCGCGTGAAGCTTTACATGTTGGACAGCAATGATGCTGCGAACTACCCCGCGCATCGAGGTATTACCAGTGATCTGTACGGCGGCGGGCCGGAATTGCGCCTTAAACAGGAAATGTTGCTCGGGATGGGCGGCTGGCGCTTGCTCGCGGCGCTCGGCCTCAAGCCCGAAGTCTGCCACCTGAATGAAGGGCATGCGGCGTTCGCCGTGCTGGAACGCGCGCGGAGTTTTATGCGGGAAACCGGTCAGCCATTTGATGCGGCCCTGGCCGTCACGCGAGCCGGCAACCTGTTCACGACACACACAGCGGTGGCTGCCGGTTTTGATCGTTTTGCGCCTGCTCTGATCGAGCAATACCTTGGCATATATGCCACGGAGAAGCTGGGAATATCACGCCACGATTTACTGGCCCTGGGCCGCCTGAATCCGGACGACGCATCGGAACCTTTCAATATGGCCTATCTGGCGATCCGCGGTAGCGGTGCGATCAATGCCGTAAGCCGCCTGCATGGCCAAGTCAGCCGGCAGCTTTTCGGGCCTCTTTTTCCGCGCTGGCCGACGGACGACGTGCCAGTCGGACACGTCACCAATGGTGTCCATATGCCGACCTGGGATTCGGCTCCGGCCGATAAACTTTGGACACAAGCTTGTGGCAAGGACCGATGGTTGGGGACGACGGAGAACATGGCACAGGATATACGCCGCGTCACTGATGAAGGGCTCTGGGAATTTCGTACCTCCGCCAGAAAGTCGCTTGTTGAATACGCGCGCGAACGCTTGTCTTGGGAGTTGGCTGGATCCGGTTCATCGATCGAGGAGGCTAATGTTGCAAAACATCTGTTCGATCCCAACACGTTGACGCTGGGTTTTGCTCGGCGTTTTGCCAGCTACAAGAGACCGAACCTGCTGCTGCACGACCCTGAGCGGCTGATGCGTCTGCTGACTAATTCGCAACGCCCGGTACAGCTCATCATCGCCGGTAAGGCCCATCCTGCAGACCTGGCAGGGCAGGCGCTGATACAGCAATGGGTACATTTCATCCGACGGTCCGATGCGCGGCAGCATGTGATCTTCCTCAGTGATTACGACATGCATTTGACCGAACACATGGTGCAAGGCGTGGATGTATGGCTCAACACGCCACGCCGCCCTTGGGAAGCGTGTGGAACGAGCGGCATGAAGGTGCTGGTCAATGGTGGTATCAATCTGTCCGAACTGGACGGCTGGTGGGCAGAAGCCTACACGCCGGAAGTAGGATGGGCCCTGGGGGATGGCCGGGAACACGATAGCGATCCCGCCTGGGATGCTGTCGAAGCCGAGGCGTTGTATGACCTGCTCGAACGAGAGGTGATCCCGGAGTTCTATGCGCGCAATGAACAGGGCATTCCTGGTGCATGGGTAAACCGGATGCGGGAAAGCATGGCGCAGTTGACGCCGCACTTTTCAACCAATCGTACGGTGCGCGAATACACCGAGCAACACTACCTTCCGGCGGCGTCAGCCTACCTTGAGCGTGCTGCCGGTAAAGGCGAAATCGGCGCGGAGATCGTTCGTTGGCGGCGCGAACTCGATGAGCATTGGGCCGCGCTGCACTTCGGTGAAGTGAAGGTTGAAACCGACGGCGAACAGCATATTTTTGAAGTGCAGGCGTATCTCGATGATCTCGACCCGGATGCGGTGCGGGTCGAGCTGTTTGCCAATGCTGTCAGCGGGGCAGAACCGGAGCGGGTCGAGATGAAGCAAGTGCGGCAATTGGTGGGCGCAACAAACGGTTACGCCTACCGGGCAGCGGTGTCTGCGTCTCGCCCGGCGGCAAACTACACGATAAGGCTCATACCGCACCGCGATGGTGTGGTGGTTCCACTCGAAGCATCCCGAATTCTGTGGCAGCGATGATCCATCGGATCATGCATCCACCCGAACGCACCCGGATGGCCACTTCAAACTCCCCCCTTAGGCCACCGGCAGGACTACGGTGCCACCCCTGACAGAAAATCCCTGTCAACACCGATATTTTTGTCGGCAAGTGGCTAACACGATGACACGCCCCAGACAGTCGCTAGTTAGACCGACCGTTGCGTGGGCCAAGGAAGAACCACAGCAGCAGTCCCAGAACGGGCAGTAATGCTACAGCGATGATCCAAATCAATTTTTTTTCGTTGGAGACGGCGCTTTGAAAAATATTGAGAATGGCCCAAATGTCCCCAGCGAGCACCAGCACACCAATGAGTCCGTTGAATCCAAATTGC
>JBBQZI010000052.1:0-15885 GCA_038207855.1 Burkholderiales bacterium
TCAAACTGCTTGGTCAGCTCGCGACCTACGGTAAGCCGGCGCTCGCCCAAAACCGCTAAGGCCGCAGCCAAGACCTCAATCCGATGCGGCGCTTCCAGCAAAACAACAGCGCGGGCTTCGGTCAACAGAGTTTGCACGGCAGAAGCCCGTTCACTGGCTTTCGATGACAAAAATCCGGCAAACACAAAGGCCCCATGCTGCTGTGCGTCAGGGGTGATGCCCGCTGCGCAAAGTGCGGTGGTCACACTGCTGGCCCCGGGTAGCGGCACCACCTTCAAGCCAGCTTGCTGCACCACTGCCACCAAGCGGGCGCCGGGGTCGCTGATGGCCGGCGTTCCGGCATCGCTGACGTAGGCCACGCGCAAACCCTGGTTAAGCCGTTCCAGCACCACCAGCGCTGCCTGCGCCTCGTTGTGCTGGTGTACGGCCAGCAACTGAGCCGGGGCCTTGTCAATGCCGTAAGCGCGCAGCAGTGCCTGGGTGTGTCGGGTGTCCTCGCAGGCCACCGCGTCGGCAAGTTGCAACACATGCAAGGCGCGCAGCGTGATGTCGGCCAGGTTGCCAATGGGTGTGGCCACCACATACAGGGTGCCGGGCGGATAATTCTGGCTAGCTGCCGCATCCGCTGCGGCCGTCAGGGCGGTGGCGTAAGTCGCGGCCAAGCTTGAAGCATGGGTTGTCATGACAATGGGTTTTCCTCAAACAAACGGGCTCAAAGCGCGAACCACCAAACAGGCCGGTGATGCGGGCGAGGCGCTGGCGCTGCAACATTTGCAGCGCGCCGGTCTCAAGCTGGTTGAGCGCAATTATCGAACGCCGGGCCGGGGAGGTGGCGAGATCGATCTGATCATGCGCGCACCGGACGGAACCTGCGTTTTTGTCGAGGTGCGTCAACGCAAAACTGCCAGCCATGGCGGTGCCGCAGCCAGTGTCAGCTACCCCAAACAGCGCCGCATTGTGTTTGCGGCACGCCATTATTTGATGCGGCACTCCACGCTACCACCCTGTCGATTTGATGTAGTGAGCGTCGAAGCGGGTGTGATTGAATGGCTGCAGGGCGCTTTTGATGCCTTTTAAGCGGTGGCTAAGGCGTGCGCGGGTATCATTGCAGCCATGCTTGAGCAACGAATCCAACAACATTTCATCGACAGTGCCGACCTGAAATACCAGGCGGCCCCACTACTCAGTCGTCCGATTGCCGATGCCGTTCAGGCCCTCTTAACCTGTGTCACCAGCGGTGGCAAGGTGCTGGCCTGTGGTAACGGCGGGTCAGCCGCTGATGCGCAACACTTTGCCGCCGAGTTTGTCGGGCGCTATGAGCGTGAGAGACCCGAACTGGCGGCGATCTCGCTTGCCACCGACAGCTCCATCCTGACAGCCGTTGCCAACGATTACGGTTTCAATGTGATCTTTTCGCGCCAGGTGCGCGCCCTGGGGCAAGCCGGCGATGTGCTGCTGGCCATTTCCACCAGCGGCAATTCGGCCAATGTACTGGCCGCCATTGAAGCCGCACACGAACGCGACATGGTGGTCATTGGCCTAAGCGGGCGCGGTGGTGGCAAGATGGTGCAAGCCCTGCGTGACACCGATGTGCACATTTGCGTGCCGCATGAGCGCACTGCCCGCGTTCAGGAGGTTCACCTGTTGACCCTGCACTGCCTGTGCGATGCGGTTGATTCCCTGTTACTTGGCGATTTGGAGACACCCCTATGAAACAAACCACACAACGCATCCTGACCCGCCTGCTGCTCGTCGCCGGCCTGGTCGGCACACTCACGGCTTGTTTTCCAGTCATCGTGGGCGGGGCCGCGATGGGTGCCCTGGTCGCCACAGATCGGCGCACTTCGGGGGCGCAGCTGGAAGATGAAGGCATCGAGTTGCGCTCTGCCAGCCGTATTCGCGACAACCTGGGTGAGCGGGTTCATGTCAATGTCACCAGCTACAACCGCCAGGTGCTATTGACCGGTGAAGTGCCCAGTTTGCAAGACAAGCAGCTCGTTGAGCAAGTGGTGTCGCACGTGGATAACGTGCAGTCGGTCGTCAATGAACTGGCCGTGCTGGGTAGTGCCACGCTAACGCAGCGTTCATCGGATGTGCTGGTCACCGGCAAAGTCAAGGCCCGGATGGTGGATGCCAAAGACCTGTTCGCCAATGCCTACAAGGTGGTGACCGAGCGTGGTACCGTTTACCTGATGGGCCGCGTAACCCAGCGTGAAGCCGATCGTGCCACTGAAATTACCCGCTCCACCGGCGGTGTGCAAAAGGTGGTGCGGGTGTTTGAAATCATCAGTGAAGACGAGTTGCGCAACCTGCTGCCACAGCCCGCGCCCGAGCCAGCCAAAACCAAGCTCTAATTTTTGTTTCTTGGGGGCGAGCGGGGGTGCAAGCCGGAATTTGGGTATGACCGTCCTGTCTTTGGGCCACCTTGAACCCGGTTGAAGCATTTTTAATCTCTGCGCAAAATGCTTGACTAAGCCCGCGTTCATTCACGCAATCTGGCAATAGGAGGCCCGTTGCATGGGTACGCCCCGCTTAAACGAATCTGTAGCCCAGCCAGGACGTCATGCTTCAAGCTGATTGCTCCTTAATTAATAGCTTCTAGCGCAATAATCACAAGGGCTAGAAGGCCAAAACACATAAAAATACGGGCGTGAAAGGCGCTCCGCCCCGTAGCTTGATCAAATCAAAAGTAACGCAAAGTCAGATGCTGGCGAAAATGTTTTGCATTGAGTGCCTCACCGGTTGCGCGCGTCACTAGCGCATCGGTCGTCCAGCGGCTGGCCTGCTGCCAGATGTTGGCTTCTAGCCAGCCCAATACAGGTTCCAGATTGCCATTGGCTATATGCACATCAAGGTCCGGCTGCTGGCCGCGCAGGGTGGCAAAGTATTGCGACGCATACATGGCACCCAGCGTGTAGCTGGGGAAATAGCCAAAACTTCCCATGGGCCAGTGGATGTCCTGTAGGCAGCCGTTGTTAAAGTCCCCTTCGCTATCCACGCCTAAATAGGTTTTCATCTTTTCGGCCCAAAGCGTCGGGATGTCATCGGGCTCAATCTGCCCGGAAATCAGGGCCCGTTCAATTTCAAAACGCAAGATGATGTGAGCTGGGTAGGTCAGTTCGTCGGCATCAACCCGTACCAAGCCCTTGTTGACGCGTGTCAGCAAGCGCATCAGATTCTCGGGCGCAAAAGCATCCTGCTCACCCAGATGCTTGTTGATCAAGGGCGCGATCAATTGGATGAATGCCGGACTCCGTGCTAACTGCATTTCGAACGACAAGCTTTGGCTTTCATGAATGCCCATGGAGCGGGCGCGACCAACCGGCAGGGAAAGCGTATCCCGGGGCAGGCCTTGCTCATAACGGGCGTGGCCGGTTTCATGAATGATGCCCATCAGACTGGAGGCAAAAGATGCCTCGTTGTAGCGGGTGGTGATGCGCACGTCTTCTGGCACGCCGCCGCAAAACGGATGGGTTGAAATATCCAGACGCCCACCGTCAAAGTCAAAACCCAGCAAGTCCATGACTTCAACACCCAAGGCCCGCTGCTGAGCGATGTCAAACGGCCCTTTGGGCCTGATTACCGTTTCAGTCTGCTGCTTATCGATCACCCGGCAGATCAACTCCGGCAGCCAGGTCTTGATGTCATCAAACAATTTGTCAATGGCTTGTTCGCGCATGCCCGGCTCAAACTTGTCCATCAGGGCTTCATAGGGTGTGGTACCCGTGGCATCCGAGAGCAGGCCAGCCTCTTCACGCGCCAGCCTCACCACCTCCTTGAAGTTCACCAGAAAACCTGGCCAGTCGTTGGCTTTGCGCTGCTGGCGCCAAGCATGTTCGCAGCGTGCGCTTGCTAGGCTTTGCGCTTCAATCAGGCGTTGGGGCAAGCGGTTGGCAAGCTCCCAGGCCCGGCGCATTTCGCGCAGTGACGCCAAGTCGGCATCGCCTGTGACAGATCGCGTGGCTGCCTCAAATAAGGCCGGCAGGGTTGGGTCGGTCAGGCTTTTGTGCATCAGCACCTGCAGTTCAGCCATGGCCGCGGCACGTGCATCACTGCCCCCGGGCGGCATCATGGCTGCTTGGTCCCAGCCGACTATGGCGGCCAGGTGTTCCAGGTTGTACAGGTGTTTGAAGCTGGTGTTCAGCGGGGCAAGGGTGGGTGCAGTCATAGTGTCAGAGGTTACCATTGCGTAGATTTTTAGTGGGACGCACATGATTGATGGATTGATTGCAGGTAAGGTTTTTGGTGACCCGGAGCAGCGCCAAGGCAAGGGCGGCAGCTCTTTTGTACTGGCCAAGATTCGCGCCCAAACCAGCGATGGTGAGGCGCTGATCGTCAATGTGATCGCCTTTGATGACGCACCGTGTGCGGCCTTGCTTGAGTTGCGTGACGGCGATAGCCTGGCGGCCAGTGGCAGTCTGACACCCAAGGTTTGGACTGACAAGCAGGGCAATGTCAAACCAGCCCTGGATTTGGTGGCGCACCGGGTATTGGCAACGCAGCAGACCATTTAGCTTTCAAATTTACGCCCTATGCTTCAATACCTGACGATTCCTGTTACGGCCTTCGCCCAGAACTGCTCTCTGGTCTGGTGCGACCAGACCCTGGAGGCGGCGGTGATTGACCCCGGTGGCGACCTCGATCGGCTGCTGACCGAGGTCGAGCGGCGCGGCCTGTCGCTGAAACAGATCTGGCTGACGCACGCGCACATTGATCACGCCGGCGGTGCCGGTGAATTGGCGCAGCGCTTGCATTTGCCGATCATCGGGCCGCATGAGGCCGATCAGTTCTGGATTGACGGCTTGCCCGAGCAAAGTTCGATGTTTGGTTTTCCGCCTGTGCAAGGGTTCAAACCCACGCGTTGGTTGCACGATGGTGATACCGTCACCATTGGGCAATGCAGTTTGGCTGTGCGGCACTGCCCTGGACACACGCCGGGGCATGTGGTGTTTTACTCCGCCGAGGCTAAACGTGCTTTTGTCGGCGATGTGCTGTTTGCCGGGTCCATTGGGCGCACTGATTTACCGCAAGGTGACCATGCCACGCTAATCAACAGCATCAAGCAGCGCCTATGGCCGATGGGCGATGGCACGGTGTTCATACCCGGCCACGGGCCAGAAAGCACGTTTGGCCATGAACGGCGCACCAATTCGTATGTTGCTGACAGGTAAGCGGTGCTGCCAAATCCTAAGGCTCACTAAAATCGCCCTATGAAAGACCACTACGCCGTTTTGGGCCTGCGCAGTTCTGCAACCCTGGCTGAGATCAAGAAGGCGTTTCGCCAGCAAGCATCCTTGCACCATCCTGATCGCAATGACGCGCCTGGCGCGACTGCGCGTTTTCGATCGGTACAAGAGGCCTACGACGTGCTGGCGGACGCTGCCAAGCGCAAAGCCTATGATGACAATCGGCAGCGCAACCTGCTCGATGACCCGCTAACAACTGCCCGCACGATTTGGCTTGACTATTTTGGTCGACTGATCTGACGACGGCCACACCTGGAATATTGCCATGAGCATGTCTGCTTTTTTTCGCGCACTGCGCGCGTCGTATCAATCCGAGATTGATGACCTTGCCACCGATTCAGAAGGGCGCGATGTGCTACGCCACCGTCTGCTGGAAAAGCGCAGCCAAATGGCTTTTCTGAGCCAGATGATGGAGAGCAGCCCTGAAATGGTGACCGCTGCGTTTCATGGGGGCTTCCATTTTGAGTTGCCTGAAGTGATGGAGCAATTGCTGAAACTCGAATCTGATGAGCTTCCCGACTGGGACGGCCTGGCTGATGCGGTGCAATTGACCCCCTGGGCCAAAGACTTGGCCAGCATCTTGCTCAAAGAGCCTCAAGGAGAATGGTTCATGACCGTGGCGGCGGCACTTGAGTATTTGTACCATCGGCCGCCACAGGCGCACCAGGAAGGTGCCCGTCACTCTGAAACTGGGCAACAGGCCGCGCAGCCGAGCACCAATAAGCGCGATCTTGACCACGGACATGACTTTGATGCCGATGATGAACTCAATCGTCACCATGACCATGATCACGACCAAGAGGACACCAGCACCGACTGGCTTGAGGGCCAGGGCTTTGACCGCAAAGACTGACCCGCACGCGATATTGCTGCCCTGAACGGAACTTGACATGCACCATTTGGCTTTGATAGAAAAGACCCAGGCGCTGATCGCTGCCGGCGACATCGTGGGCGCTGAACATGCGCTGGTTGAACTGGCTGACAGCCAGGGCGACCGGGCGCTCATGGAGGTGCTGGAGCAGTTGCCGCCAAAAGACGTGCTGGCGATCATCCGCGAGTACGACAACTCCAAATCCTCCATCATCAACCTGATGCTCACGCCTGAGCAGTTTGCCCGCGCTGTGGTGATCGAAAAACAATATCGTGACCTGACACGATCGCATTTGCGCGGCATGATGAATTCAGTGATCTTTCGTGATGGCGCCGATTCGTTGGAATTTTTGACCGCCATCGGTGACCTCGAAGGAGGCAGCGAAGCACTGGCCGACTACTTTGAAGAAAAGTGGAGCCGTATCGAGGCTTTCGCCCGCACGGGCACCTTCGACACTGTCGAGGACGATGGTGAAATGGTGTCCGAGGACGATTTGCGTGCCAATGCCTGGGCCAAGCCACGCATCGACGAGGACGAAGTCGCTGACCAGGACTGGATGCAATCGGCCTGGCTGCTGCGCTACGAGTTGCCTGACCTGTTCATTGAGATGCTGCTGGTGCTGCGCGCCAAGGCCCGTGCTTTTGAGCAGGGGCTCGATGGTGAGGAGCTTGAGGAAGACGATGGCAAGGTCGAAACAGGTGACACCGATCGCGGCAAAGCGACACCTGCTGCGTTGGAGTCAGACGACGAGTCGGCTATTTAGATTGCCCCGCAGGCGATCAACCGTTTCCTATGCCAAAGACTCAAGCCGCTGCCAGCTCTGTATCTCTGTTTGACGCGCGCCCTTTTTTCGAAAAGGCGCTGCAGTATGGTGCGCAGCACGGCGTCATCGGTCCCGCCAAATTGGAAGCCATCGTCCAAGAGGCACCCAAAGGCATGGTACAGATTGCCCGCTACTTTGGCAGCGAGTATTTGCGCCCGGAGCTTGAAAAAGCGCGCGACCGCATCGTCAATCTGGTCAGCCTGCATCTTGAAGATGCCAGCGGCGGTGATGTGCGTGTGGCGGCAGAGTTGTTGCGTGACCATTCATTTTTGTCACGCTCCAAGGCCGGGTCTGACATGCTCAAGGCGCTGATTGTCATGCCGCAAAACAGCCACTTTGGCATGAACGAGCGGGGCGGATTTGCAGATCGGCACATTGCACAGTTGGCGCGCTGGTCGCTGGCCAGCTATGCCGACTACCAACTTGAGTTCACAACCCGCCAGCGTGTGGCTCAAGTGGTGGATGCGGCACTCTGGCTGGCGGACCTGATGGGTGTGCCAGCCGATGAATTACAGGATGCCGAGCCGGATGCCGAGGCGGTCATCCGTACTGCCCTTCTGGTGCTGGCTACCCGCCGCAAGGAAATGCCTGATTGGCCGGTTTTTGAAAAAATAATTGATGCCTTGCGCAAGAAGAGTCCTGCCGCAGTTGCTGCAGCGCTGGCTGTGCCAAATAATCTGCCTGACGAATACCGTACGGTGGTCGAGGTGGCGCGCCAGTCGGTGCTGGCTGACCTGCCAAGGTTGCTGGACACCCGACTGCCCATCAGAAAACTGTTTGACCAGACACCGGCGTTCATGGGGCGCTATTTTTGGATCGAAGATGCCTTGAGCGAGGTGGCTCAACACGACCGCGAACGCTCTGCTGCCTGGGACAAGTTGACGCAAGGCCACAGCGATGACGGTACCCTGCTGACGCTGTTTCTATGTGTGGCTGCCGGCGCAACGCCCAAAACCCTACTGACTGAAAAGCAAGCCGCCGCGCTGATCCGAAAAATCCGCAAGGCCGGCTGGGCAGCTGACTTGGCTCATGCGTACATCGAGTCGCACGCGCCACAGCAGCATCAGGACGACTACGAGTGTTTGTGGCAAGACTTTGTGGCGGAGGCACAGGCCACGCTGCTCAGTGATCGCGACAGCAAGCTCGGCGATGCGCTGGCGCTGCTGCGCCGCGAGTGCAATGTGAGTCTGGCTGGGTAAGCTGACTGCGTGGGGTAATCAGGTCGTTCGCTTGGCGAACAAGTTCGACAACTCACGGTCCATCAAATCGGCATCGCCCGTATTGAGCTCCATCAGTCGACGCAATCGGGTCAGGCTGACCAAGTCAATGTGCTCGCACATCATGCCCACGTTTTGTCCTTCGAGATGAACAATCTTGCCAGTCATCTCAATCGCGTCGCCACCATCGGTCAGTGGCAATACCAGCCGACAGGGCTCTTGTGGCAGCAATGCGGTGGGTGCGCTGGTGCGGACCAATGCGCCTTTGAGTGCAATGTCAAGCAGCGTTACGTCGAGCTGTTGATGGGTCAAATGCAGAACCACCGCCGCATTGAACGGCACGCGCGAGAAGATACGATGGCTTTCAACCAATTTTGTTGTCATGATGGATTCCTTGGCACAATTTACACGGTGCCGAATGTGTGAAACCAGGTAATCATAAGGCCGCGCCGGTCCGGGTTAGAATTCAGCCCGCTGGAAGCGTGGCAGAGTGGTCGATTGCACCGGTCTTGAAAACCGGCAACGTTTTGCGACGTTCGTGAGTTCGAATCTCACCGCTTCCGCCACCCCTATGGGTTGGTGAACTATTTCCCCAAAATCGGGAACAGCTTCACCAGTCCGTCAGACATCACCTCGACCGACAACGCCGCCAAAATCAGGCCCATCAGCCGGGTCATGACATTGATGCCGGTTTTGCCCAGTCCACGGGCGATTGGCTGCGCCAGGGAAAAGCACAATGCGGTCGCTAGCGCGATGACGATGCCGTAGCTTACCAGTGCGCTGAGCTGCCAGAACGTCTTGGCCTGGTTGGCGTAAATCACCACTGTCGACATGGTGGCCGGACCGGTCAGCAATGGAATCGTCAAAGGCACCACGGCAATGCTGGCGCGCGCTGCAGCATCGTGAATTTCTTCTTCGGTGGATTTCGCCTCCGCCGGCCGCGCATTGAGCATCGATAAGGCAGAGGTCAACAGCAGCATGCCGCCGCCGACCTGAAAACTGGCCAGGGAAATGCCAAAAAAGTTCAGAATGTGCAAGCCCATCAAGGCACTGGTGGCAATCACCACAAAGGTGCTGAACGACGCGATCCAGATCGTGCGGCGGCGCTGCTCAACTGAGAAGTCTTGCGTGTAGTGGATGAAAAAAGGCACGATGGCCAGCGGGTTAACGATGGCCAGCAAGGTCACGAGTGGTTTCAAGTCCATGATCAGCGCGCGGAGCGCTCCAGGTAACGTTTGCGCCAGAAAAATAGCACCAATCCTGCGGCAATCAAGGCCATCGCGGTCATGGCCAGCCAGAATCCGTTGGACTTGTGCAGCAGCGGGATGAATTCAAAGTTCATGCCAAAAATACCGGCGATCAAGTTCAGTGGCAAAAAGATGGCGGTCAACACGGTGAGGGTGCGCATGATCTCATTGGTGCGGTGGCTTTGTGCATTGAAGTGCATTTGCACGGCGGTCTCTGCATTGTGTTCAAGCTGGCGCACATGGTGCACCACGCGCTCAATGTGCTCAAGCACGTCGCGGCTGCGCACCTGAAGCATGTCGCGGGCGTGTTGGCTTAGCAGTTCGTCAGTCGCAGGCCAGTTTTTCAGGGCTTCGATCCAGTCCTGCATGGCCGTGCGCTGATCATCACAAATTTCGTCCAGGTGGTGCAACGACAGGCGTGCATCCAGCAGCGCGGCCCAGTTGCTAAAGCGGGTCTTTGGGTTGAGCAGCTCAGCTTGCCAATGGTCCAGTTGGTGGCTGAGTTCGCGGCGCAGCGCTAAAAAACCGTCAACCGTATGGCTGATGATGCGCAGCATCAGATCGGCCGGGTTGGTGGGCACACCGCGGGCGCCAGCGGAGCGGCTGTCGGGCGCGGCCATGTCATGGCCAGTTGTCAGTACGTTGCCGCCAACCAGCAGCAAGCGCTGGGCGAAGCTGTCGCGCAGCGCGCAGTCTTGCGGGTGAACGCTGAGCAGGATGCGGTCAAACACCACGAAGCCGACCGCGCTGGTGTCGATGCGTTTCAGGATGGGTGGCCCACGGCGTTTGGGCGTTGCTGGCGCAGGGATGTCAGGGGCGATGGGTGTGGCGCCCTCACGCGCAGCCAGACGACGAAATACCATCAAGTCATATTGCGAGGTGTAGTCGTAGCCCGAAGGCAGTTGCGGGTTGAGCAGGTCTGAGACGTGCAGGTCGACCAGTTGCAGCGCACACAGGCGCTGCAGCGTGGCCTGGATCAGCGACTGGGCCTGTTCAAATTCGCCTCGGCTGCAGGTCAGCCATAAGTAGCCCTGGTCTGGCAAACGCAGCGTGGCCAGGCTTTGCGGCAGGGCCTGGTCAGGCGCTTCAACGACGCTGGTGTCCTTGATCGAAAAAATTCGCATGGATAGGGCTTTGGGCGAGTTTATATAAGAAAAAGGCCTCTAGCCCTTATGTAGCAAGCGTAGCTAGCTATTATTTTTGTATTAATCTGGCGGCATCGCGTGCGAAGTAGGTCAGAATTCCATCGGCCCCCGCGCGCTTGAAGGCCAGTAGCGACTCCATCATGACGGCATCGTGGTCGAGCCAGCCGTTTTGTGCGGCTGCCTTGAGCATGGCATATTCGCCACTCACCTGGTAGGCGAAGGTGGGCACCTTAAAGGTGTCTTTGACGCGGCGCACGATGTCCAGGTACGGCATGCCGGGCTTGACCATCACCATGTCGGCGCCTTCGGCAATGTCCATGGCGACTTCGCGCAGCGCCTCGTCGGAATTGCCCGGGTCCATCTGGTAGACCTTTTTGTTGCTTTTGCCCAGGTTGCCCGATGAGCCCACCGCCTCGCGAAACGGGCCATAAAAAGCGCTGGCGTATTTGGCGCTGTAGGCCATGATGCGGGTGTGCACAAAATGGTTGGCTTCCAGCGCGTGGCGGATGGCACCAATGCGCCCGTCCATCATGTCGCTGGGGGCAACGATGTCAGCGCCGGCGCCAGCTTGTGTCAGGGCTTGTTTGACCAGCACTTCTACCGTGGCATCGTTCATGATGTAGCCGTCCTGCGCCGGATCTGGGTCGGGCAGGCCGTCCTGACCATGGCTGGTGAAGGGGTCAAGCGCCACATCGCACATGATGCCGAGTTCGGGAAATTCTTTCTTCAGCGCTTGCACCACCCGCGGCACCAGGCCATCGGGGTTGAGGGCTTCGCGGCCATCGGGGGTTTTCAGGGCGTTGTCAATCACCGGAAACAGTGCCATCACCGGAATGCCCAGCTTGACACAGTCTTCGGCCACCGGCAGCAGCAAGTCCAGGCTCAGGCGCTCCACGCCGGGCATGGAGGTCACCACTTGGCGCTGTTGCTTTCCGTCCACGACAAACACCGGGTAGATCAGGTCACTGGCGCTCAGGGTGTGTTCGCGCACCAGGTTGCGGGTGAAGCTGTCGCGGCGCAGGCGGCGTGGACGGCCCATGGGGTAGGGAGCAAAATTGGTCATGTCTGAAATACCTTTGATGTGATTTTTGTCATAGTAGTGACAAATATTTTGGCCTTGGCTTGAAAAGGGTGAGTTTTTTTGTTAAATTACACATGGGCAGTTTACTGCTCCCCGCTTTTCCTCCCTGAGCGGGGCCTTGATGTGTGACAGCAAATAGGCTTACCACCCCAGCCCTCGTGCTGGGGTTTTTTTTGGTGCGCGATCGGGGGGCTGCGCACGCGCTGGTAAATTTTCACCTAAACTGATTTCATGCTCTGGATCAAATCGCTTCACATTGTTTTTGTCGCCAGCTGGTTCGCCGGCTTGTTTTATTTGCCGCGCATTTTTGTCAATTTGGCCATGGTGCCTACCGATTCGGTAGCTGAGCGCGATCGCTTACTGCTGATGGCACGCAAGTTGTTGCGGTTTATGACCATCATCGCCATCCCGGCGGTCGCCTTGGGACTCTGGTTATGGATTGGCTATGGCATTGGTTGGGGTCCGGGTAATGCCTGGATGCACGCCAAACTGTTGGCGGTGGTGTTGGTTATCGGCTATCACCATGCGTGTGGCGTCATGCTGAAGAAGTTTGTGCGTGGCGAGCAGCGCCATAGCCATGTCTGGTACCGCTGGTTCAACGAGGCGCCGGTGATATTGATGCTGATCATTGTTTGCCTGGTGGTGCTCAAACCGTTCTGAAGACATCATGTCAAACCACAAGACTTCCGCCTGGCCCTTGGCGCTGGTCTATGTTGGATTGATTGTTTACGCCAGTCTCTACCCGTTTGCCCACTGGCGTGTCCAGGGCATTGCACCTTGGCTATTTTTGATCGCGCCGTTGCCCAAGTACTGGACCGGTTTTGACCTTGTTGCCAATCTGCTGGGATACATGCCGCTGGGCTATTTGCTGGCTTTGAGCGCGTTGCGCACTGGGCGCGGGCGTATCGCGCTGCCATTTGCCTTGGCGGTGGCAACGGTTCTCTCTTTCGCCATGGAGTCCTTGCAGGTTTACTTGCCCGAGCGTGTGCCGTCCAACTTGGACCTGGCGCTCAATGCAACCGGGGGCGCTTTAGGTGCGGGGTGCGCCTGGAGCATGGAAAAAATGGGTCTGCTGCAGCGCTGGAGTCGTTTTCGCGCTGATTGGTTTGTCGAGGAGGCGCGCGGTGCGCTGGTGTTGTTGGCGTTGTGGCCGGTGTCGCTGTTGTTTCCCGCGGTACTGCCCTTTGGTTTGGGGCAAGTGCTGGAGCGCATGGAAACAGCGCTGGCTGACGTGTTGGCCAATAGCCCTTTTCTGGATTGGTTGCCGGTGCGTGACACCGAATTGCAGCCGTTGCTACCGGCTGCCGAATGGTTGTGCGTGATGCTGGGGCTATTGATTCCGTTTTTGCTGGGCTTTTGCATCATTCGTGACCGCCTTAAGCGGCTTTGGTTTTTGCTGTGGATGGTCTTGTTGGGCGTGGGCGGCACTGGCTTGAGCGCAGCGTTGAGCTTTGGGCCGGAACACGCCTGGGCTTGGTTTGGTACGCTGGCGCAAGCGGCGCTGGCCAGCGCGTTGTTGATTGCCGTCATCTTGCTGTGGGTTCCGCGTCGTGCCAGTGCTGCCTTGGCGGTGCTAGCGCTTGGGGTGTATTTGAGTCTGATCAATCAAACGCCGGTCGACCCCTACTTTGAGCAGACCTTGTTCATGTGGGAGCAAGGGCGGTTCATTCGCTTTCATGGTTTGGCGCAGTGGCTGGGCTGGCTATGGCCGTTTGCAACGCTGGTTTATGTGTTGAGTTTGCTGTGGGGTAGCGAGTCAAAAACCTAGAATGTCCGCATGACAAATTCTCTACCCTCTCAAGTGGCTGGCGCAGATGCCCCGGGCCCAGCAAGTTATTTTCAACGGCATATCTTTTTTTGTCTTAACGAGCGCCCAAACGGCGAGGCCTGCTGCGCCCAGCACAATGCCCTGGCCGCTTTTGAGCGCTGCAAGTCCCAGGTCAAGGCAGCAGGGCTGGACGGCCCAGGCAAAGTGCGGGTGAACAAGGCGGGGTGCCTGGACCGATGCGCTGCGGGGCCGGTGGCCGTGGTGTACCCGGAAGGCATCTGGTACAGTTTTGTGGATACCAGCGACATCGATGAAATCGTTGAATCGCACCTGAAAAATGGCCGTGTCGTCGAGCGCTTACTGGTCCCTGCTGATTTGGGTCGCTAAACAAATATAGTGTGTTTTAGGCCTCTAGCCCTTATACACATTGCGTAAGTAGCTATTTATTGGATAGCGTCATTTCCTCCCTGGCTGCCAATCAGCGGCCAACTTAATCCCTTTTTATGAAAAAATTATTTTTAGCGCTGGCAACTTTTGTGAGTCTGTCGGTTGCCGCCCAAGCACCCCAGCCGCCCGAAATCGCCGCGCGCTCCTATTTGTTGATGGACGTCACGGCTGATCAAATTTTGGCGCAAAAGGACATTGATACGCCGGTAGAACCGGCATCGCTGACCAAGTTGATGACGGCGTATCTGGTCTTTGATGCGCTGCGCAGCAAAAAGATAGACCTCAAGCAAACCTTGCCGGTGAGCGAGCGGGCCTGGAAAATGCCGGGTTCGCGCATGTTCATCGACCCCAAGATGCAGGTGCCGGTTGAAGATTTGATCAAAGGCATGATCGTGCAAAGCGGGAATGACGCAACCATGGCATTGGCCGAGGGTGTGGGCGGCAGCGCAGAGCGATTTGTGCAGTTGATGAACGACCAAGCCAAAGCATTGGGCATGAAGTCAACCGGCTACAAAAATCCGGAAGGCCTGACCGAAGCTGGCCACACCACCACCGCGCGTGACCTGAGCATTCTGGCCACGCGGCTCATGCGTGATTTTCCGGACTATGTGACCTATTACGCCATCAAAAAATACCGCTATCCCGGCACGCCCGCAGCGAACGACACCAACCGCAATATGCTGCTGTTTCGCGACCCCTCGGTGGATGGCTTGAAAACCGGTCACACCGAGGCGGCTGGCTATTGCCTGATTGCCACCGCGCATCGCGATGTCCCTGGTTTGGGTAAAACGGGTGCGGCAGTGGGCTCGCCTGAGGCGCAGGGTAGCCGTCGCTTGTTGTCTATCGTGCTGGGCGCAACCAGTGAAAATGCGCGCGCCAATGAATCACAAAAACTGATGAACTGGGGTTACACCGCATTTGAGGCGGTCAAGCTGTTTGATGCCAACCAGCCGGTGGTGACGCCCGCCGTCTGGAAAGGCAAGGAATCAACGGTCGCGTTGGGGCAATTCCGTGCGATCGTGGTGGCAGTGCCAGCCGGGTCGGGTGCCAAATTAACCACCCAAGTCGCGCGGCCTGAGCCTTTGGTGGCACCGTTCATCAAAGGTCAGCAGTTGGGTACTCTGAAAATCAACAGTGCCGGTCAACTGGTCGCCGAAGTACCACTGGTGGCGTTGCATGCTGTAGATGAGGCAGGCATCATCGGTCGCGCCTGGGATGCATTGCGTTTGTGGATTAAATAAATTGTCGGTATAGGCCATACCTGATATAGTTGAGGGCTTTTCGGAATTTCCGAAGAGTTTCACGTTTTCGTAATTTTCATGTTTTCAAACGTTTAGGGACGTTTAAGTTTAGGAGGCTCAAGTGCCAACCATTAATCAGCTGATCCGTCAAGGTCGCGCTGTTGAGACTGTCAAGTCCAAGAGCCCTGCGATGGAAAATTCTCCCCAACGCCGTGGTGTTTGCACCCGCGTTTACACAACAACCCCGAAAAAGCCAAATTCCGCTTTGCGTAAAGTTGCCAAAGTGCGCTTGACCAACGGATTTGAGGTGATTTCGTACATTGGCGGCGAAGGCCACAACCTGCAGGAGCACAGCGTGGTGCTGGTTCGTGGTGGTCGTGTCAAAGACTTGCCAGGTGTGCGTTACCACATCGTGCGTGGCTCGCTTGACTTGCAAGGCGTGAAAGACCGCAAGCAGTCGCGTTCCAAATACGGTACAAAGCGGCCAAAAGCCAAATAAACCACCCGGTTTATTGAAAAGGTGTTTGTTTGTTGCGTGGCGCAATGAATGAGCGTAGTGACCCAAAGTTCGGGTCGAGTAAGTGAGAGACTTATTTTTAACTCTCGCGGTGTCGTCAAGATGCCAACTGAAGCAATAGAGGTGAAAAAATGCCACGTCGTCGCGAAGTCCCTAAACGTGAAATCCTGCCGGATCCCAAGTACGGCAATGTTGAGCTGTCCAAATTCATGAACGTGATCATGGAAGGCGGCAAAAAAGCGGTTGCTGAGCGCATCATTTATGGTGCTCTTGAGCAAATCG
>JBBQZI010000053.1:0-15794 GCA_038207855.1 Burkholderiales bacterium
GACCCGTGGACTATTCTGACGAGTTGGGGCGCCGAGATCACCCGGGCGCTGCCTTTTGGCACGGTGCTGACGCTGCCTGCCACCGGCTCGGAAATGAACAACGGCGCCGTCATCACCCGCCGCGACATAAGTGCCAAGCACCCGTTTCGCAGTGACAAGGTGTTCCCACTGTTCTCGGTGCTGGACCCCACCAAAACCTACACCTTGCCCCCTGCACAGATCGCCAACGGCGTGGTCGATGCCTTCGTGCACACCATCGAGCAATACCTGACCTACCCGGTCAACGCCATGGTGCAAGACCGTTTTGCCGAAAGCCTGCTGCAAACGCTGATTGAGATTGGCCCGCGCTTGCTGAGCGCGCCTGAGCCGGTCTATGACGACCGCGCCAACCTGATGTGGACCGCCACACTGGCCTTGAATGGTCTGATTGGCGCCGGTGTGCCGAATGACTGGGCCACGCACATGATTGGGCATGAGCTGACCGCGCTGCACAACATTGACCACGCCCGCACGCTGGCCATCGTGCTGCCCTCCATGCTTGAAGAACGTCGCGTGCAAAAACGCGACAAGCTGCTGCAGTACGGCGAGCGCGTATGGGGTATCACCGCCGGCAATGACGATGAACGCATCACCGCCGCGATTGGCAAGACCCGCGCCTTCTTTGAGGACATGGGCATTCCCACCCGCCTGAAAGATTACGGCCTGGGCGCTGAAGTGATTGACATCGTCATCCACCAACTGGAAGAACACGGCATGACCCAGCTCAGCGAGCACCATGACCTGACCCCGGCGATCAGCCGTCGAATCCTTGAAGCCGCGCTTTAAGCCCAATTTCTTTGTCCTTTTTTGAAAGACCTGACCATGACCCAAACCACTACCCAAAACCGGCAGATTCAATTGGCCTCCCGCCCGGTCGGCGCGCCGACGGCCGCAGATTTCAAACTGACCAACACCGCAGTGCCTACAGCCGGTCCCGGCGAAGTGTTGCTGCGCACCGTGTATCTGTCGCTGGACCCCTACATGCGGGGCCGCATGAGCGATGCCGCCAGCTATGCTGCACCGGTTGACGTAGGGTCGCCGATGGTGGCTGCCACCGTCAGCCGTGTCGAGACTTCCAACAACCCCAAGTTCGCCGTCGGCGACTGGGTACTGGCTTATGCCGGCTGGCAGGACTATGCCGTGTCCGACGGCAACGGCCTAACCAAGCTGGACCCCAAGATGGGCCCGCTGTCCTACGCCCTGGGCGTGATGGGTATGCCGGGCTTCACTGCCTACATGGGCTTGTTGGATATTGGTGCACCCAAAATCGGCGAGACCGTGGTGGTGGCCGCTGCCACTGGCGCGGTTGGCTCGGTCGTCGGGCAAATCGCCAAGCTCAAGGGCTGCCGCGTGGTGGGTATTGCCGGTGGTGCTGACAAATGCCGCTATGCCTTGGAAGAACTGGGCTTTGATGCCTGCATCGACCACCACAGCCCCGAGCTACCCGCGCTTCTGGCCGCCGCTTGCCCCAAGGGCATCGACGTGTATTTTGAAAACGTCGGTGGCAAGGTGTTTGAGGCGGTGTTGCCGCTGCTCAACACCAGCGCACGCATACCCGTGTGCGGCTTGATTGCCCATTACAACGCCACCGCCCTGCCCGAAGGCCCGGACCGCACCCCGGTACTGATGCGCAACCTGCTGACCAAACGCATCCGCATGCAGGGTTTCATCATTTTTGATGACTACGGCTACCGTTACCCCGAATTTGCCAAAGACATGGGGCAATGGCTGGCGCAAGGCAAGATCAAATTCCGCGAAGACATCGTCGACGGACTGGAAAACGCCCCGCAAGCCTTCATCGGCCTGCTCGAAGGTAAAAACTTCGGCAAATTAATCGTTCGCGTCGCCAAAGACTGAACTAAATCGCAATTTCACCCCAACACCAAAGGAAATGACATGAAGAAAATATTGATGGTTTTGACCTCACACGACCAACTGGGCAACACCGGCGCCAAAACCGGATTTTGGCTGGAAGAGTTCGCCGCGCCCTACTACGCATTCAAGGATGCAGGCGCCAGCATCATCCTGGCATCCCCGCTGGGTGGCCAACCACCGCTGGACCCCAAGAGTGATGACGCGGGTTCGCAAACCGAGTCCACGCTGCGTTTCAAAGCTGATACCGCTGCCCAGGCCGTGCTGGCCAACACTTTGAAACTGAAAGATGTGGCTGCGGCTGACTTTGATGCCGTCTTCTACCCCGGTGGCCACGGCCCCTTGTGGGACTTGGCGGAAGACACGACCTCCATCGCCCTGATTGAGACCATGCTGAAAGCTGGCAAACCCGTAGCCGCCGTGTGCCATGCGCCTGCGGTGCTGCGCCACGCCAAAACAGTTGACGGTACATCGGTGGTGAAAGGCAAGCAGGTGACTGGATTCACCAACACCGAGGAAGAAGCCGCCGGGCTAACCAAGGTGGTGCCATTTTTGGTGGAAGACATGCTCAGCCAAAACGGCGGAAGCTATTCCAAGGCGGCCGACTGGCACCCGCATGTGGTGACCGACGGGCTGCTGATCACCGGCCAAAACCCGGCATCTTCTGAGCCTGCGGCGCAAGCCTTACTCAAAGCGCTGGCTTGATACTGAAGCATCAAACAGCACAGCGGTTTGTGCGCCAATATTGTGCTGCAGCGCAGCTAGCCAGCATTGGCTGACAGCCATGACGAGCATCCCAACCGGGATGCTGATCCGTCGCACTGAGCCTTGTTACCCGACTAGCCAATCAGGGTCAGGATGCCATTTGGACATCCAGTCTGGCATTTCGTTGGCTGGCATTGGACGCGCAATACCGTAGCCCTGTGCCAAGTCACAGCCAATTTCCAACAACAGTCGGCAGTGCGCTGGTGTCTCAACGCCTTCTGCAATGGCTTGACGCTTAAATGCGGTTGCGAGACCTAACACGCCCATCACAATTGCCAGATCTTCCGGGTCGTCCAACATGCCAAGAATAAAGCTTTGGTCGATCTTGAGGGTTTGGGCGGGCAAGCATTTGAGGTAGGTGAGCGACGAATAGCCGGTGCCGAAATCATCCAGTGCAAAACCCACACCCAAAGCGGCGCACTCCGTGATGACTCTGGCAACCAGGCTGATGTCTTCCAGCGCACTGGTTTCGAGCACCTCTAGCTCTAGCTGCTCAGGCTTGACGTGTGGGTGGCGCGCCAAAGCAGCTTTCAAGGATTCAGTGAAGCGGGCTTGTTGCAAATGGTGTCCGGTCAAATTGATGCTGACGGGTAGTTCTATCCCTAAACTGTGCCACAAACCGATCTGGTTCAATGCCGTATCCATCACCCATTCACCCAATTCGATGCCAATGTCATGCGTCTGAATTTCGGGCAAAAACAGGCCAGGAGTCAACAAGCCACGCTGCGGATGCAGCCAGCGAATCAGCGCCTCGGCTCCAATGATTTCCCCAGTGCGCAAGTTAACCTTGGGCTGGTAATAAAGTACGAACTCATCATTGTGCAGCGCTTGGTGGATGCACTCCAGCGCCTCGTTTCGCACACGCAAGGTCCGGTCACGCTCGGTATCAAACAGGTGGTAGCGGTTTTTGCCGGCCATTTTTGCGCTGTACATGGCCTGATCGGCCTGGCGTAGCAACTGATCACCATCGGGTTCCTCGATTTGAGGATAAACGCTGACACCAATGCTGGCAGAGACTTGCAAACTGCTGCCGTCGAGCTCAACCGGGCAGGCTGCAACCTCCAGCAGGCGCTGAATCATTGGCAATGCCGACTGGATGTCAGGCAAGTCGACAATCAGGGCGACGAACTCGTCCCCGCCCAGTCGCGCAATAGTGTCAACCTCACGCAAAGAGGCCTTGAATTGCCCGGCCAGTGCAGTCAGGAGCCGGTCGCCCAGCTCATGTCCGTGGCGATCGTTGACGGCCTTGAATCCATCCAGATCGAGGTAGACCACGGCCAACTGCTGCCCTCGTCGTTTGCTTTGTGCAATGGCAAGTTGCATACGGTCACCCAGGAGCACACGGTTTGGCAGACCGGTGAGGGTGTCGTAGTGCGCCATGTACTCCAGATGGCTTTGATGGGCCCGCTGGGAGCTGATGTCCGAAAAACTGCCGACGACGCGCAGTGCCTGCCCGTTGGCATCGCGCTCAACCACCCTGCCACGATCTTGTACCCAGATGGCTGCACCGTCCTTGCGCAGCAACCGATGCTCGGAGTGGTAGCCCGTGGCTCCATGTATCAGCATCTCGTCAAGCCGTTGCTTCACGATTTGCCGGTCTTCCGGGTGAATCAGGCTCACAAAGGAATCAACCGTCTCGGGCATTTCACCCGCATCAAGTTGCAGGGTTTTGTACCACTGTTGGTTGTGAACGACCTGCCCGGTGGGTAGGTGCCAGTCCCAAATGCCTTCACGGGTGATCTCCATCACCTGCTGCAAGCGTTGCTCGCTCTCTGCAACCTTTTGCTGCGCACTGATCACGTCCGTGATGTCCTGTGCAATCACCAGTATCTGACTTTGTCCGTTGGCACCGCGAAGCGGCTTCTTAATGGAGCGGTAGTGGCGAATAGCACCTGTGTTGCTATCGCGGCTGTCCTCAAAGACGACTTGGACTTCGCCTTTGGCCATGATGCTCAGCACATTTTTACGAAAATCGTCAGCAATTTCCTGTGGAACACCAAAGTCACCATCGTGTTTGCCGACCATGACGTCAGGATCGGTGCCATAGAGCGTGGCAACCGTGCGGTTGCCGAATAAAAAATCTCCCTTGTGATCCTTGATGACAACCGGGTCTGGTAATTCGTTAAGAACGGCGCGCAGGAACGACTCGCTGTCCCGCAGAGCCCGTTCGGCGGCCTTGCGTTCTGAAATATCAATGTCGAGACAATACATTTCTGGTTCGCCATCGGAGCTCTTTAGCATCACGTGGCTGGAAAAAACCTCTACTGTGGAGCCATCCGAGCGTTGCAGGTTCAGCTCACCAGGCGCAATAGGCGCGCCGCCCTGGCACCAGGCATCAACCAATTGAATCACCGGCGCTCGCATGGGCGCAGGAATGATCAGGTCTTCAAGCTGCCGACCCAGCGCTTGCTCACGCGTGTAGCCGTACAGTGCTTCGCTGGCAGGGTTCCAGTAGATCACCCGTCGCTGGCGGTCATAACCTTGCACCGAGATCGATGAAACTTGATTAAAGATATTGAAGAACCGCTTCTCGCTCTTGACCAGGGCCAGTTCTGCGTGTTTGAGATCGGTGATGTCCCGGGCAATGCCAAAGAGTCCAATGACTTGACCGTCAACATCGCGGATCGGGTATTTGCGGTTATCGACCCAGCCCGATCTACCGTCATTTTTGAGCATGGGCTGAACTTCGCGGGCTACAGCAACACCGGCATAGACCTGTTTTTCCAGCTCGTAATACTTATCAGCGTAGCTCTCGGGGAACACGTCGTAATCGGTCTGGCCGATCAGGTCTGTCCAATGTTTCGTGTGCTCGGTGATCGACACCAGCGTCTGACTGGCACTAACAATCACGTGATGGCGATTTTTGAAGTAAATGAAATCGTCGGTGTTCTCCATCATGGCCACAAAATTGGTCGTGAGCAGGTTGGATTCCAGTGCAGGAGCAATCTGTTTGACATCTCTCAATTTCAACGCCAGTTGCGGTGACCCTGCGTTTAGCAGGCTGTGAGAGAAGTAGCCGACGACGCACCGAATGCGGCCGTCCGAGTGACGCAGACGCAGATTGAGTCTGCCTGAGCCGGGTAGCATGTCTGGCGAAAACAGCTTAACGGCCAGATCTTGATCGCCTGGGTGAATCAGACCGGCCAGTCCAGGATTGCCCTGCAGCAGTTGCTCAGCGGTATAGCCCAATAGTTGGCTGGGTTCCCCGTCGATGGCCTTCAGAGTTAACTCAGGGGTCAGTGCAAAAGTGAACGAAACATCAGGTGTGGTAGACATTAGGCATAACTTCCAAGGCGACAAGTGCTTTTGGCGATCTGTACAAGGTGGGTTTACATTTTGACACAGGCACCGCCAAGTATTCGTGACTTTTACTGCCGATAAAATTTTGGAACCGGCTCGAAATAGGGACGATCAGATCGCAAGCTCCTATCACTGCCACAACATAATGTGGAATGAAAAGGTTTAGCGTTGCAGGCACTCGCCCAATGCGCCCATGCACCCAGTCAGATAAAACAGGTCACATCAAACCATACCTTCTCACTCTGAACCAAATTCCAGGCCTGCTGGAGGTCAACGTCACCCTCTGAGCAGGTGATAAAACAAATGAACATTGACCGCAGCATGATCAGACCAATGACTGACCTGGACATCAAAACCATTGAGACAAATATAGGGGCCGAAGGTGCCCAAGGAGAGCGTCAGGGCGACGTATTTCATTACGCAGCGCCGCTGTTGGCCACCACCAATGGCACCGTCCATTGTGTGCAATGTCATGAGAGCAAGGTGGGTGATGTTTTGGGTGTTATCCGTCTGTCAATGGATGTCTCAGCCCAACGCCGTACCGCGCTCTGGTTTGTCACCGGCATCGCATTGTTGTCCTTTCTTTTTGGCGTTTTTATCATCATGGCACTTCGCCGGATGATGCAGCCGATTGTTGATACCACAGCCGACCTCAACGCCGTTCTCAAGCAGGCCGAAGCCGGTGATTTTTCTGCTCGCCTACAACGTCATAACAACGATGAAATTGGCAAAATTGCCGAAAGAACCAACCAATTCATGCAGGTTCTGGAAGACAGTTTCGGTCAGATCATCCATCAGGTCAAAAATTTAGTGGCCGACTGCGGTGAGACCAACAACGATGGCGGCTTGCTCACACGCACCGTACGCTCCATCAATAACCTGGTGAGCGCGACACATTTCAAACAAGCCATTGAGAACCACCGTGACCTGCCCGATGTGTATGGTCGCATTGATAGGATGCTCAGCACCAAATTTGGTTTGACCCGCTATTCCCCGTATGAAATAGCCAGTGAGAAAAATCAGCTGAAATTGATTTTTGCACGCGGCCTGCCAGAACATGCCGCGCTATGGTGCGATCGCAAGGTCAGTCTGGACTGCAATGCATGCCCTGCCAAGCGCACAGCGCAGGCGGTGTCCTCGGCGCGCCGGTGATTGAAAGCAAGCGACTGATGCAGTCGCTCAAAGAAGCGTCCATGCATGACTCGATGACCGGCCTGTACAACCGTCGACTTCTTCAAACCGGTAAACGATACCTTCGGCCATGAAACTGGCGACAAGATATTGGTGACGGTGGCTGAAATACTAAAAAAATCTGTGCGCTCCAGCGACTTGGTGATCCGTTATGGTGGCTAGGAGTTTGTCGCCCTGCTGATTGGTGCTGACGAGGAAAAATCACTGGAAGTGGCGGAGCGGGTGCGAAAAACCATGGAAGATTACGTTTTTCAGACCAGTTCAGGCACACTCAAAAAAACGATTTCTGTGGGCGTTTCCCTGTTCCCGAGCGACGGCGAGACCTTCTGGTCGTGCATGAAATACGCCGATGTAGCCATAAGATTCTCAGGTTCACCGAAGATATGTGGAAAGACGGCAGAAACAACTACTGATGAAGCAGCTGCTGAATGCTGCCTTCAAGGTCGTTCTAGGGTAGTTTTTGTAAATTCGCGATGCCGCGTTGAGAGCCAGCAAGCTGCCAAAACTCAGGCACCGGGTTAACTCAAAAATACTATTTAATTGATAGCTTCTTAGGCAATCCTGGCAAGGGCTTGCTGACCGAACGCTTGGCACCCGTATCGCGCGGTGGCAGGCCGGTGTGTTGCGTCAAAATGCGCCCTTTGACCGGCTGCGCACTGGCCGACGATGCAGTTTTGGAACCCGCAGGCGTTGAATTCTTTTTGCGTGCGCTCTGGTAGCCAGAGTCGCCCAGCGGCTGCCAGGTCGGTATCAAATGGTGCTTGCCGTTGCCGATCAAATCAGCGCGGCCCATGGCTTTGAGCGCATCGCGCAGCAGCGGCCAGTTATTCGCATCGTGGTAGCGCAAAAATGCCTTGTGCAAGCGGCGGCGCTTTTCACCGCGCACCACATCCACCGTGTCGTCATCACTTTGCACCTCACGGCGCACGCCACGCAAGGGGTTGCGCCCGGTGTGGTACATGGCGGTGGCCGTCGCCATCGGGCTGGGGTAAAAGGTTTGCACTTGGTCAGCGCGAAAGCCGTTTTTCTTCAACCAGATCGCCAGGTTCATCATGTCTTCATCGGTGGTGCCGGGGTGGGCTGCGATGAAGTACGGAATCAGAAACTGTTTTTTTCCAGCCTCTGCGGTGAACTTGTCAAACAGCGTCTTGAACTTGTCATAGTTGCCCATGCCGGGCTTCATCATCTTGTTGAGCGGGCCACTTTCAGTGTGTTCCGGGGCGATTTTGAGGTAGCCACCCACATGGTGTTGCACCAGTTCCTTGACGTATTCAGGGCTTTGCACCGCCAGGTCATAGCGCACACCCGAGCTGATCAAAATCTTTTTGATGCCCTTCAAGGCACGGCCACGGCGGTAGATATTGACCAAGGGCGCGTGGTCGGTGCCCAAATTCTGGCAGATGCCGGGAAACACGCAACTGGGCTTGCGGCAGGCGGCTTCAATCTCGGGGCTCTTGCAGCCCAAGCGGTACATGTTGGCCGTCGGGCCACCCAAATCCGAAATGGTGCCGGTGAAGCCTTTGACCTTGTCACGAATGTCTTCAATTTCCTTGATCACCGACTCTTCTGAGCGGCTCTGGATGATGCGGCCTTCGTGTTCGGTGATCGAGCAAAAGGTGCAGCCACCAAAGCAGCCGCGCATGATGTTGATGCTGAAACGGATCATCTCCCAGGCCGGGATTTTGGTGGCGTGGTCATGGCTGCCGTTGGCATCGGCATAACTGGGATGCGGTGCGCGGGCATAGGGCAGGTCAAATACCAGGTCCATCTCGGCGGTCGTGAGCGGAATCGGCGGCGGGTTGATCCACACGTCACGCGCGGTTGCGCCCTCACCGTGCGCTTGCACCAGCGCGCGCGCGTTGCCGGGGTTGGTTTCCAGATGCAGCACGCGGCTGGCATGGGCGTACAGCACCGGGTCACTTTTAACCTGTTCGTAACTGGGCAGACGGATGACGGACCGGTCACGCGGTGGCAGCACCAGCTTGCCAGCGCGACTTGGCAGCGCCGGGTTTTGCATGAAGGTGATCGGCTGGGCCGTTGCCGGATTTTTGGAATTGCTTGGTAAATTTAAGCTATTTTGGCCTGTAGCCCCCGTATCCATTGCGCTAGCAGCTATTGATTCTGCAGCACCTTCAGCGCGAACTGTGCTCGCATCTTCCTGGCTGCAAGTGCTGCCCTGCCCGGCTGCCTGCTCAGACGTGGTCTGGTAGGGATTAATGTGCGACTCAATGCGACCGGGCTCGTCCACGCTGGTGGAATTGATTTCAATCCAGCCTTTGCCAGTTTCGTCATCCGGGCGGCGCACAAACGCCGTGCCGCGCACATCGGTAATGTGCGTAACCGGCTCGCGGGCGGCCAAGCGGTGGGCAATTTCAACAATGGCGCGCTCGGCGTTGCCATACAGCAGCAAGTCGCACTTGGCATCGACCACGATTGAGCGGCGCACCTTGTCGCTCCAGTAGTCGTAATGGGCAATGCGGCGCAAACTGCCTTCAATGCCGCCCAACACAATCGGCACGTCCTTGAAAGCCTCGCGGCAGCGCTGGCTGTAAACGATGGCGGCACGATCGGGCCGTTTGCCGGCTACGTCGCCCGGGGTGTAGGCATCGTCGGTGCGAATTTTGCGGTCAGCCGTGTAGCGGTTGATCATGCTGTCCATGTTGCCCGCCGTCACGCCCCAAAACAGGTTGGGCTTGCCGAGGGCCTTGAATGGTTCGGCGCTTTGCCAGTCGGGCTGGGCGATGATGCCGACCCGAAAACCCTGCGCTTCCAGCATCCGGCCAATCACCGCCGCGCCAAAGCTCGGGTGATCGACATAGGCATCGCCCGTGACCAGCACGATGTCGCAACTGTCCCAGCCGAGTTTTTCCATCTCGGCACGGCTCATCGGCAAAATCGGCGCCGTGCCAAAGCGCGCCGCCCAGAACTTGCGGTAGCTGCTCAAGGGCTTGGCGGCACGCGGGAAAAAAGACACGTCAACGAGGGTGTTCATGAAGCCTTGTGGGACAGACCTCAGTTACACGCAGTGAACCAGCTCTGTCCTCAACTGATTAGAAATTGGGAAGGGCCGAGTGTAAGGTTTTGGGCTTGCCAACGTGGTCTGCAGGGCTACAGCGGGCTGGCAGCATGCGCTTGGACTACCGGGCCATGGCACCGGCGCAGCCGTATTCAACCCAGCAACTTCAGCAACAGGGGGTGCAGCACTTTGCGTGCCGTGTAGATCAGATGGAACTCTTCTTTGACCTCTTCGCAGGTGGCGACCTTCTCCAGTTTTTGCGTCTCCAGCAAGTCATTGTCCAGTGACTCGGCAGCAGGAAAAACCCCCATGCCGGCCACACCAAAAGTCATCAACAATGCGCTGTCTTCAAATTCCCCAACGATCAAGGGCTTGATGCGCTCGCGCTCAAACCAATGATCAATGCGCAAACGCACCGCCGAATGCCGCGTCGGCAGCAGCAAGGGCACATCAGCAAAGCTGTGCGGGTAATTGCTGCGGGCCGCTTGCGACCAATTTTTCGGGGCGTACCAAGCCAATGGACTGCTCGCCAGCAACTGGCTGGTGATGCGCATCTCGGACTTCGCGGGTGCGGCTCGGTCGGACAGCACGGCATCGAGCTTGTGCAGCGCCAACTCCGCCAGCAGTTGCTCAAACTCGCCCTCGTGACACAGCAGACGCAGCTTGGGCTCGCCCAGCACAGGCGCGAGCATGCGGTGCACCGCCAGCTTCGCAATACCGTCGGAAATACCCACGTTAAAGCGCACGCTGGTGCCGCTGACAGATTCGCGAACCCGGTCCGCCAAGCCCTCGCCCAGGGCAAATATCTGGTCAGCCTCGCGCATGGTGGCCACGCCGGCCTCGGTCAAAACCAGGTTGCGACCCTGCGCCTTGAGCAGACTCACTCCAAGCGACCGCTCCAACTCGCGCACCTGGGTGCTGATGGTCGGCAGCGCCATGTCAAGGTGTTCAGCTGCACGGGCCATGCCACCTTCCTTGGCAACAATCCAGAAATAGTAGAGGTGGCGGTAGTTGAAGGTCTGGCTCATCGGAAACTCAGGGCTGAAAGAAATAGTAAGTAATTACCTGAATTATTAGTCACTTTTGGTATCTTTTTTCAACCTCTTTTGCGATCTGAATTTGCGCCGGGCACGCAGCGCCGCCCGCGCCAGGACATGCGAGGCGACCGGCATGGTCAGCCAGACGATCGCAATGATCGCCGCCGCGCGCCAGAGCCACCCGGCATCGCCACCGATTAGCGCCGTGCCAAAGACAATGCAAACCACGCCAAGCGAACCAGCCTTGGTCGCCGCGTGCTGGCGTGACATGGCATCGCGCAAAACGAAGAGGCCGATGCTCGCCAGCAGCAGTATGAGCGCCCCGAGTCCGATCAGGATGGCACCGACAAAGCTCATGACTCGTCCTTCGCCGACGGGCTGGCATCGGCCTGGCGTTCGACCAGTCGCGCCCAGGCCAGGGTGGCGACGAAGCCGACCAGGGCGACTCCGATCGCGATATCAAGAAAAAGCATGCGCTGGGTATGCAGCGCCGCCGCAGCACACAGCGCAATGGCGGCGGCGAACAGGATGTCGAGCGCGATGATGCGGTCGGTATCGCTCGGTCCGCGGACGAAGCGCAGGACGGCCAAGGCTACAGCCATCAGTACCGTGATCACAAACAGCGCAATCATGCTTGCTCCCGCGGCGGAAACAGCAGGACGATGTCGCGCTCGAAATCGCGGCGAATCGCGATGAAGGACGATTCGGCTGTCGTGACATCGAGCAGGTGCAAGAGCATTTCGCGCTGCTCCAGGTCGATGTCGATGACGCTGCTGCCGGGCGTCAGCGTGACCATCGCACCGAGCACCGCAGCGCCGGTTTCGCTCATCGGCGCGAAGCGCAGGCGCCGCAGACCAGCCGCCGGCGGCTGGCGCTGCAGGATGATGCGTGCGGTGGAAAAGCCCGACAACACGCAGTGGACGAGGAAGCGCAGCAGCAACCGCAACAGGGCAAGCAAGCGGTTCATGGCACGCCTCCTTTGAGTCCTGCGGCCGCCGCGTTGACATAGTCGATCGTGGTTTCAGGAAAAAGCCCCATCCACAGCGTTACCAACACCAGGGCGCCGAGGCCCAGGGTGGCCGGGCTGGCAAGCGACGCGACAGGCGGCTGCCAGTCGCCATCCGGATGCGGTTTCCAGAAGGCCTCCAGCCAGATCTTGAGCATCGAATACAAGGTCAGTGCGCCCACCGCCAGCGCCACAGCCGCCCAGAGATACTCACCCTGCACCAAGGCCGCGCGGACGATCAGGTACTTGCCCCAGAAGCCGCTGACAGGCGGAATCCCCACCAAGGACAGCGCGAGCAGCAGAAACAGCACGCCCAACCATGGCTTGCGGGCGTACAGGCCGCCGATGCGGCGCAGGTCGTAGTGGCCGGTCGCGCGAAAGATCAGCGCGGCAGTCAGAATCAGCCCGGCTTTGACCAGGCTGTGATGCAGCACGAAAAACATCGCCGCCGCGTCGCCCGCGCGCGAGGCCAGCGCAATCGCCAGCAGGATGTAGCCGATCTGGCTGATGCTGTGGAACGCCAGAATGCGACGCATGTCCCAGTGATAGGCCGCGCCAAGGACACCGGTCACCATCGACAGCACAGCTATCCAGCCCAGCACATCGAACAACAAGGGCGGTGCCGGTTGAAAAACGCCGCTCAGCAGGCGGATCAGTGCATAGAGGCTGATCTTCGTCAGCAGCGCGGAGAACAGTGCCAGCACCGGTGCGGGCAAGGTGTGATATGACGCCGGCAGCCAGGCGAAGAAGGGAAACGCCGCCGCCTTGATCAGAAACGCCAGCGCCAGCAAGCCCAGCAGCGGCAAGGCGACGGCCGGCGGCAGTTGTGCGCTGGCCAGGCCAAGGGCCCGGAAGTTGAGTTGCCCGGTGGCCCCGTAAAGCAAAGCCACTGCAGCCAGCAGCAGCAGCGTGCCAAAAACGTTCAGCACAAAGTACTTGAGCGTCGCATCAAGCTGGCGCAGCGCGCCGCCATGCACCAGCAAACCCAGCGCGCAGATCAGCGCCAGCTCGAACCAGACGTAGAGATTGAATAAATCGGCGGTCACAAACGCAGCGCCCGCACCAACGACCAGGCCATGCAGCAACGGATGCAGCGTCGGCGACCACGGTGCCGCATCGGCATCGCTGGTCTGCCACAGCAACGTGACGGTGACCATCAGCGCCGCGATCAGCACCATCGCTGCACTCAGGCGGTCAGCCGCCAGCTCAATGCCAAAGGGCAGCGGCCAGTTGCCGGCGACCATCGTGACCGGCCCCTGCGTCATCACCTGTCGCACCAGGGCGATGGCACAGGCCAGCAACACCAGAGCACCGCACAGGCTGACCTGCCGTTGCAAGCGCGGCATCGACTGCGTCAGCACGCACAACATGGCGGTGGCGAGCGGGACCAGCAAGGGCGCCAGCACCAGCATCATGACGGGTCCTCCAGGGCCGGCTTCTGTTCATCCGCCGCTGGCGGTTCTGCTGCGCGCAACAACGTCACGTCGTTGCCGGCGATCGGTCGCAGCCGCACCGCCAGCACCAGCGAAAAGCACAGCAGGGTAAAGCCGATGACGATGGCGGTAAGCACCAGCGCCTGCGGCAGCGGATTCGCCGCTACGCCGAGTTGCTGCTGCCCCTCGGCGATGATCGGCGGTACAGCGCTTCTGAGCCTCCCGGCAGCGAACATCAACAGATTGACACCGCTACCAATCAAGGCCAGACCGATCAGGCAGCGCAGCAGGTCCCGCGACAACGCGAGATAGGTGCCCGCGGCGATGACGATGCCCATGGCAAAAGCGACCGCCCAGATCATGCCGGCTCCTCAATCGAACGTATCAGCGCCAGGCAGTAGCCGCCGAGTGCGCCCCAGACGCTGAGGTAAACGCCGATATCGAACAGCATCACCGTCGACAGCGGTAAATCAGCAATCCCCAGCGGCAGCACACGCCACGGATGGGTCAGAAAAGGCAGGTCATTGAATAGCGCTGGGACACCGCTGAACATCGCGACCAGTACCCCAATGGCGGCCAGTTGTTGCGGCCCGAGCGGCAGCTTGCGCAAGGCACGCGCGGCGTCAAAGGTCAGCGCATAGGCGGAACTGGCCGCCACCGCCAGCAGTCCGCCGATGAAGCCGCCACCCGGGGCGTTGTGGCCACGCAGCAGCACCCACAGCGACGCGAGCAGCAACAGCGGGTAGATCAACCGCATAAAAACTTCGGCGATCAATGCGCGCCGGGTCATGATGGCCCGCCCGTCGCGCGTTTGAACAAGGGCCGGGCAGCCAGCAGGGCGAAGGCCAGTACGGCAATTTCGCCCAGGGTGTCAAGACCACGGAAGTCGACGATGATGACATTCACCACATTGCGACCATTTGCCGCCGGCAGGCTCTGCGCCGCGAAGAAATCCGCCAGCGCGTTGTCAAAGGGCAAGCCGGCAGCGAGCAACAGCAGGATGGTCAAGGTCGCGCCGAAGGCGACCGATATGGCCAGGGCCAGCGGCCTGAACCGCTCGCCCGCCGCTGGCACGCTGTCTGCGGCGCAAGGCGAGCCGCGCAGATGGCGCAATACCGCAGCCGCCACCACCACGAAAATGGTTTCGACCGCGAATTGAGTAAAGGCCAGATCGGGAGCGCCGGTGAACAGGAATAGCACTGCACTGCCGTAACCGACTAGGCCACTGACCAGCAAGAGCAGCAGATGATCGCGCACAAAGAGCGCGGCCAGCGCACCCGCGGCGATCAGCAACGCAGCGCCAAACACCGGCACGCTCAGCGTGTCGGTAGCGGGCCAGGCAAAGCTTGGTTGCGCTGCCCAGAGCAGGGCAAGCAGGCCGAGGGTGGTTGCAGCGACGAGCAGCAAAAGATATTTCGGCAGCGAGCCGTGCTGGAATCGACGCGTCTGCCATGCCGCCGTGCGCGGCAAGGCCTTGAGCAGGCGCCAGTACCAACTCTCGGGACCCAGCGAATCAAGTGGGCGGGAGCGCTCCTGCAGTGCATGCAGGCGATCCCAGCCCAGGTAGATCGCGACACCGAACGCCAGGGCGCTCAGGCTGGCTTCAAACACGGCCCTCGTGTCGTAGGCGGTGTCGACCGTCGATGCATCGATGGCGGGGGCGATGGCCTGTGCGGCCGCGCCCAGCAGCGGGTCGACCAGCGTCGGGCGCAGGCCGAACAGCAGGCCAAGCGCGACCAGCAGCAGCGGCGGTACCAGCATCGACAGCGGCACTTCATGCGGATGCACCTCGCGCGCCGTCGTATCGCGGCCCCAGAAGACGTGAATCGCAGCGATTGCCGCAACCGCCACGGCGATGCCGTTGACCATGAACGTGGCATAGCTGACCAGCGCGAACACCTCAGCTTCGACCTTGGCGAAGGTGATTGCCTCCTTGGCGATGAAACCGAGCGACAAGGGCAGGCCAGCCATTGACAGGGCTGCCAGCAGGGCCACCGCCGCGGTCCATGGCATATGCCGGCGCATGCCGGTCAGGTGGTCGATGTTGCGGGTGCCGGCGCCGTGATCCAGGTTGCCGGCGACGAAGAAAAGCGGGGCCTTGTACAAGGCATGGGCAAAGAACAACGCCGCCACCG
>JBBQZI010000054.1:0-15754 GCA_038207855.1 Burkholderiales bacterium
CTGGTTGGCGTGCTGGCTTCGCTACATATTTAATAGCTACTTGCACTTATATTTAAAGGGCTAGAGGTCAATATGACTATAAAACTCGCAACCTGGAACGTCAACTCACTGACGGTACGGCTGCCGCAGGTGTTGGACTGGCTGGCCGCCAACCCGGTTGACGTGCTGGCCTTGCAGGAGCTCAAACTCACGGATGACAAATTTCCGGAGCAAGCATTCAGTGAGGCAGGTTATCACGCGCAGTGGTTTGGCCAAAAAACCTACAACGGCGTGGCCCTGTTGTCGCGCACACCGGCCACCGACGTGGTGAAGAATATTCCTGGCTTTGACGACGATATGTCACGCGTCATCACCGGCACGTATGCGCTGGGTGCCGATGCAGCGGCTGACAGCGCCACCAACCTCCGCGTCATTGGTGCCTATTTTCCCAACGGCCAGGAGCCCGGCAGCGACAAGTTTGAGTACAAAATGGCCTGGCTCCAAGGCTTGCGTGACTGGGTGCGCACCGAACTGGTGATGCACCCGAACCTGGTGCTGATGGGTGACTACAACATCACTTTTGACGACGCTGACGTCTGGGACCCCGAGGGCATGCGCGACCAGATCCACTGCACCGACGAAGAGCGCTACCACTTACAGGCGCTGATTGCGCTGGGCCTGTTTGATGCGCATCGGCTGTTCGAGCAACCGCCAAAGAGCTATTCATGGTGGGATTACCGCGATATGGCGTTCCGGCGTAACCGGGGCATGCGCATTGACCACATTCTGCTTAGCCAAGCAATCAAACCCCAGGCCAAATCGTGCTGGATTGACAAAACTCCGCGCAAAAATGAGCGCCCCAGCGACCATGCGCCAGTGGTGCTGGAGTTGGCGTGACCCGCTGTGTGTTGCCCATCACAGCATAAGCAATAGCTATCGAATAAATAGCTACCTACGCATATACCATAAGGGCTAGAAGCACTTTTTACTCCAAACCCAACTCGGCAATCTTGCGCGTGATGGTATTGCGGCCAATACCGAGCTTTTGAGCCGCTTCAATGCGGCGACCGCGTGTGGCGGCCAGTGCTGCCAAAATCAGTTGCGACTCAAAACGACGCGTCAGTTCATCCCAGACATCGGTGCGGTCAGTGGCCAGCAGAGCACTGGCTTGCGCCTGCAAGCCCTGCTCCCAAGCGTCGCCACCATGGCTTGGCGAGTCGCCAGCCCCGACAGCGGGTAGCGCCATCACCGGTGGCGTCAAGACCACGGTATCCTGGACTGCCTCGCCCTGCGTTATGCCAATTTCAGGCGGCAGGTCTTTGGGCTCAACCACCTGCGCAGGAGCCATCACGGTAAGCCAATGGCAAATGTTCTCCAGTTGCCGCACATTGCCAGGAAATGCAAAAGTGCTCAGCCAAGCCAATGCGGCCTCAGAAATGCGTTTGGGTTCAACCCCAAGTTGGGCGGCGCTTTGCTGCAGAAAGTGCCGGGTCAGCGCGGCAATATCCTCGCGGCGTTCGCGCAAGGCGGGCAAGCGCAAACGGATCACATTCAGTCGATGAAACAAGTCTTCGCGAAAACCGCCGTCCTTGACCCGCTGTTCCAGATTCTGGTGTGTGGCGGCGATCACGCGCACATTGGTTTTAACCGCGCTATGGCCGCCCACCCGGTAAAAATGACCGTCTGACAGCACCCGCAGCAGCCGCGTTTGCAGATCAAACGGCATGTCGCCAATCTCGTCAAGAAACAGCGTGCCACCATCGGCCTGTTCAAAGCGGCCGCGGCGCATGGTCTGCGCACCAGTGAAGGCACCGCGCTCGTGACCAAACAGCTCGGACTCCAGCAAATCTTTCGGAATTGCCGCAGTATTGATCGCAACAAATGGTCCCTTGGCGCGGGGTGAATGCTTGTGCAGCGCACGTGCTACCAGCTCTTTTCCGGTACCCGACTCGCCTGTGATCATGACCGTGACATTGCTCTGACTCAAGCGCCCAATAGCGCGAAACACATCCTGCATGGCGGGGGCCTGGCCAAGCATCTCAGGCGCATCGGCCATCAGCACTTCGCTCACCTCTTCGCGCTGGCTTTCTTCAACCGCGCGGCGAATCAGCTCAACGGCTTTGTTCAGGTCAAACGGTTTGGGCAGGTACTCAAACGCCCCGCCCTGAAACGCCGACACGGCACTGTCCAGATCAGAGTAGGCCGTCATGATGATCACCGGCAAGCCGGGATATCTGGCTTTGACCTTTTCCAGCAAGTCCAGGCCGGAGCCACCCGGCATGCGGATGTCACTGACCAGCACTTGCGGTGCCCGTTCGTCCTCGTTGGCCAGTGCAGTGAGCACATCGCGCGCATTGGTAAAACTGCGGGACGGCAAATTTTCACGCAGCAGCGCTTTTTCCAGCACAAAGCGGATGGACTGGTCATCATCTACGATCCAGATAGGCTTCATTTTTATCCTTTTGACTGTGGAACAGACCGCAGCAACACCAGGTGCGCCAGTTCTGTCACCAACTGAATGGGTGGCTCAGGGCAACGGAATCAATATCTTGAAGTCCGTACGACCTGGTTCACTCTCACACTCGATCAAACCATGGTGCTGCCCGACAAAGGTTTGCGCCAATGTGAGCCCCAGGCCGGAACCCCCTTCGCGCCCTGATACCAGCGGAAAAAAGATGCGGTCCTTGATCGAGTCTGGTACGCCAGGCCCGTTATCAATCACATGCAATTCCAATGCCAGCCGATAGCGCTGCTTGCCAAATGTGGTCTGACGTGCCACCCGGGTGCGAAATATCAGGTGCGCATCCCCATTGACCATGCGCTCGGTCAGCGCCTGGCAGGCGTTGTGGGCAACATTCAGCAGCGCCGCAATGAGCTGCTCGCGGTCACCGCGAAACTCGGGAATCGAGGTGTCGTAGTCTTGCACCAACGTCAGCCCCTTGGGAAACTCCGCCATGATGAGTGAACGCACGCGCTCGCAGACCTCGTGAATATTCACATCACCCACCACGTGCGGCCGGCGGTGCGGGGCCAGCAAGCGGTCGACCAGCGACTGCAAACGGTCAGCCTCACGAATGATGACCTGGGTGTACTCGTTCAACTCGGGCGAATCCATTTCCAGTTCGAGCAACTGCGCTGCACCCCGGATGCCACCCAGCGGATTTTTGATTTCGTGCGCCAAATTGCGGATCAACTCCTTGTTGGCCTGCGCTTGCTCGGCCAGCCGTTCTTCACGATCCTGGCGCGCTTGCTGCGCCAGTGGCAGCAGTTCAACGATGAAGTCATGGCTTTCCGTCAGCGTCACGATGACGTGCACCGGCAAGGCCTCACGCCCAAGGCGCAGCAGCCAGGCGTCATAACGCAAGGCGGCAAATTCATTGCTGTCAGCGGCCTTCAGCGCCGTCTGCAAATGCGCGGGCTCCGTGAAGCTGTCGGGCAAGTGCGAGCCCACGATGCTGCGCCGTGAAATACCCAGTGAATCTTCCAATGCGGCGTTGGCAAACAACACTTCGCCGTTGCTGCGTACCACCGCTACAGATGTCGCGAGCATGTCAAATGGTTTGAATCGCTCAGCGCTCAAGTGGCTGGCCGGCGTGGTCATCTCAACAGGCTTCAAGGGCTAAAGGCCAGTGAATTAGCGTGCCGCGGATGCACTGGATGCGCCGGGCAGGCGTTCAAGCTCGCGGCGAATGCCTGCGATGTCGCTCTCATTGCGCGACATGCTGGCTTTGAGTTCGGCCACACGGTCGAGGTATTTCTGGTGGTTGCGTGCTTCTCCGCCACGCATGTCGGGTTCGCCGTTGTTGTATTCCTTCAGCAAGTCTTCTTGGCGTGCGATCGCCTTTTTCAGTTCAGACTGCAAAATAAGCCGGGCATCGGAGTCGCGGGCCTTTTGCTCACCACCGTCAACACGCGTGCCATTCGCTACCGTGCTGGCAGATGGGCTGGATTTGGATGCTGCAGGCTTGGGCACACGCGTGCCTTGCACCACGGTGACATTGCCACCTTCAACCAGCTTGCAGCCGCGCGCCTTTGCGTCAGGCTTGGTGTTGGTGTACTCGTTGCCACAGCGGTAAATAGACTCCTGCGCCTGGCTTGGGACAGCGACAACGCCCGCTAAGACCGCTATCAAAAACACTTGCTTCATAGGAATTCCACGCTTCTAAACAGTCATGCAGTGCCAACCCGAAAACGGCCAACGCCACGACGGCTCGGCAGTAGTTTCCCACAATAAAAAAGGACGGCCAAGACCGTCCTTTTTGGATGCCCCACAGTGCAACGGGTTACAACATGGGCAAGTTACCGATTACAGCGAGTAGTACATGTCAAACTCAATCGGGTGAGTTGCCATGCGCAGGCGCGTGACCTCTCCCATTTTGAGTTCAATGTAGGCATCAAGCAGGCCGTCAGTGAACACGCCGCCCTTGGTCAGGAAGGCGCGGTCTGCGTCCAGGCATTCGAGCGCTTGGTCCAGACTGTGGCAAACGGTCGGGATCAAGGCGTTTTCTTCCGGTGGCAGGTGGTACAAGTCCTTGGTGGCAGCTTCGCCGGGGTGGATCTTGTTTTCCACGCCGTCCAGACCAGCCATCATCAAGGCCGCGAAGCCCAGGTAAGGGTTCATCAGTGGATCTGGGAAACGCGCTTCAATGCGGCGGCCTTTCGGGTTGGCCACATACGGAATGCGGATCGAAGCCGAGCGGTTTTTGGCCGAGTAAGCCAATTTGACCGGTGCCTCAAAACCAGGTACCAGACGCTTGTAGCTGTTGGTGCCAGGGTTGGTGATGGCGTTCAAGGCGCGGGCGTGCTTGATGATGCCGCCAATATAGTACAGCGCAAAGTCACTCAAACCGGCATAGCCGTCACCGGCAAACAGGTTCTTGCCGTCTTTCCAGATGGACTGGTGCACGTGCATGCCGCTACCGTTGTCGCCAACGATGGGCTTGGGCATGAAAGTGGCGGTTTTACCGTAGGCGTTGGCCACGTTTTGCACCACGTATTTAAGCACTTGCGTCCAGTCAGCGCGCTCAACCAGCGTACTGAAACGGGTGCCGATTTCACATTGGCCAGGGGCGGCTACTTCATGGTGGAACACTTCAACCGGGATGCCAAGCGATTCAAGAATCAGCGACATTTCGGCGCGCATGTCTTGCGTGCTGTCAACCGGTGGCACGGGGAAATACCCACCCTTGGTGGTGGGACGGTGGCCGCGGTTGCCGCCTTCCATCTTTTTACCCGAGTTCCAGGGTGCTTCGTAGTCATCAATCTTGAAGAAGGTGCCCGACATGTCGGTATTCCAGCGCACGTCGTCAAACAAGAAAAATTCTGGTTCCGGACCGAAATAGGCGGTGTCGCCCATACCGGATGCCTTCAGATAGGCTTCTGCGCGGCGCGCCACCGAACGCGGGTCACGCTCGTAGGCCTTACCGTCGCTGGGCTCAATCACGTCGCAGCTCATGAAGATGGTGGTTTCTTCGAAGAACGGATCCAGATTGGCGGTGTTGGGGTCGGGCATGAGTTGCATGTCAGACGCTTCAATACCCTTCCAGCCTGCAACGGATGAACCGTCAAACGCGTGGCCGGAGATGAACTTGTCTTCATCAAAATGGGAAACCGGCACGGTCACGTGCTGTTCCTTGCCACGGGTGTCGGTGAAACGGAAGTCAACAAACTTGACTTCGTTGTCTTTCACCATCTTCATGACGTCTGCGACGGTCTTGGCCATCAAATACTCCTGGTTGGGTCGTTGTTGAAAAAGGGGTTTGGTTTGAGTGAACGCAGTTTTTGTGCCAGACCGCATGCTTGGCCGCGATCTGGCAAAGATGCTATTTTGCCTTGAGTTCACACGCTTTCATAGACTCGACAATTTACGACGTTATATATCGGGCTGCGAAATGGTGCGCGTTCGTCTTGATGCACCAAAATAGAGCAATCAGGACTGCACCAATTCAGGGCCGAGCGTGACATTGAACGGTTTCAAGCCTGACAACAAGGCCTCATAGGCACGGGCTGCCCGGTCCGGCGCACCTTTGACACCCAGTTCAATATGCCGGCCGAACTGCGGATGGTCCACGCTAGGTAGACTGAACACCTTGATGCCGGGGTGCTCACGCTCAATTTGTTCCATCAACGGAGTCAAAGTGGCTTCCATGGCCCCGATCACGATGATGGACTTCTCGATCCAGGCTTGGCGCTTGAAGAGCTCGCGGTAATACGTGTCAAGCACCCACTCAATCATCGGCCAGGCCATCACCGGAAAACCAGGTACAAAGTGCACCTGAGCGCAACTGAAACCAGGAATTTTGTTGTAAGGGTTGGGAATAATGGCCGAACCCACTGGAAACATACCCATGTTGAGACGGTGCAGGTTGTCAGCAGCCGCCCCGTCATAGACCCGACCCTGTTCCAGCGCCACCTCGCGCATGCGCTGCTCAATCAGTGCCTTGGCTTCGTGCTGCAGGGCCAAATCGACACCCAGCGCGCGCGCAGCGCACTGGCGTGTGTGGTCGTCGGGCGTGGCGCCAATGCCACCGGTCGAAAACACCACATCGCCCGAAGCAAAAGCCCGCTTGAGTGCCGCAGTAATGCGCTCGGGGTCATCACCCACATACGCGGCATAGTCCAGTGGCAGGCCGCGCGCCTTGAGCAATTCAATCACCTTTGACAAATGTTTGTCAGTTCGTTTGCCCGACAGTATTTCATCGCCGATGATGATCAGGCCAAAACGCAATCGGCTATCAGGAGGCGCGTGGGTTGTTGTTGGGTTCATGGGGCAAGGCTACAGAAGTTATGTCGATCACATCCAGCGCATCTACTGGCGGCGCAGCAGCTGCTGCCACGGCCCGAAAAACTTGCAGGGCTGCCAGGCAATAGTGCGCAAACCACAAGGATGACATGGCAAACACCAGGGTATAAATCCAGATAGCCAGTGGCACCAAAATCAGGAACGCAGCGGGCAACATTACGCCAGAGGCCCAAATCAGGCCGGGCGTAGCCCCCAGAAAACCCGAAAACACACCGATACCCAGCAACGACAGCCGGTGCTGGCGAAAAATTTCACGCCGTTCCTCGCTGCTTGCATGCTCTGCCATCGCATCAAATGCCATCACACGGTAGGTCAGCCAACCCCAGATCAAGGGCGGCAAAATGAGAATCAAGGGCGGCACAAACCACAGCGGAATCGACACCACCAGCGCCACCAATGCCAGCAGGGTGGACAACAGCGACCAAGTCAGGCTCGCCAGCATCGACCCGCCGTGCTTGCGCTCCAGAGCTGGAAAGCGCTTTTCAGCGACCAGCGCGGTCAGAGCCGGGGTCATCATCAGCGCCACCATCAGCAGCGATACCACCACAATCAAGGGCGTAACGGCAAAAATCACAAGCAACGGCACCAGCACGGACTTGACACCACCCAAACCAATGCTCTGCATCCAGCCCGTGATGCTACCGATCAAGGTGGAGGCGTCCAAACCGGCGCCCACCCATGCCAGCGCCGCGTCCCAGTAGAAATAACCCAGCCCCAGTGTGAGTCCAAGCATCAGCAGCAGCGGCAAAATCGACAGCACCATCACCCGCGGGTGCACGCAATACACAATGGCACGCCAGAATGAATCAAACAGCAGGTTCATGGCACAAGCATAACTGAGATGGACCCGTCTGCGGCCTCAGCAAAAGATGTGGCATGGGTTCAATGCGCCTTTGCTGAAAACCCACTCTCAGCGCAAATTGCCAGTGTGCCCCAGTGAATACCGACCAGGCTGCGGCCAAACGGTGAGCCCATGGGGCTCTTGGCCAACCTTTATCTGGTCCACTTTTCCGGAAGCCGTATCGAACCGGTAGACCACGTCATCAAACCGGCCAGACAGCCAAAGCCATTTACCGTCATTGCTCACATTCCCCATGTCAGGGCTACCACCACCGGGGACCGGCCAATTGGCAACGACTTTGTTGCTGGCGAAGTCGATCACGGAAACACTACCCGGTCCGTTGCGCTTGCCATGAATGACATGTGATCCCCGATTGGCGACATAGAGCAATTTTCCGTCGCGACTGGGATAAATGCCATGGGGCGCAACACCGGTGGCAATCAAGCCGACTTCCGTGAATGTCTCTGCGTCGATCAGATGAACGCCGTCCGACTGCATGTCAGCCACATAAAACATTTTCCCGTTGGGCGATATCCGTATGTCTTGCGGCATGCCCTTGGTCGCCGTGCAAATTTCTGACTCCGATGGGTATGAGGTTTTGACGCTGTCTTTCAAGCGTGTTTTGGGAAGATTAAGCCGCAAATAGCCGACAACGCTCTTATTGACGAGATCAATTTTGGCAATGCTTCCTTCGAACTCACAGGTAAAGACCGCATAACGGCCGTCGATTGAAAAATCGCCATGGTTGATACCCCCGCATTTGGGCACTTCAATGGAATACTGTAATTTGAGTGTCTTCGGGTCCCTGAAATCAAGGCGGTGTTTGGCTTCTGCCACAACAATGGCCGACTTGCCATCCGGACTGAAGTACAGGTTGTAAGGGTCATCCACCGGCACAGCTTTGCCGGCGGGCTTGCCTGTGCGGGGATCAACCGGTGTCAAGCTTCCGTCGTTTCCGCGTTCCGCGTTGTTGGCAACCCAAAGCGTTTGCAAATCCCAGGACGGCACGATGTGCTGAGGTGACCGACCCACCTTGAAGCGGTCAACAACCTTCATGGTCTTGGGATCGATCACGGAAACATCGTTCGAGCGCAAATTTGGTACATAAACCCGTTCAAGTTCGCCCTTGACGGCCGGGCTAAATTTCTCAGTTTGAGTTTCGCTGTAGAGATTTTCAGGATCAATGACCAATGGCATACCGGGAATCGTTTGCACGGCCTTCTTAGGTGAATCCGCTGCTGTAGTCCCCGCCGATGCCCATGGGGTCATGCCACTCATCACCAGCACAAGCGAAGCGCAGCCGCTTATATTTTTGAAATTAACTATCACAATTCATATCTCTTTCAACTAATTGGGTTACCGACCATCACGGTGTTTGATCGCCTCTTGAATGGCTTGGACTGACTTTTCAACGATGATCTGAAGACCTATTTTTCCAAGCTCCGCCGTGGATTTGCGTGGATCACCATAGACGCCATCGGCTGGACCACTTTTCGCACCTTCAGCCAACAGCTCAGTGTGAACCAGCGATTTGTCAACGGCCATGGCCAGCGACGTATCGGCCAAGCCCGCATGGATGCCAATCTCGGCATCCGAAAACCCCTTGCTGCGCAAAATCTTGATAAAGGGGGCTTGAGCGACAGCGTAATAGTCAGTCAGCGCATAAACTCGAACCTTTGGGTCAGAAGCCCATTCTTTATTGATCTTATTGGCCGCGCGAACTTCATTCTTCTGGTAGCCGCCATGGTCTCCGAGAAAGACAATGTTGTGAAATCCGTGTTGCTTGAAGCTTCTGGCGGTTGATTCAAGGATGGACTCAAACGTGGCCTCGGGGATGGAGATGGTGCCCGAAAAACGCATGTGCGCGACTGGCGGAAAGATGGCACCCTCCGGGACATAAGAAATCACTGGCGCGACCACTGCATTGCCAAGCTGCTGGGCAATTTGTCCGGCAAGAAATTTGACACGCACATTATGTTTACCCAACACCATGTGAGGGCCATTCTGCTCGGTCCCGCCGATGGGCACCAGCACGGTCGTGGCGCCGGCGATAACCTTCTCACGCAGTTCAACCGAGGTCAGCTCTTCAAGAAAAACCTTGCTGGGTTGGGCCCCTGCCGCCATGGTTAAACCGAAATAAGGCAAAGCGGCGCATAACGCAAGCCTTGCGTACAACTGCATAGATTTCATTGAGAAGGCTCAGATTTTGTGAATAGTTGGCAACTTCAAGTTGAAGCGACCTTACTGATTGATCAGCGCCAGATCTGCTGTGCTGAGCCAACGCCATTGGCCCGGTGCCAGGTTATCAGGCAGCCTGAGCCCGCCGATTTGTGAACGGTGCAGCGTTTCGACCCGGTTGCTGACAGCCGCCACCATGCGCTTGACCTGGTGGTACTTGCCTTCAGTCAGCGTCAGGCGCAAGTGAAACTCAGACACCGCGTCGCAGGCCGCCGCGCGCACCGGTTTCGGATCATCGTCGAGCACCACGCCGGCCAGCAGCTGATTGACCTGGCGCTCGTCCAGCGGATGCTTGACGGTGACCTCGTAGACTTTGGGCACATGGTGACGCGGTGAACTCATGCGATGGATGAATTTGCCATCGTCGGTCAGCAACAGCAGGCCGGTAGTGTCCTGATCGAGCCGGCCGACCGCCTGTACGCCTTGCACTGCACCTTTTTGCGGCCGCTGACGCAGTGGCGCTGGCAACAGGCTGTAAATGCTGGGGTAGGTGGATGGCTTTTGCGAGCATTCAGTGGCGGTGGGTTTGTGCAGCATCACATAGGCTTTTTCAGCGTAGGGCCAGTCCACACCCTGTACCTGAAAACGCAAACCATCTGCTACCAATTCAATAGCTGACTGCGCATATTTAACAAGGGCTAGAGGGTCATTTTCCTTATAAACCTGAACAAAACCCTGTTGAATCAGGCCAGCACACACGCGGCGCGTACCAAAGCCCTGGGAATAAAGAATGTCTTGAAGTTGCATGGGCTCAAGTATCGCAAACAAGCTTCACCGACAAACCAGCGCAGCAGCTTCCCGCGCAGCCACTACACCCTCATCGGTCGGCACCACCCACACTTCAATCGAACTGGCGGGCGCATGAATCGCCATGACGGCGTTACCAGTCGCCAGCGCATTGCGCTGCGGGTCAAGCACCACGCCCATCCAGGCCAGCCGTTGCGCCACTTCAGCGCGCAAAATCACATCGTGCTCGCCAATGCCACCGCTGAAGGCCAGCACATCAAGACCCTGCATACTCGCTGCGAGCGCGCCGCTTTCGCGCACCACCCGGTAGGTAAACATGTCAATGGCCAGACGGGCAGCGGCACTTGAATCAGCCCGCAAGCTGCGCATATCGGCTGAAATGCCCGACACACCCAGCAAGCCGCTTTGCTTGTAGAGCAGCTTTTGCAAGCGATCGTGGTCCCAACCCTGCGCCAATAGATACAGCAAAACACCCGAATCCAGCGAGCCGGGGCGGGTGCCCATCATCAAGCCATCAAGTGCTGAAAAGCCCATGGTGGTGGACACGCTTTTGGCATTGTGCGCGGCGCACAGGCTGGCGCCATTGCCCAAGTGCGCCATCAGCACCCGGCCCTGAGCGCGCGTACTGTGCTGCTGCAAGGTGCCCATCACGTATTGGTAAGACAGCCCATGAAAGCCGTAGCGACGCAGGCCTTGCTGGTACAGCGCTTCGGGCAGCGGAAATCGGTAGTCGACCTCTGGCAAGGTGGCGTGAAAAGCGGTGTCAAAACACGCCACTTGCGGCAATCCTGCAAACGCCTCTCGAAAAGCGCGTATGCCAGCCAAGTTATGCGGCTGGTGCAGGGGTGCCAGTGCGTTGAACTGGGTCAGTTGTGCCAGCACTTCATCGGTAACGATGACGCTGGCGCGGTAGCTGGCCGCGCCATGCACCACCCGGTGTGCCACGGCAGCCAATGCCGGGATGCCCGGCAGTCCCGCCAGCAACTCACTCAGGCGCAGCAAGGCTTGTGCAAAAACATTCTCGTGCCCCAATGCCAGCGGACCCTTGTGGTCTTGGCCCGCAAATGTCCAGCGCATCTCTGGGGCGCCACCGGGCTCCAAGCCTTCGATGTTGCCACTGAGAATCTGCGTTTGAACCTGCCCATTTTGCAGGGGATAGAGTGAAAATTTGAGCGAGGACGAGCCCGCATTAACTGCCAAAATTGCCATTTTTTTTCCTTACCAGATAGAACGGGGGTGATCACGACGCGCGTTGTGCGCAACCAGCAAGCCCAGCAGCGCCGAGGCGACTCGGTTGCTCGGGCCATCGGCACGGCTGGTCAGCGCAATTGGAATGCGGGCACCCAGCACAATACCTGAGCCACTGGCACCGGCCAGATATTCGAGTTGCTTGGCCAGCATATTGCCGCTTTCCAGATCGGGCACGGCCAAAATGTCGGCGTGGCCAGCGACCTCGGACTCAATGTGCTTGATTTGGGCAGCGGCCATAGAGATCGCGTTGTCAAAGGCCAGCGGACCATCCAGCACACCACCGGTAATCTGGCCGCGTTCGGCCATCTTGCACAGTGCAGCCGCTTCCAGTGTCGAGGGAATGCCGGGGTTGACCATTTCAACCGCAGACAAAATCGCCACCTTGGGCACGGCCACGCCCAGGATACGGGCAAAGTCGATGGCGTTTTGAATGATGTCAACTTTCTCTTGCAAGGTCGGGCGAATGTTCAGGGCCGCATCGGTGATCAGCAGTGGCTTGTGGTACAGCGGCACGTCAAAGCGAAACACATGCGACATGCGCCGTCCGGTGCGCAGTATGGGTTTGGCCAAGACCGCATGAATCAGTTCATCGGTATGCAAACTGCCTTTCATGAGCATTTCAACATCCCAGGCAGCGGCCATATCGGCGGCCTTTTCAGCGGCCGCATGGCTGTGTGGCTGCGAGATAATTTCAACGCCGGTCAGGTCAATGCCGGCTTCAGCGGCGACATGGCGAATGCGCACCTCCGGGCCAATCAGAACCGGCACGATCAGGCCATAACGCGCCGCATCCATCGCTCCGCTGAGTGAGCCTGCGTCGCAAGGATGCACCACAGCGCAGCGCACCGCCTCCAGACCTCGCCCTAAGGCCAGCAAGTCCTTGAAGCGCGCCTGTGGGTCAAGCAGCTGAATCCGTGGGGCATCGACGCGCGGCAAACTCACCTTGACCGTGGGTGCCAGCACCCGAGCCGTGCCACTGAGTACCTTGTCACCGCGTTGATTGATGACCTGGCAATCGAGTTCAACGCTGCCATTGGCCGGATTCAGTTGGGTAACCGTCACTGTCACCGTCAAGGTGTCGCCCACGCGCACCGGCTTGACAAAATGCAGTGCCTGGTCTTGATAAATGGTGCCAGGCCCAGGAAACTGGGTGCCCAGCAAGGCTGAAATCAGCGCGGCACTCCACATGCCATGGGCAATTACCCCATGGAACAAGGTGTCATTGGCGTATTCAGCATTCAAATGCGCCGGGTTGGTATCACCGGAAACTGCTGCAAAGGCCTGAATATCAGCCAGTGTCAGCGTACGCAAGAGGCGGGCACCTTGCCCTATTTTTATTTCATCAAAAGTGAAATTTTCAATTAAATCATTATTTTGGGAAGGCATCATGTCAACTTGAGTTGAAAAAAAATCAGCGGCTTAAAGTCACACTGGGTTAAAAAAATCATCCATGCCCAAGCCGTCAGCCCCTGGCTTGAATCCTTGGCGCACCAGGTTCTCTTCAACCTGTAACAACATTTCACGGGTTGACTCCAGGCCGGTGGTGTTCAGGCTAGTGGCCTCCATGTGGTAGCGCAACAACAGCAAGCCGCGCAATTCCTCACGCTGCTGGGCGATTCGACGCTCCGGACCATGTGAATGGTGCACAGCGGGCTGATTGGTTGCTTGCACCCGGCGTTCATGCAGCACCTCGGCGATGCCGGATTTTTCCATCAGGACCTTGACGGCGGCCTCATCCTGCAGCGGTATGTTCAGCGCCATCGCCAGGCGGGCAATACGAGCATTGAGCGCTTCCATTGATGCGCCCATACGTTGTTTTTGACTGTCTTCAATCTGCATAGCGCACCATGATGTAGTCACCCGGCGCATCAGCCAGGACGTGCTCAGACTTGAATTGCGGTGCCGGCACCATGGCACCTGAGCGCTGCGCCAGCCAATCGTGCATGGCAGGCCACCAGGAACCCTCAAACAAGGGAGCTTGGCGCAGCCAGTCTTCCGGTTCAATCCATCCATGCCCCGGTTCAGCATGACCCTTTTGGTAGCTGCGACGTGGATGCCCGGGCTCCGAGATAATGCCAGCGTTGTGCCCGCCAGCCGCCAAAATAAAGGTGATGTGGGTATCGGTCAGCAAGTGAATTTTGTAGACTGATTGCCATGGCGACACATGATCGCGCAGTGTTCCCACAACCAGCATCGGGGCTTTGATATCCTTCAGCGCCACGCCCTGCCCAGCTACCCGGTAATGACCGCTGGCCAGCGCGTTGCTCAAAAACAGGGATGACAAATATTCGTCATGCATGCGCTCGGGCAGTCGCGTGACATCAGCATTCCAGCTCATCATGTCGTTGCCAACCTCATCTTCGCCCAGCAGGTAGCGACGCGTATTACGCGTAAAGATCAGATCGCGGGCATTCAAAAACTGGAACGAGCCCGCCATCTGCGAACCAGTCAGGTAACCGGTGCGTGCCATGGACTCGCGCAGGGTTTTGAGCTGATCTGCGTCAATAAAAATACCCAGCTCACCGGGCTCACTAAAGTCGGTCTGCCCCGCCAACAGGGTCACGGTCGCCAGTTCTGGCATGTTCTCCAGACACGATTGGTCATCCAGCCGACGATGCCAAGAGGGGGCGTGCTCGGAGGAAGCTGCACGAGTTTGCGGCTTGACCTGGCAAGCGCCGAGCGCCGACGCCACAATTGCCAGGAAAGTACCACCAAGGCAATAACCCAGCGCATGAATGCGCGGCGCTTGCGCCTGCTCTTTCACCGCCGCCATGGCAGCCATGACACCCGATTGAAGATAATCCTGCATGCCCAAGGCACGGTCTGATGCATCTGGATTGCGCCAAGAGATCATGAAGACCGTATGCCCCTGCTCGACCAGATAGCGCACCATCGAATTGGCCGGCGACAGGTCCAAAATGTAATACTTCATGATGCATGACGGCACAATCAGAATCGGTTCCGGGTACACCTTGGATGTTGTGGGCGTGTACTGAATCAACTCGATCAGGTGATTGCGAAAGACCACCTTGCCCGGTGTCACAGCCACGTCTTTGCCAACCTTGAAAGGCAGGGGTTTAACTCGGTTGGTAGGCGCATGCTTGCTTAATGCTTGCTGCGACAGTGCGTCCTCGGCAAAGTGCTGCAAACCCTTGAGCCAGCTTTGGCCCATGGTCTTTTGCGCGGTTGCCAGCGATTGCGGATTGGTCAAACCCCAGTTGGAAGGTGCCAAAGCATCAAGCCCCTGCTGGGTAAAAAATTCCATCACATGCTGATTGTGGGAGGACATACCATCAATTTGTACTGCATCGCGCCACCAGGCTTCGCTGGCTTTGAATCCTTGTTTCATGCCATTGAATGGCCACTGATTCCAGTTGGGATCGGTAAATCGCGGATCAAGTTCGACTGCGGTGCTTGCTGGGCTGATGGCTTGGGGTGACACACCCTTGAACCATTCGGATGCCAAACTACGAGAGATGTCGGCCGCCTTTTGAGCCAGCAATGCCTGGCGTCCCGGTGAAACTGCCAAGTGCATAGCCCAATCGGCATACGACAACGCCAGAGAAATAGGCGACAAGCCCATGCTGGCTTTCGCCAATTGCGCATGAATGGACTCGTCAAGCGTCCGGGCGGCATCCGCTGGAGTCGACAGACAGGCTGATTTCAATACTGAATGGTTCATGATTTTCTCCGTATTGCTGACTTCAATTGACACCAGTGATTTTAGGGTAAACCCTAGAATTTAAACAGTTGGCATCAGTAGTGTCCCAACGTTCGCACATTGAAACTCCATAAGTTAATGATTTACTTGAATAATTTGGTAATTTTGTCTGGTGACGATTTCAACATCGTTTTGCGCCAGACTGGTGGTTTTGGGCGTTTTCCCGCCCAAACCC